>CAJOPE010000025.1 GCA_905236815.1 uncultured Prevotella sp. | reverse complement strand
GCTGTTGCTTTTTACTGAAAGCTGCTACTAACGACTCATAAATCTACCCTTAATCGTGTATTGGATGATAGTTGCGGATTTTAGGTTTGTAAGTAATTCATCTGCAAAATTAGTAGATTTCTGTGTTAACTCCAAATAAATTCAAAGAAAAATAATAGAAAAAATGCTTTATCGATAGTTTTTTTGAGGTCCGTTATTATTTTTTGTAAATATATTCCATTTCACTAGTAAAAGCCATTAAGATGGCTTTGTACTAGTAATAATTTCTTTTGACTTATCGTGATGGCCATGAACTTTAAATTTGTCAAAACCTTCACCATATACACCTATTACATTTGTCTGAGTAACGAATGCATTAGGATCGATCTCGTTGATGATGCTAAAGATAATATTGCTCTCTCTTCGCTTTGCCATAATGAAAAGCATCTTCACTTCATGGCCTGTATAGAATCCGTGAGCCTCTATAACGGTAGCGCCTCGATGTGGATATACTGCAATTCTACTTGCTATTTCCTTATACTTATCAGAAATGATAAAGAACTGAACCTTTCTATGACGAGTATCAACCACCTGATCGACACAGAACGAGCTAATGATTAGCACTACATATCCATAGATTACTTGCTCCCAATTATGGAATACTAAATAAGAAGAAGTGATAATGAATATATCACAGAGCATAATTACTCTTCCAAGTGAAATATCACGATACTTATTTACAATAGCGGCAATAATATCCGTTCCACCTGTCGATCCATTAAATGCAAGGCCAAGTCCTACTCCCGATCCACAAAAGATAGCTCCTATGATAGAGGCCATAAAGGGTTGATCGGCCAATAGAGGATGATCACTAGGATTTGCTTGGAAAAAGATTGTAAGAACTGTTAGCATGAAAACTGCAAACATGGTTTTGGCACAAAACCTCCATCCTAGGATAACCAAGGCTATAAGCAAAAGGATAGCATTGATAACAAAATAGGTTGTCTGAACTGGGATTCCTAATCCCCAATAGATAACGGATGACACACCAGGAACTCCACCTGTTGTAATGTTGTTTGGCAACAGAAAAAGATTCCAACCAATGCTATAGGCAATCATTGCTATAGCAATTGTTACATAATCTCGTACTTCGTGCAGTATCGTTTTTTTATCTGCAAATTTCATCAGTAATGCGATAATAATCTTTAATTGGCTGCAAAAGTACAAAAAAATCGGGGAATTCTTCCCCGATTTCTCTTATAATTTCTTTAAAAAATCTATTTCAACTATTCTTAGTTCTACTTTTTCATTACTTGCAGAAACTTCATCGAGTTCGCCAGCCTTGCCTCCAGCTAATTCTTTGGTATTTCCTTCTTCATCCTTGGTCTTTGCCGGACCAATCATTTTTATGGAAATCAAGTTCGACTGTACAGGTCTGCCTATCTTTATATGTACGTATCCAAGTGTTGGGTTGGTATATCCATGCCATACAAGTTGTGTTCCCTCGTAAACCATCAATGGATAAGATTTATTTCGCCAACCTGATAATTTGAGAGCAATCTCATCAACAGCCACATTTTCCTTCAACTGATAGGAAATCCATGCATGCTCTAGCTTGCCATCGCTCTTCCATTCCGTCAATTCATTATCATCATAGCTGCTCTTTGCTTCAGATGGGTTGCTTGGGGTCTGAATGCCTACCACTGCTATACTTCTCTTCACATCTTTATAAGATGGAGTGGATGGAGTTTCTCCCCTATCCAGTCGGCATGGCAGTGTCATGTTAGGATGATAATCCTCTACATACAATTTCTTGGTCTTAAGTTCGAAACTAACAGGCTGAAGACCATCTGCACCAACAGTTACATAAATCTTTCCTGCCGTTTGAGTACTTCGAAGAAGCACACGATTAATACCACATTCAACAGGAAGATCAATAGCACGAACATAGTTATTTTCGCCCTGAGCGATACCTCCAACCCATTGACATTCACCATAGGCATTGAAATGCAACATTCGATTATCAAGTGGACACCTTCTTCCTTTTTTATCAACCACCTCTACCTGGATCATCACCATATCATTTCCATCAGCCTTAAAACCTAATGGATTTTTTATAGTAGTAATATTAAGATGGTGAGGTTCTCCAATCGTCTCCTTGCTGACTCGACTGATGATTTTTCCTTTGCGATAGCTAACAGCCTCAATCTTTCCAGGCTGATAGCGGATATTATCAAAAGTGAAAAGGAACCCATGACTCCATACACCCTTCCCGACATCTTTTCCATTTACCAGCAAATGAACCTCATCACCAGTACTTACAACATATTTTCGGATGGTTTGACCTTCTTTATAGTTCCAATGACCTATAATATAAGAAGAATCCTTCTCTGGAACCACCCAACCATTCCACATAACTTTATGTGCATAGAAAGCATCCTTAGGAATACGCATCGCATCTACTACACCGCTAGCTCGGTAATTGGATTCTCCTCGATGATGAGTATTGGTATCGCTAAATACGATCTTAACCCCTCCATTATTCACTCGACGTCCTGTTCCTGGACGATCCTGATAATAATCAAACCATCTTTCTACCATTCCACGGGCAAATTCATCCATGTTGTGGTTATAATCCTTAGCCGACTTTCCACGATACAGTGGGCCATCTCCCTCTTTATGATTAGGATAACTATACTCATCCCAATACTTACGAAGGCCTTCATCCCGATTATACTCCATAGACCAGAAAGGCTTGCCTGCACTCTTGTTCACATAAAGCATTTCACCACCATACTCGGCCTCGTCAATATCAAGCATTTCGCGGCTACCAATAGCCCTACCCCCATGTGGATCAAATTCATCACGAATGTGCTTCATCTCCTGCATGTGTTCCTTACTGATGCTTTCATTTCCACATTCGATAAAGACCACACTAGGATTATTGCGATTATAGATAATAGCGTCACGCATCAACAGTTTTCGCTGTTCCCATCTACGATCATTCACATCTTTCTCGGCATCACCCGCAGGCATAGCCTGAAGCAATCCTACTCGGTCACAGCTTTCAACATCCTGTTTCCAAGGAGTCACATGCATCCATCTCACAAGATTTGCATTGCTTTCCACTTGGAGATGATTGCTATAGTCGCTCAACCAGGCAGGAACACTCATTCCAACTCCAGGCCACTCGTTGCTAGTGCGTTGAGCATATCCATGTATCATCATGGCTCGATCATTGAGCCAGAACTTACCTTCACCAAAGCGAGTCTTTCTGAAGCCTGTTCGGGTCACGACCTCATCCACAAATCCATCTTCACCTTTCAGGATTGTCTTCACCTTATATAAATAACCATAGCCCCAACTCCAGAAATGCATATCCTTCATTTCCCTTTTCAAGGATACTGTCATCATCTGTCCTGGTTTTAAGGTGTAGGTGTCTCCATCAAAAGATGCTATCTGACGATCTTCAGCATCCAATACTATTACATGATAGGTGAAGGTTCTCGACAAGCCACCTTCATTCTTCACCTGACTTTCTGCATTCAAAGTCATGGTTCTATTTGGGATATTATAATTGGTACCATAGATATAGACACCCGTTGTTCCCAAATTACTGTAAAGAGGTAACGTTTGATAGAGTCGGTCAGTTATATGCAGCCATACATTCTTTGGTATGCCGCCATAATTGGCATTAAAATTTTTGTCATTCCATTGATAGCGCTGCTTCGTATCGCGTTCCCGATACTCCCAACTGTTGTCCACTCTAATGGCAATCACATTTTCACCTCTTTTAATTAAATAAGGTGTAAGATCATATCCCGAGGCCATTACACCATTTTCGGTAACGCCCATCTTGTGTCCATTAAGGTAAATATCAGCAGCAAAGCGAACACCTTCCAATTCCAAAAAGATGCGAGAATCACTTTTTACATCTTCAAGTTGGAAGTGCTTACGATACCAAACGATGGTGTCAGACAAGTTCTCGATAGAAACCTTAAAAGCCTCAGACTCATTAAAAGCCCGAGGCAAGGAAACAGGTTCCCACCTTTTATCATTGAAAGAAGTTGCCTCTGCACCTGAAATATCACCAACCTTCAGAAGCCAGCCGGCATTAAAATTCAATTTCTCTCTTGAATATCCCTGTAATGCTATTAATGCAAAAAATAGCAGAAGTAGGTTTCGCATTGTTTTCTTTTAAATGATTAAGTTCAAACCAGCAATAATATGTCTAAGCGTAAAAGTCATTACTTCTTTTTAGGAGTAATCGCCTCAAAGATCAAGTTGGCCAGCTCACCAGCACCTTTGGCTGTAGGGTGAACGTTGTCTCCCTGCATAATTCCCTTGTCTTCCTTGAACTGGCTATGTAAGTCGATATAGTTTACCTTGTTTTTCTTCGCAATTTTCACAATCATAGGAATGATCTCGTTGCTGATAACACTATCGCTGATGCCCCATGGCTTGTTATCACCAATAATAGGACTGCAGATATAAATGGCAGGCTTGCTTGGTAAAGCTTTCAAACTATCTATCATCTGCTTGTAATCATTCATGAAATCATCCTTGTGCGCCCAATTATGAGGCTTACTATCATTGGTTCCCAACTTAATAACTACAACATTTGGGTTGAAAGCTAAGGCTGCCTTCCAGGCCTCCTCTTTCATGTAAGGGATATCACCGCTATTTAATAAGGTACGCGCAGAAACTCCAAAGTTTTTCACATAATACCCTTGTCCCAATTTCTTCTGTAATTGAGCAGGATATCCTTTCTGGTCAGCCATATCAATGCCAAAGCCATCAGTAATACTATTGCCGATGCAAGCCACACGAATGGCATCAGCCTTTGGAGCCTTGAAACCCTCCAACCATCGGGTGAGGTCACTCAACATCTGATCGTGATAAGCATAGTTTGTGCGAAAGCCAAATCCATGTCCACCCATTGGATAGCAGAATATTGAACTCTCATTGCCGCAATTACGCATACTGCTATAATAGGATATAGCATTCGTTACAGGAGGTACCACCCCATCATCATTCGCAAAAATCAAAACAGAGCGAGGAGTGAGGTGTGGGCGAACCGCCTTGTCACTTGACCATTCCTTTACTAGTTTCTCATCCTTTTGTCCCTCTCCTAGGAATCCTACACAACTACCCTTGTGAGTAATCTTTTCATTCATAGAGATTACAGGATAGAAAAGAATAGAGAAAGCAGGGCGAATAGCATAATCGGCATGAGTACTCACTGCCGAAGCCAAATGACCACCTGCCGAAAATCCCATAATACCAATATCATTTGGATTTATCTTCCAGACAGAAGCACTATCATGAACCGTCTTTAAGGCATTATAAGCATCAGAGAGGGGAATATTGCGATCGCCTTTTGGCATACGATATTTCAAAACAAAATAAGCGATACCCTGCTTATTGAAATATTCAGCCCAATCATGTCCCTCATGATCCATTGCCAAATGAGAATATCCACCACCTGGACAATCCACAACAGCACGCCCTGAGGTGGTCTTTGGAAGATATGCGTAAACGACAGAGTTGCCATCAGCAGAATTGGCAAGCTGAAATTTTCTTGCAGTAGACTGAGCAAACGATACAGCCGTTAATGCAAGGAACGACAATACTAAAATTGTTTTCTTCATTGTTTCAATTAGGTTCGTTTGGTACAAAGTTACGAAAAAAAGCGATAATACAAAGGATAAATGAACAAATACACAAAGATTTGAATTATTTTTTCATAGAAACCCTTTATTTTTTCGTATCTTTGTAGCAACCTAACAAACTGACAACATTTTTATGAAAATTAAACTAAAGCAAGTCGCAGCCATTTTATTATCTGTTTCATCAATAAATGCAATGGCTCAGTTGCCAGTTCCCACACAGGAGGCAAAACCTGGTGTGAGATGGTGGTGGCTAGGATCGGCTGTAGACAAATCTAATCTTCAATGGAATCTTCAACAGTATGCTAATCACGGCATTGGTGCCGTAGAAATCACACCTATTTATGGTGTACAAGGTAATGATGCTAAGGATATCAATTATCTTTCTCCTAAATGGATGGAGATGTTGAAATTTGTAGAGAGTGAAAATAAACAAAATGGTATAGAAACTGATATGGCTACTGGTACCGGATGGCCTTTTGGCGGTCCTTGGGTGCCTATCGAGGAGGCTGCCTGCAAGGTAATCTTCGCGGATACCATTGTTCCTATGGGTACTAAACTGCTCGATATTCAGTACGAGATTCCTGAAAAGGATAAGAAATTTGCCAAACTGAGGGTGGTAAAGACCTTCCCTATCAAGGGTGACAAAAAGAACAAGCGAGTAATTGCTGTTTACTATGGTCGCACTCGCCAGAAGGTGAAACGTGCTGCTCCTGGTGGTGAGGGATATGTTATCGACCATTTCGACAAGGATGCGGTTGCACATTATCTCGCACATATCGATAGTGCTTTCCAGGCTAGCGGAACTCCTTATCCTCATACTTTCTTCAACGACAGCTATGAGGTGTATGGGGCCAACTGGACTCCTACCCTCTTTGATGAGTTCTTGAAGCGTAGAGGGTATGACTTGAAAGACAAGCTACCAGAGTTCATTGATGGGGATGCACAGGTTGTGAGCGATTATCGACAGACTTTGGGTGATCTTCTCTTGGAGAACTTCACCAATCAGTGGACAAACTGGGCGCATCAGCGTGGTGCGATTACCAGAAATCAGGCTCATGGCTCACCAGCCAATCTTATCGATTGCTATGCTGCTGTGGATATTCCTGAAATTGAAGGCTTTGGACTTACCGATTTCGGCATCAAGGGACTTCGTCTGGATCCAGGACAAACACGTCCTAACTTCAGCGACTTGAGCATGTTGAAGTATGCGCCTTCTGCAGCTCATATAATGGGAAAGAAATATACATCCAGCGAGACTTTTACATGGTTGACCGAACATTTCCGCACTTCATTAAGTCAGATGAAACCAGACATGGATTTAATGTTCTGTGCAGGTGTAAACCATATGTTCTTCCACGGAACAGCCTACAGTCCTAAAGATGACCAGTGGCCAGGATGGAAGTTCTATGCATCTGTAGATATGAGTCCTACCAACAGCATTTGGAGAGATGCTCCATACTTTATGAAATATATTGAGCGTTGCCAAACTTATCTTCAGTGGGGAAAGCCTGATAATGATTTTCTTGTTTACCTCCCTGTAAAAGATATGTGGAAGGAAGATACCAAGAACCTGCTGATGCAGTTCGACATCCATAGCATGGCGAAGAAGGCTCCTGATTTCATCAAGACAATTCTCGCTATCGACAAAGCTGGTTTCGATTGTGATTACATCAGCGACAAGTATCTGGAGGGATGTTCAATTACTGCTGATGGAAAAATCCGTACCGCTGCCGGACAAGAGTACAAGGGCGTAATCATCCCTGAGGGTACTACTATCGACAGCTCGCTTCAGGCGACACTCGACAAACTTGGCGACAACTATATTATAAAAGGTGTAGACGAGAGTAAAATGAAGCAACTCGCCAACCCTGAGGAGATGAAGAACAAATATGGCTTGAAGATGATTCGTCGAAAGAACGATAGAGGCTATCATTATTTCATCGCCAATCTCACTCCTAATGATATTAATGGCGAAACACATATCGCGGCTCTCCCTCACGAGTTCACCCGCTCCACAAAGGAGCCTCAGATGGTATGGTTTAACCCAATGGACAGCACTTTCGAGAAAGCTCAGATGAAGGGTAACAAGTTGACTATCAACTTGAAATCTGGTGAATCTAGAATTCTTCTCGTAAATAAGAAACAACCATTTGATATCAACGTGAATACTGCAGATTCTGAAGATAGCCACAATATGCTGGCAAAACTCAAGCCTGAGGAGAAATCAATCAACCTCACTAACTGCAAATGGCAGTTGAGTTTTACGGAAGAGGCACCAAAGGTGAGCAAGACTTTCGAGCTCAACCAGCTCAGCACGTGGGAAAACCTCAGCGAAGAGGCAAAGGTAACTATGGGTACTGGTGTATATGAAACCACCATTGAACTGAACAAGAAACAGGCGGCTTGCAACTGGAAACTCGACCTTGGTGATGTGAGAGAATCGGCTCGTGTTTACATCAATGGCAAGTTCATCGGATGTGCATGGGCAGTACCTTTCCAACTGAATTGCGGACAGGCATTCCAAAAAGGAAAGAACACCATTCGCATAGAAGTTACCAACCTTCCAGCCAATCGTATCTCCGACCTTGACCGCATGGATGTGAAGTGGAGAAAGATGAAGGAAATCAATGTGGTTGACATTAATTACAAGAAAACTTCCTACAAGGACTGGAAGCCTGTTCCTTCTGGTTTGAACAGCGAAGTAAAACTGATTGCAGAATAAAACAAAACCAAAACCTGATAAAAAGAAATGAAGAAATTATTAACTTTAGCGATTACAATCATTTGTTCGCTATCAGTCTTTGCACAGTCGCCTAAAGATGTGCTGACTGCAGCTCAGAGAACTAACGACTATTTCCTCGCGAAATATGCCGACCCAACCATTCCTACATTCGTGAAAAAGATTCGCACCAGCAATCTTTGGACACGTGCTGTCTATTACGAAGGTTTGATGGCCTTGTATGAGATTGATCCCCAGAAGAGATACCTTGACTATACCGACAAATGGGCAGACTTCCACAAGTGGACTGCACGCACCAAGGTTACTACCACAAATGCGGATGACCAGTGCTGCGAGCAGACCTATATCGATCGCTATTTCCAGAGTGGAAAGAAGAAAGATTTAAGTAAAGTTAAGCAGAATCTCGATAGTCAGATTGCAACCAATAAGGTAGATTATTGGTGGTGGATTGACGCCATTCAAATGGCAATGCCTGTTTACGCAAAATATGCTCAGGTTAGCAGCAATCGCATGTATCTCGACTATGCCATGAAGAGCTATCGTGACACTCGCGACAGAAGAGGTCTCTTCAATAAGAAAGAGGGATTCTGGTGGCGCGACTCTGTTTACAAGGCACCTTATCAAGAGCCAGATGGCAAGAACTGCTACTGGAGTCGTGGTAATGGATGGGTATATGCAGCTCTTGTAAGAGTGATGCAGACTCTCTCACCAAAAGACAAATACTACAAGGAATTGAAGAAGGATTTTATCCTTATGAGTGAAGCCCTGCTGAAGTGCCAGCGTGAGGATGGCTATTGGAATGCCAGTCTGGTATCTACCAATTACGAAGGTCCTGAGATGACAGGTACAGGTTTGTTCCTCTATGGCATCGCATGGGGTATCCAGAACAACATTCTGAAAGATAAGGAATACCGCCCTGCTGCCGACAAGGCCTGGAAAGCCTTAGAGGCTTGTGTTCATGCTGATGGTTTCCTCGGATACAACCAGGGTACAGGCGCCGACCCATCTACAGGCCAGCCTGTAACTTTCACCAGTGTTCCAGACTTTGAAGATTATGGCACTGGATGTTTCCTTCTTGGAGCTGTAGAATACTACAAATTAATTTCGAAATAAGTAAATAAACTGTTTATGAGATCCCTTGATGCTTCGGCTTCAAGGGATTTTTATTATGCAATCATCTAACGACTAGCCTTGATAATTCATAAAAGGAAACTACCCTTTTGTGTTATATTTTTCCTAAAAGATATATCGCACATAAACACAACTAAGAGCCATAAAAGACACAACAAAGAGGCAACAAAGACACAACAAAGAGGCAAATCTTTTGCCTAAAAGATGCCTTCATTTTCGATATGCATAAATAAGAACGCGCATTGCGCGGGCGCGCAAGATTAGATATAGATATTTCTTCTAAAGAAGAAAATAAATATAAATATATATTATGCGCATAAGGTGGAAACGATTTACGTTCCACCTCAGTACATTTTGAAGAAAAGATTGCAGGTCACCTGCATTATGATTGTAGGTCACCTGCAATGAGATTGGAGGTCACCTGCAATGTGATTGGAGGTCATCTGCATTATCGTTGCAGGTCACTTCCAATTCATCCACTAACTGCCACTCCAAAAAAGTTATACCGTTTGTTATACCACCAAATTTGCTTTTGGGTGAAGAAAGTTATATCTTTGCAGACAATTAGTTCAACCCACAAATAACACTCGACAATGAATTCACACCAAGTCTCTCCTTATCGGTACTTCAGAATTGAATTCAGCACATAGATGCCTTATCGCTAAACCGTTCAAAAAAGCAATAAATGAACTTATCAAATAAATAGCGATTTTAGAAATGCAATATCCACTTTGCAAATACATCGTATGAACTTGATTTTTATTAAGAAAATAAGCGTTTCGGAAAAAGGAAAGCGATAAAATTTGGGTAGATGCCAAAAATACTCTATCTTTGCAGTATTATATTGAATATTTCAGCAGTTTAATAAATGAGCAACAACAAGAAAGAACAGATCCTGGTTAGCGTTACAGGTCAGGATCGACCAGGACTCACAGAACAAGTGATGAATATCCTCTCTGAAAGTCCAGAGACCCAGATTCTTGATATGGGTCAGGCTAATATTCACAGTACACTTGCACTAGGAATCCTTATCAGAATTAACGAGAAAGAATCAGGACAGGTAATGAAGGACCTTCTCTTCAAAGCCACAGAATTGAATGTTAACATCGGCTTCAGTCAGGTAAAGACCGACGAATACGAGGCATGGGTGAAGAGACAGGGCAAGAACCGTTACATCCTCATGGTTATCGGCCGTGGTCTTACTGCAGAGCATATTGGTTTAGCATCAAAAGTAATCCTCGACCAAGGTTTCAACATTGATAATATCCGCAGATTGACAGGTCGTATGAGCCTCGAGAATGCAGAGCAGAAGGTACGTACTTGCTTTGAGTTCTCTCTCCGCGGTGAGCCAAGAGATCGTCAGGCTATGCAGTCTGAGTTCATGAAGCTCTCCAACAAGTTCAACATCGACTTCTCATTCCAGAAGGATGATATGTATCGCCGTATGCGTCGTCTCATCTGCTTCGATATGGACTCTACCCTTATTCAGGCTGAGTGTATCGACGAGTTGGCACGCCGTCATGGAGTTTACGATCAGGTTGCTGCCATTACAGCATCTGCAATGCGAGGCGAGATCGACTTCAAGGAAAGTTTCACACGCCGTGTGAAGTTGCTCAAGGGTCTTGATGTTAGTGTAATGAAAGACATTGCCGAGCACCTCCCTATTACAGAGGGTTGCGACCGTTTGATGGAAGTATTGAAGAAAGCAGGTTATAAGATTGCCATCCTCAGTGGTGGATTCACCTACTTCGGTGATTTCCTCAAGCGCAGATACGGTATTGACTACGTATATGCAAACGAACTTGAAGTTGGCGAAGACGGAAAGCTCACAGGTAACTATGCTGGTGAGATTGTAGATGGCCATCGCAAGGCTGAGCTTCTGAAGCTGATTGCACAAGTTGAGAATGTAAACCTCGAGCAGACAATCGCTGTGGGTGATGGTGCCAACGACCTTCCTATGATTTCAGAGGCAGGTTTGGGTATTGCTTTCCACGCAAAACCAAAGGTAGTTGCCAATGCCCAGCAGAGTATCAACTCTATTGGTTTGGATGCTATCCTCTATTTCCTCGGTTTCAAGGATTCTTATCTTGGCGAGGACGGAAAGCTCTAAGAAAAAGACATTATTTTATATACACTTCTCCCCTTTTCGCATCGTCGAAAAGGGGATTTTTGTTTTTAATCCACATACTGCACAAAAATATCAAAAAGTGCCACTTAACTATTGCAACCTATTTGTATTTTGTTTATATTTGCCTCAAACATGAGAAACTAAAAATTTTTTAATACCTTAAAACACTACAAATATGAGTAACATTCCATTAGTTTTTTGGCTGGTGCCTATTGCCTCTGTTGCAGCACTGACCATGGCGTGGGTCTTCTTCAGTAGTATGATGAAGGCAGAAGAAGGTACCACCCGAATGATCGAAATCGCTGAACATGTGAGGAAAGGTGCAATGGCCTATCTCAAGCAGCAGTACAAAGTTGTACTCTACGTCTTCATCGTTTTAGCAATTATCTTTGCTTTTATGGCCTATGGACTTCACGTTCAGAATCCTTGGGTTCCTTTCGCATTCCTTACAGGTGGTTTATTCTCAGGCTTATCTGGCTTCTTTGGTATGAAGACTGCCACTTACGCTTCTGGCCGTACAGCAAATGCAGCTCGTGAAGGACTCGACAAGGGCTTGAAGATTGCCTTCCGAAGTGGCGCAGTTATGGGTCTTGTCGTTGTTGGTCTCGGCCTTCTTGACATTGCTATCTGGTTCTTGATTTTAAGTGCAGTTTACGAAGGAGATAATGCAGCTCTCATCACAATCACCACAACAATGCTTACATTTGGTATGGGTGCTTCTACCCAGGCTTTGTTTGCCCGTGTGGGTGGTGGTATCTATACAAAGGCAGCCGATGTGGGTGCCGACCTTGTTGGTAAAGTAGAGGCCAATATTCCTGAGGATGATCCTCGCAATCCTGCCACCATCGCCGATAATGTAGGTGACAATGTGGGCGATGTTGCCGGTATGGGTGCCGACCTTTACGAAAGCTATTGTGGTAGTATTCTTTCAACAGCAGCTCTTGGTGCAACCGCTTTTGCCATGAATGGTGATATGCAGTTGAAAGCTGTTATTGCTCCAATGATCATTGCAGCTGTTGGTATTTTCCTGAGTCTCTTCGGAATCTACTTAGTCAGAACGAAAGAGGGTGCCGATATGAAGGATCTACTCCATTCGCTAGGTCGTGGTACCAATACTAGTGCTGTTCTAATTGCAGCAGCAACATTTGGAATATTGTACTTTTTGCAGTTGGAAAATTGGCTAGGAGTATCTTTTTCTGTCATTAGTGGCTTGGCTGCAGGTGTTATTATTGGACAAGCAACCGAGTATTATACTTCTCAAAGCTATAAACCAACCAAGGATATTGCTGAAGCTTCCAATACAGGTGCAGCTACCGTTATAATAAAAGGTATAGGTACAGGTATGATTTCCACTTGTATCCCAGTTGTAACAATCGGTGTAGCTATTATGATGAGTTTCCTATGCGCCAATGGCTTCAATCTAAGTATGGACGCTGAATCTATTCAAAAAGGCTTGTATGGTATTGGTATCGCCGCTGTGGGTATGTTGTCAACACTTGGCATCACATTGGCAACCGATGCCTATGGACCTATTGCCGACAATGCAGGTGGCAATGCTGAGATGAGTGAATTAGGTGAGGAAGTACGAAATCGTACAGATGAATTGGATGCGCTTGGCAATACTACCGCAGCTACAGGCAAGGGCTTCGCAATTGGTAGTGCTGCACTTACAGCACTTGCACTTCTTGCATCGTATGTGGAGGAAATAAAGATTGCTATGGCACGTGCTGGTGAACAAATTACCAATGTTGCTGGCCAAACAATTGATGCAACACAAGCTACAATGCCTGATTTCATGAATTTCTTCCAGGTAAATCTCATGAATCCTAAGGTATTGGTAGGTGCATTCATTGGTGCAATGGCCGCCTTCTTGTTCTGTGGACTTACTATGGGTGCTGTAGGAAGAGCTGCCGAGTCTATGGTAGAGGAAGTTCGTCGACAGTTCCGCGAAATAAAGGGTATTCTCGAAGGTGAGGCTACTCCAGAATATGGGAAATGTGTAGAGATTTCCACTCGAAGCGCTCAGCAGGAGATGATTATTCCTTCTATTCTAGCTATCGTTATTCCTATTATTGTTGGCGTACTCCTTGGTGTCGCAGGTGTTCTCGGTCTGCTTGTAGGAGGTCTATCTGCAGGCTTTACACTGGCTGTATTCATGGCCAATGCCGGAGGTGCCTGGGACAACGCAAAGAAGTATGTAGAGGAAGGTAATTATGGCGGTAAGGGCTCCGACTGCCACAAGGCAACAATCGTGGGTGATACCGTTGGTGATCCTTTCAAGGATACATCTGGTCCTTCACTAAACATTCTGATTAAATTGATGAGTATGGTTAGTATCGTAATGGCTGGTTTAACCGTAGCATGTATGTAAAATAAAAACATCCTCCTCAAATGGGGAGGACAACCTAAAAAAATAGAGGCGGGCTTCACAGCTCGCCTTATCTATTGTTTAACCTAAAATCAAATAAATTAACCTAAGTGATTTATTTTGCGAACAAACTATTATATCTAATCTATTTTAATGTTTCCACTTGCAAAAGTAATACTATCTTGTAGGTTTTAATAGGTAATATCGTACGAAAACGTGTAAATTTGTACAAAGTTCCATTTTTTTTATTATCTTTGCGTCCAGAATACAAAAGAGGACGAATGAAATTACTCCGCTACCTATTATATTTATTACTGCTATTAGCCGCACTTACAACCAATGCGCAAAATGATCTTTATAAAACCCGAAGACTATCAGCAGTAAATGGCTTACCTAGCAATACTATCCGTACAATTGTACAAGATTCCAATGGTTTCATTTGGGTGGGAGGTACTGCGGGCTTGAGCCGTTTTGATGGTTATCGATTTGTCAACTTTAATGGATACAGCGCAAATCCCAATCAAAATCAAACCCACCACATCAGTAAATTGATTCTTGACAAAGAGAACAATTTGTTATGGCTGGCTTCAAATACTTTCAAATATTCTTGTATAGATTTACACAAGGATCGATTTGTGAGTATGAACCTGAAAGAAGGTGAAGATTCTGTTCCTTATAGCAATCGTTATATGAGTTCCAATGGTCTATGGATTTACAACAAGACATCAGGAATTCGACACATTACATATAAGGATGGAAAAATAGAATGCAATGATCTCACCAAAGGCAATCATAAACTTCCCTCGAACAATATTCACAATATTTTTGAAGATGCCAATCAGAATATCTGGATTGCCACCGACAATGGTATCGTAAAATTCGACAGTGTTCATGGCAGCAAGACATTTCTGGCAGGCCATGATATCATCTGCAGCAATATCTATGCAGGAAACATTCTTGCTTTCGACAAGAACACACAAACAGCATGGGTATTATCGGCAGAAGGAAGACCCCGCAAGAAAGTAACTTTGTCTTCTGCAATGGGCTACCTCGACAAGGGCAGAAAGGATATTGTATGGAACAGCAAGTGGATTCTTTTTACCAAGGAAAAGACCTATTGTCTGGACTTAACACATGGTATCTATTCAACCGATGAAGAATATCAGATACCAAATGCCAGTCTGCAGGGAATGGATAATGGTTATATTTTTGTGGCGAACAAATCGGGATACCTATGGGTATTTCCACCAATGGGAGATGTAAAAAAGATTTTCATTAACCCAAATGCACCTTTCAGTAATGACAGAAACGGCATCTACCAATTTGACCACGATAAGAATGGACTTTTCTATATTGCATCATATGGTAGTGGTTTGTTTACCCTCGACCCTAAGACCTGGCAGACGCATCAATATACAGCAGAGGATGAAGACCCTCTCATCTACTCCAACTACCTGTTGGATGTTATGGTGGACAGTTCTGACTGCATTTGGATTTCCACAGAGGGAGCCGGCATCAGTCTGATAACCCCTTTTGGAGGTTCTTCCACAAAAATTTATATTCCAGATCCAACCAAGAAAGGAGACTGGAGCAATTATGTACGCCTTATTTATAAAGGAAAAGACGGCAATATCTATTGCAACACCCGAAACAACAAGGTATATACCTACAATCCTGGCAATGGATTCCATCTTGTCAAAGAATCAAAAGCCAGCACCTATGGCTACCTGCTCGACTCTAAAGGTCATGAATGGGTAGCTACCCGTGGTGATGGACTTTATGTGGATGGTGTGCACTATAGCAGCAAAGATTCAATACACCACGTTCCCATCGACGACTTTTTCGATGTAGTTGAGGATAAATTTGGAAGGATCTGGCTTGCATCCTGGGGAGCAGGACTGCTGATGACGGAATATAAAGAAGGTGCTCCTCTGAAATTTAAGACATATCTTAACAATGAGTACAACGAAAGCCGTATTCATGATTTGGAAACTTCTCACTATGGCGATTTATGGATTGCTACTTACAATGGCCTCTATTATATAAATGTAAGCAAGCGAAACTTCACAGAAAAAGACTTCTTAAAATATAATGTAAGAAACGGAAAATTCCCTAATGATGAGGTAATCTGTCTGAAAAAGACTGATGACCTGACCGTATGGGCAGGCGTCACAGGTTGCGGATTACTTAAATGCGATTTTTCGAGAGGAGCTGAGAATATGACCTACCGGGAGATTTCAACCAATGAAGGCCTCAGCAACAACAATGTAAAAACAATAGTTCAAGATAAATATGGATATGTCTGGGCGAGTACAGAGGAAGGATTGTCGCGCATCAACAAGAAAGACAACTCCGTGAACAAATATACTGCAAGTCCTAACATTCAGAGCAATTTCTTCTCAGAAAATAGTGCCTATGTTACCGATAAAGGAACTATCCTTTTCGGAACTGGCTATGGTATTGCAGAAATCAATCCATCCGATGACGAGCATCACCGTAAAAGTCTTCAGCCTCTCCCAGCCCGCATCACAGATATCACAATCAATGGTAGTAGTATCTACGAAAATAATCAAGATAGTCTTCTGCTGAGCCAGTCCCTTTGTACCACACAATCTATTGATTTCGAACATATACAAAACTCACTGACTATCTATTATAGCAACTTCAATTATCGTGAAATTGAAAGTCAGCTCTACTCTTATTATCTGGAAGGAGAAGATGAAACGTGGTGCAAGGTAACCAGTGACAACAAGGCAGATTATAGCAATCTTAGTCCTGGACATTATACTTTCCATGTAAAAACTTTCAGGAATAATATGTGGAGTAAAGAGACAACTCTTGAAATCATCATTAATCAACCTTGGTATAACACATGGTGGGCATGGATGCTCTACTTGTTATTCTTAGGAGGAGCTATTTGGTTTATCTATCACAGCATTCGTGTTCAGATTGCCCTCGATCGTGAGGTACAAGTAGAGAAAGAACTTACTGAGTTCCGTTTGAACTTCTTTACCAATATCACTCACGAATTCCGTACGCCATTAGCCATCATACAGAATGCCATCAATAAGTTATCGCAATCAGAAAACGCCAAATCCCGTCAAGATGTGCAAACTGCAGCGAGAGGAACCAAGCGACTACTTCGATTGGTGAACCAACTGATGGAATTCCGCAAAATTAATACGGGTAATGAGAAACTACAAGTTACACGGGGAGATATCATTGAGTTTATCCGTGAAATTTATCTTGACCTTTGGAGTCTTTCAAAACAGAAAGCACTCTCGATCACCTATACCCCATTCGAGAAACATTTTGAAATGCTTTTCGACCATGAAATGATCGAGACTATTGTATATAATTTGATTTCAAATGCCATTAAATATACTCCCGAAAGAGGAACTGTTAACATCCGTGTTGCGCATGATGCAGAGATAAAGAATTTAACTATCACTGTTGAGGATTCAGGAAATGGAATCAGCGAAGAACAGTTGCAGGCCCTCTTCTCTCCTTTTATGAAGGGAAAAGCCTCAAGAGGAGGTATGGGCATAGGTCTTTACACCGCTCATAAAGCAGCCGAACTACATCATGGCAAACTCACCTACAAGCGATTAACCGAACAGGGAGGCTCTCTCTTCACCGTTACCCTGCCTACCAACGATAGTGTCTATTCAGAAGATGAGTTCCAGAAGACAACAGTCTTCGATACAACCCAGCAGAGTATCAAGGAAAGCGAGGAAATAATTCAAGTGATGAAACCTGAAGCCCTCAACAACCAAAAGGTCGTTATCATTGAGGATGATCCTGACATGATGCAGCAGATCAAAGATGAAATAAGCATCTATTTCCAGACCCTCTGTTATATGACTGGTGAAACTGGTCTAAAGGGTATTCGAGAGAATCATCCTGACTTGATTCTTTGCGATGTGATGCTTCCAGATACAGACGGATATGAAATTGTCAGCACGCTTAAAAAAGAAGCCAACTACACCAATATCCCAGTAATCATGCTGACAGCCCTTGATGACGAAACTCATCAAATAAAAGGATACCAGGCTGGAGCTGATGACTACATGGTTAAGCCTTGCAATTTCAAACTACTGATTGCAAGAATGATTCAGCTGATGAAATGGAGCAATAAACACATTGCTACTCCACAGGAAGAATCTACAATACAAGACCCTGCACCAATTCAGCAGCCAGTTGTCATTACTGTAGTTCAAGATAAGAAGTTCAAGGACCAAGTTGACAATCTGATAGCACTTCATCTAGATGACTCTAATTTCTCTGTAGATACCTTGGCAAGTGCCATGAAGATGGGACGTACTAAATTCTATGGTAAGATGAAAGATCTTTACGGAATATCTCCAAACAAATACATTATGAATATTAGAATGGAAAAGGCCGTTGAACTTATTCAACAGGGCGACCTTACAATATCAGAGATTGGATACAAAGTTGGTATTCCTGATGCTTCCTACTTCAACAAATGCTTCAAACAGAAATATGGTGTAGCACCATCCAAATTCAAGCAATAAATTGCGAATATTAGTGAGGTTAAGAACTTTTTATTGAAAATAAAAGAAAAGAAAAAAGCCAAATGCCTGTTGGATAACTCCTAGGCAAATGGCTTTTTTCTTAATATATTAACTTTCAACAATTTCTATTTGAGGAATTTGGCCAACGGACTATTGATTTCCTTCAAACCTTTTGCAATCATTTTTGCATTGTTTCGGGCTCCCTTCAAACTCGTATGAGTATGGTCTTTCTTGAAGTATTCAGCAGCACTCTCCTTGCTCTTGTAATGCTTATCGAGATAGTCTGCTATCAAATTATGAGCATCCAGGAATTCACAACCTGTTTCCTTAACAATCTCACGATACCACTTTCCATAAGAGTCATTGCGACGCTCCACCTTTCCTCCAGGCCATTCATTTCGTGTGGTAAGTGATACAAGAATAGGAGTTGCTCCCTTTTCCTTTGTATCATCAATCATCTTCTTGAGATACCATCCAAAACTGTAAACCACCTCAAAGCGACCATCTTTCTCCATCTTATAAACATGACAGGTATCAGCTGTTCCTGGGATAACGCCACGCTCTTTCTTGTCATCAATAGGACAGATATCATTATGACCAAACTGAATCAGAACGAAGTCGCCTGGTTTCAAGCTATTGTAAACTTTCTCCCATCTACCTTCACGAATATAGCTTCGAGTACTTCTTCCAGCCATTGCCGCATTATAACAGGTGATTTTCTTCTTATCAAAAACGGTCTCTGCCTGAGAGCCCCATCCCCACATACCATCTTTCTCCTTATCAGCATTCTTAACAGTAGAGTCACCAGTAATCCAAACTACAGGCTTTCCTTCCTCACGCTGAACAGGATAAGTTGGCAAGGTAACATTGATGATCATATCCTGCAAAGGCTTCAAATCAGGGTTTCTACTAGCCATCAAGCCTTCTGCAGCACTTCGGGCATTCATCTCAGCACCCCATGCACTTGAATGGATATGATCGCCGAAGAAATGATATTTCTCCTTCCACTTGCTATAAGTATCGAGTTTGTGACCACTAATTTCATTCAGGTCAACAAAAGGTACACCCTCTTCAGCAGCAACAATAGCAGCCCATCCTGTCTGTGGTTTGCGGATGATTTTACCCGTCTTCTCATCAAAGGCATCACGAGGAGTCAACGACATCAAGATTGGGTGTGCTCCTTTGGCACGACATTCAGCAATATATCTGCGAAGATAACCGCCATAGCTATAGACAGTTTCCTCTACCCCAGTTTCCTTTATCTTAATATGTATGGAATCCTCACCTGTCCCTGGGATAACGGCACGAGCACGACCACTATCATAAGGACCATTGTCATTATGGCCGATTGAGATGATCACCCAATCGCCAGCCTTAAGTGAATCACGTACTGCTCCCCATAACTTAGTATAATAGGTACGGGTACTCATACCACCCAAAGCCTGATTCTCAACAGAGATCTTGCGACCATCGAAATATTTATTGGCGAAAAATCCCCAACCCCACTGACCATTGGCACCATTACCCTTAGTACCATTACGCATTGTGGAGTTACCAATAAGGAACAATACTGGGTTATTACCTTTACGGGTAGTACCTGGTGCAGGACGAGACATCAAAGCCTTTCCAATACTATCAGGAGTATTATCAACTACTTTGTTGACATCTTCAACAGGATCTGGAAGATTGTCAAAACTCTGAGCCATGGCCATTGTACAAGCCATCGACATCATAGCATAAGCTGTAATTATTCTTTTCATGAAAACAGTTTGTTATAACTTGTGCAAAGTTACTATATTTATATTTCTCTAAACTTTAATATTTGATTATTCTACCTTATCATTTCAGTTTTGGCTTCAGTTCATCAGGTGAATCCTTAGTGAACATATTCACTGCTGGTGCCGTCTTCTCAAAAAGATCGGTAATAACCTGTGGCTCTAGAACAAGTGATGGATTAAAGTCACCACTCATCATATAATCGAGAATTGCCTTTCGCATCTGACGAGCTACTATTCGATTATCCAAATTCCTGGTAATATCCATAGTAGTCATCAAAAGTTTACCTTTCAACACTTTAGCCTCAACTAACATTCCCAACTTGCGACTTACATGCCAGGTATCAATAGGCTGAATTGGACTCTGATAGTCTTTTGGGAACTCTGCCAAATTCATTACCTGCGCCTTATTCAACAACTCCCACCAGTTTAGGTTACTCCAATCATCTGTAGGGAAATTCTTGAATAGACCATGCTCTTGCTGAATGGTTGCACCAGTAGTATGAGGAGGACGCATCTTGAACCAACTTGTATTCCAGAATACAGGTAGATATTGCTGTTTAACATCATTACCATAACGCACTTTACCAGCAGCAGTAAGTAGAACTTTTCCACCTTTCTTTAGTGTCTTTATAGCTTCATCAGAAAGTGTATCTGTGATTAAGATATCCTTTGGAAGTACTACATCTTCTTTAACCGTAGGATATACCCAATAATCATAACTGTTAGAATAAGACTTTCCCTTTGCCAGGACATCAATTTCAAGTGTCAGTTTCTGAGCCTTATCAACGTTGGTCATCAGTGGAATAGAAAAAGACTTCAAAGTCTTTCCCACAGGAATATCCTTTATCATTCTACCAGATAAAGCTTTCGTACCATTATCATCCGCCTGGATGAAATGATACATAATTGTAGCCTCTTTAATATCCTCAGGAGAAGCATTATAGAAATCAATAGATGCACTAACATCCTCTCCTGCCTCAAAAGTGAATTTTGGAAATTCAGCCATAGCTACCACCTCATTACAGAACTGTCGCCATTGCAAAGCATCTACATATCCCTTCTCTCTCCAAAATACATTCAACGGACCTACCAAAGCTGTTCCCTGTCCACTATAATCGTTCAATCCCAAATACAAGAAACCTGCATAATCCTTAGTTCTAAGATTACGCTCAGTCTCAAACTTATAGCATAAGGTTTGCAACTTGCCACTACTCTTGAGGAATTTCTCTGCCATTGATCCCATACCATTCTCATTGAGCAAATCCTCAAAGATATCGAAGTTGTATGCCTTATATACCCCAGTATATTGGCTGCGTTCCTTCAAATCAGGAAAGACACACCACTGTCCTTGCTCATGAGCGATAATCGGACTGTTGTTAGGTTCCTTATCCTTATAATTTCGAGGGAACAACAACTGCTGATAATAGTCATCCACAGACTGAGGTGCCTTCTTTTCCCAATCAAGACCTCTAGCTCCCGCCTTGGCATGATACTCACTACCAGAATCCCAGGCCCATCCACCGCCAACATTGAAGCTGCAGTAGATGCGACGATTATCGGTTTTCTTCCAATAATCCACCCAGTCATTACCCCAACGCACCCAGTCGCCTGCAGGTTCATTTCCTGCTGACATCATGACAAAAGAAGCATGATTACCATAGGCCTCCACCATGCGTTGAGTTTCCTCCATCAAATAAGTATCAATATACATTTTACGACGAAGTTTTACACCATGGTTAGGCCAGGATGGACCTTCTGGCTGAAGATAGAAACCGACTTTATCGGCAGCTGTAAAGGCAGCCTCTGGTGGACAATAACTATGGAAGCGCATAGTATTCAGCCCATAGTTCTTGCACTGACGGAAAATACGTTCCCAACTCTCCACATCTGTTGGTGGGAAACCTGTCAATGGAAAATTGCAGTTCTCTACAGTTCCTCTCACATAAATAGGCTTACCATTTAGAAGAATCTGAGGACCCTTCACTGTAATCTCACGCATTCCGAAAGTTGTTTCCACTTTATCATCCTTACTTGCTACAGTAAGGTTGTAAAGATAAGGATCAAATTCCGACCAGAGTCTAGGATTACTGATGGACAAGATATAAGTTGAATCATTCTGCTTAGATGCCTTCACCTCGCTACCGTTTATCTGGAACAGGAATTTCTTAGCCTTCGAACGAACTACGACTTTAGCCTCACCCTGATGAATATCAGGGAAAACCTTCACATTCTCAATGAAGTTCTGTCCTCTAGCCTGTAATTCTATCTTTCCAACAATGCCATTCCAGTTACCTTGTGTCTGATCGGTTACACTATGTGAATCCTGACCGACACATACATTCTCAATCCCGTTATATACGGCGATTTGAATCTCATTCTGCTTTCCAAAAGAGACCAAGGAAGTAAGGTCATAAACATGAGGAGTATTCAAACTCATCTGATGTCCAGCCTCCTTTCCATTCACGAATACACGAGTTTCGATATGGGCACGCTCCAAATTCAAAAGAACCCTTCGTTTTTTCCAATCCTTTGGAATATCCACTTTTCGGGTATAGGTAATAGTACCCGTGAAATGCTTGTTTGGAGTTAAAAAGAACGGAAATTTCATTTGTCCTTTTCGACGATACTTCTCCATTCTAGGATTGAAATAGAAAGAAGAGTCGTAAAGGGAGCCAGTCCACTTGGTATCTACCGATAGCTCATCACCAAAATTATTGGTAAGATTACTACCAGGAAGTCGGAATACTTTCTCTCCACGATTGGTCTTTCCAGACCAGTCGCCACTCAAATCTATAGACTGTTGAGCAGAGACTGCCAACGGCAACATTGCAAAAAGCAGGGAATAGATTCTATTTTTCATTATCTTATCTTTCAATATTCGTAATTATTCTAACGTATCTGCAGAAATAACTTTCACAGAAACCACCTTTTCTCCTGGAGTAATATCCGCTTCTCTTGGAAGATAAACAGGCATGTCTTTCTGCAAAGGAAGTATGCGAAGTTCCAATTTCGTTGTTCCCTTTGGCAAACGCCACAAACCATATTGGAAAGGACGGCCATTATAGAAATTATCATCTATCAATTTACCATCTGCATACAAACGGGCACAATCTCCTTGATAATGAATATCCAACAAACCATTTTTATCTGTTGGTAATTCGATCGTGTAAACCGAAGCATGCTCAAAATCAGCATCTACTGGTTCTTCTGCAACTTTCTGAACCCCTTTGGTTATCTTGCGAAGTTCATCAAACTTCTTTATCTGCTCAAACTTAAGATTCACATCAGCAGTTGAAACTGCTTTCTTTTCAAGAAACAAATGTTCAGCCTCATCTTCTGTCAACAGATAATAGTTCTTATAAACAGGTTTCACTGTTCCTTTGGGTTTGACATTCTTCATCGTCTTTCCATTTTGGAAAACTAACGTAGATGGAATTCCCTTTATCTGCATCAGATATACTTTATCATCTTTCTTAGCTACCAACTGAGCCGTGGCATATTTCATACCCTCCACATTCACAGGGAACACACCGATAGCATTAGCAGGAATAGTTACCTTAGGAAGTTGAATATTACCAACTCTGAAAGCAATAGACTTTGCTGACAATTTCTGCAAACGCTCATAGTTATTAAAGAATACAAAAGAAGTTTCACCATTACTGCGATAACTCCATCGCAAATAGCTATCGTCACCTTTCTTAACTTTCTTACCTTCATTTGGGAAATATTCCTGAAGCGGGGCAAGTGTCTCTCCATAATAATCCATGAAAAGATGCAAAGGACGCAGACGGAAATAAGCGGGATTATATTGTCCAAATTCACCAAGAGGTGCATGGAAATCATAGGTCTTTACAGGCAGATCATTATAATTGGTCGCCTTGGTGCGCTGGTTCTCGTTCAGATAACTCAACTTTCCCTCAGGGTTAGTACCACCATGATACATATAATACCCCAAAAGATTACTACCACTTCCCAATTTCACTACTGCAAGAGAATAGGCATCGTCTGCATAGAAATAAGGACGACGATGATAAGCGATAGCTCCTCCTCCACCCAGTTCACAAGTGAAATAAGGATAAACCTCTTTTGTCTTTTCTGTTTCGGAACCATTCTGCTGATAATTGAACTGCTCTGTAGCAATACTCTTGCTGTCACGATTGGATTTAAAGAAGAATGCCTTATAGTAGTTGCCTGCTGTTTCTTGTATGCTACGTTCCCAGAAACCATCTGCATAATCGCCAAACAAAGGCAGCATCTCTCCATAAGGAACTGGAGTTGCCAATTCCGGCCAGCCTGTTCGGGTATAGAAAGGAAGATCAAAACCAATATTCTGGGCTATTTTCTTGAGAGCCATTAGATAACTGCCCCTGCCACGATATTCATTATCAAACTGACAAGCGAGTACCGGACCTCCATCCTTCCACTGTAAGCCCTGAACCTGTGTGAAGATCTGTCGATAAAGTTTCTCACATAATTTGAGGAAACGAGGATCTTCAGAACGAGTCTTCATAGGTTTTTCTCCTGCAGAAACAGGCATCGTCAGCACCCAGTCAGGAATACCACCATTACGAACCTCACCATGACAGAAAGGACCAAGTCGAAGAATAACAGGAAGATTCTCCTCCTTGCAGATTTCAAGGAAATGACGAAGATTTCTTTGACCACTCCAATCAAACTGGTCTTTGATTTCCTCGATATGATTCCAGAAAACATAAGTGGCAATCATGGTGACCCCACCCTCTTTCATTTTCTTGATCTCCTTACGCCATTCATATTCCGGCAAACGGGAATAGTGTATTTCACCCATTACAGGCACTACTCGTTTTCCATCCATAATGAGACTTTTCGCATCCCATTTCACAGTTGGATTTGCTTTGGATATTTGCGCATTTATGCCCAGTTCCACTAGGAAACTGAGCATAAGCAAAGAAACTAATCTTCTCATTGATGATATATTACTTCAGATTGAATGTCTTCTTAACAGATTTAAAACCAGGAGCAGAAACTGTGAGAACAACCTTTCCTCCCTGTTCGCCAGCCCTCAAGATTCCCATACAAGCACCTTGGAACAAACGGATATGGTCACCGGCAAAGTTTTGGTCATTGGTGATATCACTGTTGCTTACTGCCTGCACATTAGCATTTCCTTCTACAGAAAAGGTCACTTCCTGATTAGCAGCATATACTTTTCTACCCTTCTTATCTACTGCAAAGACACGAACATGTTGCAAGTCTGTTCCATCTGCTTTCCAGTTATTATTATCAGCCTCAACAACAAGTTTCACAGGTTTGCCTGTGGTCTCCAGTTTATGTCTTGCATATACTTTTCCATTCTTATAAGCTACAGCCTCCAAAGATCCTGCTGAATAGACGATATTGTCCCAACGAATGCGGTCACGCTTCTTTGGATCCATTGAATTCTGTTTCTTACCTAGACTCTTACCATTCTGGATAAGTTCTACCTCATCACCATTGGTATAAACATTGATGCTGAGCTTACTACCCTCAGTACGGTTCCAGTCCTCCGACATCAAAGCTGTTCCTACATTGATACCATTCCAGTTATTGGTTTTGGCATCATTGTCAACTACACCAATATGTACTACAGGTTCTTCGGTGAACATAGCCTTCTGGAAATAAGCTATTGGCTTTGGCGTTAAATCGAGATAGAAAGAACCATTATCCCATCCCTTCTTTGGCCAACCGTTGCTCTCACCAATATAGTCGATAGATCCCCAGTAAGAAAGACCAACTACACTGTCTTGATTCATTTCATAGAAATTTGGTCCAATTGCCGCCATACTAGCCTCACTCTGATAGAAAATCTTGTTTGGATAGAGTTTGGCATCGCCAGGGAAATACATATAGCGATAGTTATAGCTATTCACCTCGGTTGCTACAGCTAGAGGTGCAGGCTTGTCATTTCCATCCAGACTGCGGTATCTTGGATGCATCGCTACAGTGGTGAGACGAGTTTTGTCATAGCGATGCAACAAAGTCTTCATCAACTCATAGTCGGTAACACCCCAGTCGTTGTAGTCCATATCCGCATTCTGCTGCAACTCATTACCAAAACTCCAGAGAATAACACTAGGGTGATTACGATCACGCTGTACCCACTCGCTCACATTCTTCTGCCATAACTGATTCCAGTCCTTGCGACCACCTGCATACTGCTTGTTCCACTTATCATAAAGTTCATCCACAACCAAGATACCCAACTTATCACACAGTTTATAGAGATCTACACTATATGGGTTATGAGAGCATCGGATATGGTTAAAGCCAAACGACTTAAGCAACTGTAAACGCTTCTCTATCGCACGAGGGAATGCAGCAGCACCCAAAGCACCCAATGTGTGATGGTTGGCATTACCTTTAAGCAGTACTTTCTTACCATTTAGCTTAAATCCAAAAGCAGGACCAAACTCGATGGTACGAATACCAAACTGCTCACTTACTTTGTCGGCAACACTTCCATCCTTACGATAAAGGGTCAACTCTGCAGTGTATAAGTGTGGAGTATCAAGATCCCAGATACGAGGATTAGCGACTGTAATAGTAGGCAACTGATACTCATGAGTTCGCCATGAAGGATAATATTTCAAGCTAGGAGTTTCCTCTGCAACCACATTACCATCCTGGTCGATGATGCGAACTCCCACTTTCACTGCATCCACCTTATCACGGAAAGTGAAGTTGGCAACAATATTCACCTCTCGGTTATCCTTTGTAGTAATATACATCGGATGACGCTCGAAGTGGAAATTCTTGTCACTCACAATCACACGCACATCACGATAAAGACCACCACCGGTATACCATCGGGAGTTATTTGGTCCTTGTGTCTGCGCCTTAACTTCAATAATGTTCTCCTGACCGAACTTTAACTTGTCGGTTACATCACATTCAAAACCGAGATATCCATAATCGGTTCCACCAATCTTCTTACCATTCAAATAGACATCGCCTACCAGCATGATGCCCTCAAAATCCAAAACAATCTTTTTTCCTTTCCAATTGAGATCTGGAGTTATCGTCTTCTTGTAATATCCTGTTCCCATTTCTTTAAAGCCGCGGGAAGAAAGACGGCTCTTTATATTGGCAGCCGCATTTGTATTGTCAGCCTTTTCATTGGCTGCAGGTGCTACCCAGTCTTGAGAAATCTGAAAATCGTGAGGTAAATTTACAACTTCTGTCGCACCGTTGTTACTTCGGCTGAAATTCCAGTCACGATTCAAGTTGATAGTATCTCTCTGTGCATAAGTAGTTATTGGGAGGAACAATCCTGCCAGCAACATCGAGCATTGAACATTGAACATTGAACATTTCTTCTTTGAATGCTTAACGTTTAATATTGAATTCATATCTTTATCCTTCATTAATTCTCGTTATTATTAATTTAGCAATAAATGGTATAATCATCGTTCGACAATCCTTTATCCAATTCCAAGAATCAAAAATCATCAACAAATCATATACGCCTTAATCCCTAATCTATAATCTTCAATCCAAATTGATTGCGTATGCAATCAATTTCCATCTGGTTTTGCCACCTCAAAGATAGGACTCAATGGCCAGTTGAATACTTTCCAGTCATCAGGATGAGATGGGTCGAAATCCTTCCAGTCACTTCTGAGATTCTCTACCATTGGCAACTGAAGTTTCTTCATACCCATAACCACCATCTTGCTAACCTCATAGGCACCATACGTATTGAAATGGGTATTGTCGGCCAGTGCTTTCTCCTGACCTGGGAATGTGTTGGCTGGGTAGTGTACCAAAGCCTTTGTACTGTTTTCGTAGCCTAGTGTTTCAAAGAATGTGCGAGTATCATCATGAAGTTCGATTACTTGAACTCCCTCGCGTTTTGCCACCGCACGCATAGCATCTGGATAATCCTTATGAGTTTCCAAGATGTGTTGTTTACTGTTATCAAAAGCTCGACGCTGGGTTGGTGTGATGAAAACAAGTTCGCCACCAGCAGCTCTTACCTGATCGATGAATTTCTTCAAGTTGTAACTGAAATTATAGAAAGCTCCTGCACCTGGACCTTTTTCTTTCTGGTCGTTATGCCCAAACTCGCAGAACACATAGTCACCTTTCTTTATTTTAGAAAGGATATAATCCAATCTGCCCTGAGCAAGGAAACTTCCTGCAGTAAGACCGCTTTCTGCAAGATTGCAGACAGCCACTTTCTCATTGAACCAACGAGGGAACATCTGTCCCCAGCTTGCCCAAGGTTCACGGCTCTGGTCTACAACAGTAGAGTTGCCACAAAGGAAGATGGTTCTAGCCTCCTCGTCCTTCTCTATCTTAATGGATTTCACCGCAGGAGCAGCTCCATTAAACTCAAGAGTCAAGCGATCATCCCAATGCAGGTAATCCTTCTCACGATCTTTAATCTTCACCTTGCGCTTAGCATCAATAGCTGTAGACCGCTTATTGATAACGAAGGTATAAGTTCTAAATTCTTTCTTCTTTGTATCCACTGGCTCCAGGAACAAACGGCGGCACTCAGCCCTCACCGTTGTATTGGCAGCTTTCTGTTTGCTACCTAAAGTGATTGTCACCTTATAGTTGCCATCTGGCACCTTTACCGAGAAGAAGAATGGCTTATTCGACTTCTTGGCAGGTGCCTCGACAACATCATATCCATAGCCGATTGAATCGGCATATACAGGCTGAGGTTTCGTAAAGTCGAAAGTCTGAGCCTCAACACTGCCACAACAGGCAGTACCTAATAAAAAAGCTAATACGTATTGTTTAAATATCATTATTTTATATTTTTCTTCTTACATTATTATGGATCCAGAAGAATTAGTCGAGATGGAAGAGTTCAACTAAAGGAATACTGACCGGTGAATTATCCTTATTTGTATCCATCAGGTCAGCCATCATATCCCACCATTTCTGAGTGATAGGATCCACATTGGAAGTGTCCTGACTATTGGTTTCCTTGGAGCATTCCTGATAAGCAAAGAGCAAATTGGTTTCCTTATCCCAAAAGATGCTATAATTGCTAACCCCTTGTTCTTCCTTGATCATCTTCACCAGTTCTGGCCATATTGCAGCATGGCGCTTAGCATACTCTTCCTCCATTCCTGGTTTCAAGTACATTTTAAATGCAAATCTCTTCATAATTCTTCAGGTTTTAAATTATTGGTTTTCTCTTAGATTATTTCAAATAGCTAGTATCATCCGGACCAATATAATAACCTGCTTCAGCAGGCTGATTATAGCCGACATTCTGTGTAGCAGCACTGATGCGATATGGAATATCTGTCATCAGGCAGTTGATACGGTAGTCTGTCGGTATCGGTGAAACGTAGATACGCAGTTCTGTATTGTCAATTGTATGGGTGATGACTTCTTCTCGCCAATCACCTAGGATATCAGCAGCCAGACAAGGGTTCTGCTTCGTCCAGTTATTAAAGGTTGTGCCATAAAACTTTGTCAGTTGATAGCACTTCTTCTTTTTCCAATTATATTTTGTCACCTCACTACGGTCAAGAAGTTCGCGAAGTAAATCGCCATCCCACCAGATACCATAGTTGTAGCTTACTCTCGCTCTACGGGCATCGGCAACCACCTCGCCTTTCACATTATATATATTCTCATCCTGCAATCCCCACATCTCAACACCAGGATTTGTAGGATCAATATCAGCCGCCATACAACGACCTACATCTATACCACTTTTTATCTGGAATATAACCTTACCGGTAGCTGCATCTCGAAGATCAACACCATCTCGCTTATTCTCATTGCAATCCCAGATCATCAATTTATTGGTCTTAGGTTCTGCGAGTAAATGGATAGCATCACCATGACCGAAATGGGTATTATACAGCCCCTTTCCATTGTGGTCAACCGCCATACTTCCATAGGTAATCTCATCTTTTCCATCACCATCTACATCGGCAATACGCAGATTATGATTTCCCTGACCAGCATAGTCAGCCTTGTCTCTATCGTTGGTGTCAAATACCCAACGACTCTTGAGCTCCTTTCCATCCCAGTCCCAGGCTGCCAGAACTGTCCTAGTATAATAGCCTCGGCAGAAAATGCCACTTGCATGAACTCCATCCAGATAACCGACACCTGCCAGAAAACGATCTACTCGATTTCCGTAGTTATCACCCCAGTCTTCAATATTCCCTCTTTCTGGGATATAATCTACAGTTTTTAGTGCCTTACCGGTCATACCCTCAAATACTGTTAGATATTCTGGTCCTGTGAGAATTCTGCCAGCACGATTGGCTTCCTTGCACACCCAGTCCTTGGAAGCATCGCCAATAACATTTCCCTGTCCATCGATAGTTCCGTCAGCAGTTCTCACCATCAATTCAGCTTTACCATCACCATCGAAATCCCAAACAATGAAAGGGATATAATGAGCACCTGCACGCATATTCTTACCCATATCGATGCGCCATAGCTGACGACCATCGAGAGTGTAGCAATCGAAAATAGTACTGCCTGTATATCCATAATGAGAATTATCATGAGCATTAGAAGGTTCCCATTTCAAAACAATTTCATATTGTCCATCACCATCCACATCACCAACAGTAGCATCATTGGCGTTATACGAATAGGTTCTGCCATCAGGAGTCACTCCATCAGCAGGCTTATTCAAGGCTATTGGAAGATAACCAACAGGAGCATCCTTCTTCAAAAGATACTTTCCATCGATACCTCCACCTTTTACTTCATAGACTGCATCCACTGTCAACGGAGACTTATCCTCAAAAAAACTGCCACTTTTTGTGAGCGGTTGCCCATTTAATTTTTGACCATTTCGATAAATATCAAAAGATTCATGCTGCTTATCACTCTCCAAAATACGCCAAGAAAGAGCAACAGTATTATCTGCATTTCGAATAGCAACAACTCCTCGGTCTAGCTTTTCCAGATTCATCTTAGATTTATCATAATTCGTCTGAGAAATAGACGAAGCAACAGTCAGCAAAGTCAGAAATGTAATAAGTAATCGTCTCATGGTTCAACAGATTGAATAGTAGTCATAATATAATAATGCAAAGAAAATAATAATTCTCTGTTTTCCACTTTAGAAAATGGCATTTGAACTACAATTTTTGTTCTTAGAACACAAAAAACAAAGATAGAAAAGAAATATAAAACCTAAGTGTTCATACACGCAAAATCCCTTCATCAGCAAGTTGAGCTAATCAACTTATCCGATGAAGGGATTTCTATTTAAATGCTAAAACCGTTATGCGATTTCTTTTAGAAGCATAGAATTAATAGCCATAAGCTGCACGAGCCATGTCAATCTGCTTCTGCTTGAAGTCTTTCTGCTGTTGAATCTCTTTTGCGTGAAGCTCTTTGTACTTCATGAACTGCTGAGGAGAAAGAACTGCCTTAAGGCTCTGTTCATAATCCTTCTGAGTAGCATTCCACTTATCTCCAGAATTCTGATAATCGAAATTTATATCTTCAATAGACCATTTCTGGCTTTCTGTCAAATTAAGCTTTTTCGCAATCTTCTGAGACATAGGTGTAAAATCGGCTGCTGAGATACTCATAGCCATAGCCAATGCAGCGATTGTCAAAATAAAATGTTTCATAATGCTTTGCGTTTATTAAAAGTTTATCATTCACATCGACATACTCAAGATCGATGGTGCAAAGATACAAATATTTTTTCAACTACGCAAATCTCATTAGTATTTTTTAACTAGAGATATTTATTTTTCTTATTTATCTATTATTTATTCATATCCAGCTATTTACAAAAACGCATATTTATCTAACAATCACCTTGCGAGAGGAAGAAGTTCCATCTGCATAAACTTCTTTTACTATATAAACTCCTGCTGCATATTTTATACTAGGTACCTTAATTCCTGAAAGCGTGTAGTACTCAATCTTCACAGGAGTTCCTGTCGCAATTTCTGTATCGTAAATTCCTGTTGATGGAAGTACGCCCTTAAAACTATCCACATAATCTGGAAGATAATACCCAAGATGTGCTGGTTGGTTATAGGCTACATTTTGCCAAGCTATTCCCATTCGGTAAGTATGGTCATGCATCAGGCAAGGAACACGATAATCTGTAGACTTAGTTGTACTGAATACATTCAGAGTACAGCTATCGCTTGAATCCCAGTAGATAATTTCCTCACGCCAATCACCAAACAAATCTGCACAGAGATTAGGTGTTGCTTTCGTACCATTGCAACTTGCAGAATGGCCAAAAGAGCCTACCGCAGAACGGGCAATTGTCATTTCACTGGTTGAACCCTTTGTCCATTTACGAATTGAGGTTCCATCAACCATATCATCGTAAAGGTCACCATCCCAATACATTCTGAAGCACATACCTGGATTTGTATCATAAATGTTACCATCGACAACATTTCTTGAGGATGTCTGTGTTGCCCAGGTATATTCATAACCACGATGGTCACCATCAAAATCTGCAGCTATACCGCGACCTGTATCACGGTCACTAGTACCAGAACGAAGTATCTCACCTGTAGCTGCATCGTGAATATCAAAACCATAAGGATTAATGGCATCTTCATGAACAGAGAACACCTCTAGTCCAAGACGATCGGGCATCAAATCGCCAACATGCATAGCATCTCCATGTCCGAGACCTGTTGCATACAGAAGGTTGCCATCATTATTGATAGCGCTTGATCCATACAGGATTTCATCACATCCATCTCCGTCAACATCAGCAACGCTTATATTATGGTTACCATTACCAAAGACTGTGTACAAGTTGCCTTTTCCTGATGTATTGCTTGAATAAGAACGAGAGGTTTTATTGAAATTACCATCGTACAGATCAACATTACTTTTTGAAGTTGAAGCATGCAACCACTTTGTCGAAAGTTTCTTACCATCAAAATCTACAGCCCACAAATATGCTCTTGTATAATAACCACGGCACATCACAGCACTTGGTTTCTTATCCTTACCATCCAAATAAGCAACGCAAGCCAGAAAACGGTCGGCTCTGTTTCCGTAGTTGTCATTCCAAAAGCTTTTATCTGGATTTGTACCGATAGAGTTTATACCACCTGCACGGTTTGGATTGTAATAAACAGTATGGATAGCTGCTCCTGTCTCTCCATTAAAGACGGTGAGATATTCCGGACCACTCAGCACATGTCCTGTACCCTTGGATACACTTCCATTATCGCGATAGTCCTTGGCATTATCTGTTGATTTTATTTCTGCTTCATCAGCAGCTTCTGAAACATATCTACCCTTTCCATCTATACTTCCTGGAGCGGTCTTGCAAACCAATTCTGCCTTTCCATCTTTATCGAAATCATAAACGAGGAACTGGGTATAATGTGCGCCAGCACGAATATTGTATCCTAGATCAATTCGCCATAACTGAGTACCATCCAACTTGTAGCAATCAAGGAACACCTTCTCAGTCTTACCTGAGCTTGCATTATCTTTTGAATTAGAAGGTTCCCACTTCACAATAAGTTCATACTCACCATCACCATCTACATCACCTGCACTACAATCATTTGGCGTGTAGAAAACAGAACCAACGCTAGCCGGACGATTCGTTTTTATAGTTTTATAATAATTCTCCCAAGGTGTCACAGCCTCAGTTGTATCTACTGCAACTCCATCTTGAACAGTTACAACCTGCCATTTATCGTTTTCCTTACTAGACACCGATAAAGAAGTAGTTGAATATATGTCTTTCTGATAGAGATTACCATTTTTCAATAGATTGAACCCTGTGTGCACATTATCAGTACCCAAGTATCTCCAGGATGCAAAATACTTGTTAGTACCATAATCTTTTATCACCACCAAACCTCGTTTCAACTTTTCCATCTGATTCACGGAAGTGTCATCTGGCGCGGGTTTGTGTACTTGAGCCTGAGTTGGGATTGCCAAACAGGTTGCGACAAGAGCTAAAAAGGTATTAGATATTTTTTTCATACAAATCGTTAATTATTGAGGGGAACATTCCAGAAAATATGTAATTGGGGTTAGTGATGATCTATCGGAGTTATCAACCACCAAGTCTATCACCTGAAAATTTATATCGAGTATTCTGCTCTTTGAATTATAAATGCCCGAGGTGGAAACCTTTGCCCATCCATTATGAGTTTCTCCATCCTTCTTGAAAGAAAAGTTCAAGTTGGCCGTTTTATCGTCATTTGTCTTGAAGACTATATTATCAACCGAAGGAAAGCCAACACTATCTACCGGTGCGACATAGGTATCAACAGATGTTACGGCTACTTTTTGATACTCACCAGGATATAACTTCATCAAAATATTGTCAATTGGGAATTCTGTCACTCTCACATTCGTTGAGGTATTTCCATTCTCAACCTCATCCCGGATTGAGAATTTCAATTTCTTTGCTGTATTATCAGAAAGAATGAGATTTCCTGAATAATTATTTTTCAGAGAAGTAAAGAGTCCATCATAAATTTTACTTCCAATATCCTCTGAAATTGAGTCTGAACAAGACGACAATTCTATGCCTGCAAACGCAAGGCATAGAATTATCATTAGAGATTTTATCGTATTCATTATTGTTTCAAATAACCTGTTATTTAATAGTTACTTTGAGTGTACCACCCTGTGCACGTATGATATAAACACCAGCATTTCGAACAACAAGTTTGACATCCTGTGATGCTTTCTCCTTTGTTGTTGTAATGGTTGCGATCTTCACACCACTTACATCATATACAGCACCCGTGAATTCCTCATCTGCGGCCAAACCATCGATACCTGTTGAGGTAATAATCTTAATAACACCTGTTGGACTCAGTAGTCCACTCGTATCCCATTCCATACCTGCAGGAAGTTCTGGAAGTGTTATCTTTGATGGTTTTCCTATAAAAGACTTAGCCTCCCACAATGTAAAGGTATCCCCTACCTTTGGAGTGTAATTGGCATATGCCTCAACTATGATTTCTCCATTCAAGGACAATGTACTTGCTGCCTCGAGATAGGTTCTGCTGCTAGTAGCATTCTTGTTGTTTCTTATGAAGAATCTAGCAGTTGAACCTTCGTAGCAGAAAATGCTGCTCTTAGCCTTCAAACTACCCATCTTGATTTCCTGAGTATAGTTTCCAGGGGCAATGGTTGCACCCGTATTCACATAAATATTGCGTACGTATGCCTGACCAGCCAATATTCCAGAACCAGAAGCTACTACATCATTGTCTCCAAAGAACAATGTGCTGCTTGTATTGTTAAGATTAAGAACACCACCATTTACGGTTGTCTGTCCTCCAACCTTAGTCTGAAGCGAACTCATTGTCCATACTCCATTACCAGTCTTTGTAATTTTACCATCAACAAAAGAGCCATTGAATGAGATATCTTCACCCAGGTTACCGATGGTCCAGGTTCCCTTACCACTCAATTCTGCATTTCCCTTCAAATTACCAATTGCGAAGTTCAGACCATTGTTAGTGGTTGCCACTGTAATATTCAAGGTTGCATTCTTCATACCATTGGAGTTATTGAAGACAAAAGAAGGAGCATAGCTTCCTGTCTTATAGCCTGCAATGTTCAAGACGCCTGTGAAGCCCGCCCAGTTACCATTGGCACTCATACGAGGACCTGTGGTATAGAGATTCAAAGTTCCTGCACCTGATAGGGTTCCATAATAGGTACAACGGTTGTCCATATACCAGTTTGCTGTTGCATCATTGCCCACCTCGATATTCGCACGATTAGATGAATAGGTGTAGATATTGTCGGCATCCTTCAATGTTCCGCCATTCAAAACAATAGTAGAAGGATATGCATGGGCACTGTTGCTTTCACTTCCGTAAACCAATCCGTCGTTAATAATCAATTTACCGTAACTTGAGTTTGCAGGAAGGGTTAAGGTACCTGTTCCGTCCTTTGTCAATGTACTACCAGATCCGACAATTGAGCCTGTCATAGTGAAACTAACTCCATCCTTGGTTGTAATTGTACCTCCATTGGTATTCAATACAAATGGATGGTCTGTTGTCATGGAAGTACTTGGTATCAGGGTTCCGCCATTCATATATACAGTGTTGGTGTACTTACCAAAGGCACCATTGTTCACACCATTAGCCATACCAAGATTACTTACCGTGATAGAACCTCCGTTGATATTAGTAGATCCAATAAAGGTATTCACATTATTTATAGTAACATTGCCTGCACCCGACTTTGTGATGCTGGTAGTTCCGATAATACTGTCACCTGTAATGGTGTAATCTTGTGCTACGTTCTTAAAGGTGATAGAAGCAGGTGAAACTGGTTCGTCTATCTTAACAGTAGTCTGATTTGCTCCGTCCTGGAAAGTAACATTATCGCCAGAAACAAACACATCTGCACTATTGGTTTCCTGATTCTTGAAGTTCTCCTTATCAGCCAACTGCCAGGTATTGTCATCACTACCTGTCCATACCACAGAAGATGCATCACGTACTTCTTCGATGACAAGTTTAATCTCACCATTTTCATACGCGAGTTTAGCTTTATGTCCCTGTAGTCCTGTCAGTTTCACCTGATCCAATGATGCGCCAGTGATTTGTCCAACTTTTGCCAAGGTATATGTGCCTGCCTTCACTTCACCATTCACAGTAAAGTTAAATCTAGGAGCAAGATAGTCAGGACCCGTTTTCCAATCCTTCTTCTCTAGCTTCATCACATTTGCTGTTATCTGATCGGATGTACCATCAGCATAGATATCAAAATCTACAATAGAGCCAAAGTTCAAGGTAAGTGTATCCGTAGAAAGTGTACCCTTGTTTTTCTCACCACCCGCACGGATGATAGCTCCATAGTCAGCTTGGATTCCCTTAGGGAACTTGCCACCATTTGAATTAAGAACTGCAAAACGATTCAGCCATAAACGACTGTTCTTTAGAGTTCCATCAAAATTGATAGTACCTGCCCAAACGTCTGTATTACCAGAATAGGTCTGTTCCACATTTGGCAAAACGAGTGTACCATCACCTTGCTTTACCAAGCGCATTTCTCCACTAAAGGCTTCTCCCTTTAAGGTATGTGTATAGGTAACATACTCTATCTTGTCATTGTCATCATGACCTTGTACCCAGGTAGGTGCATTATCGAAGAAGATTGCTGGAGCAGCACCCTTAGCAACAGTATAAGTTGCATTACCAGTTTCGTCCAATAAAATCTGTTTGCCATTATTTGAAGTGCTGATGGTTCCACCATTTGCAATCTCAACCTTACCAGATTTAGTTGCAGGAGGTGGTGCCATAGTAATTCCTTCCATCTCACCCAGATAGTAGCTTACGTGAGGAGGCTGATTGTAACCATTCATCTGCCATACCATAGCATTACGATATTGTGGATCATGAAGCAAGGTATAGTTTCTCCATTGTGTAGGAATGGTGGTAGTTTCTATGCGGATATTATTATCTTGGTCGCGCATCACAACCTCTTCACGCCAGTCGCCAAAGATATCTCCCTGCAAACATGGAGTAGCCTTAGTATCATTGTTGGTCAACGTGTTGTTGAAGGTCTTGATTGCTCCCTTTCCATATTTATAGATTACTCCACTACCATTTCTGGTGGCATTGCCATTGAAGGTTTCCTCACATAGATCACCATCCCAATAAGTACGGAAATTGAGACTGATGTTATTCTTGCTCACTCCCTCGGCATGCTCGTTGGTAACACAGCTTACAGGATCATCATGACCACTTAAAACTACTGCGCCAGGAATGTCATTAGTGAAATTACCAGCCATTGATCGACCATCATCACCACCACCAGCTAGTCGATAATAGATTTTTCCTGTGGTAGCGTCTCTATAGTTATTGGCTGGATTATCCTCATTGCAGGCAAAGATTTCCAAGCCATGCACGTAAGGATTGAAATCGCCAACATGCTGAGCATCTCCATGACCTAGACCTGTAGTATTCAAACCTTTTCCATTGTCATCAATTACCATAGAACCGAAAACAATTTCGTCTCGTCCGTCCCAATCTACATCGGCAATAGAATAGTTATGATAACCCTGTCCATACCATGCGCTACCTGGAGTATTGTTGAACCAATGCCAGCGCTCAGTCAATTTATGAGTAGCAGGATCCACATCATAAGCTATCATCTTATGACGGGTATAGATACCTCTTGCAAGGAAAATACTTGGCTTCTTGCCATCGAAATATGGAGCACCGAAGAAATGCTTAGTGGAACGGTGACCATAACCATCACCCCATGCTGCATTCAAGTCGGTTTCACCTGCTTCGAGTCGTTTCAATGGATATTCGCTGATGGAGTAAGGCTTACCTGTCTGTCCATTCATATAAACAAGATATTCAGCTCCATCATGGATGAAATAAGACGACTTGTTGATGGTTGGATCATTGCGATAATTCTTCGATGCATCACCAATCACCTTGGTAGTTCCATCTGCCATGTGTATTACAGTACCATCTGCAGCACGCATAACAGCCTCTGCCTTTCCGTCCATATCCCAATCATAAAGGGCAATATTGGTTTCGTTATGTTGGAAATCGGTAAGGTTCGGACCACAATCAATCCACCAAAGTAAAGTACCATCTAATTTATATACCTCTATACGATCGAAATCCTTGTTAGTTGCTGCAAAACCTGAGTTTTGGTCAGTGGTGTTTATCTGCTTAACGATCACCTCCATCTGTCCGTCGCCATCTACATCGGCTATTGTCGCATCATTTGGCTCAAACGAATTGGTGATATCAGTCTTACCATCATTAGAAGTACGCTTTGCCTTTGGAATAACCAAATAGTCGTTTTCCCAAACAGGCGCAGCCTTACACTGACTCTGCTCTACTCCATTTACAACTGGAGCAATTGTGTATTTGCTATCAGCAGAACCACCTGCATCTGTAAAATTGGAAACATACAAAGGTGTGTTGTTTAGTTTTGTGCCATTACGGTAAACATTATAACCTACGCCATAATACTCCGTACCAAAAATTCGCCAACTGACATAAACGCCAGAAGTCTGCTTTACAGCAATAAGACCACGATCCAATGTGTCCATAAAGCGTTGTGCATGAACACCAAGGAAAGATCCAGCAGCCAGAAGTGCTGTAAGATACAATTTCTTATTCATCTCTTATAGGTTTTAGGTATATATATAGAATTTAGGCAAAATTACACAATTCTATTAAAATCCAACCGTGAATTTTGATTTTTAACTATAAGTTTTGGTTTCAATTCAAAAAAGTTCCTCCATACTTTGAGATAAGTCTTTGCATATCATGTATTTACTATGGAGGAACGTTTTAAAATACTTTTAACTAAAGTTTCCCACTTGCAAATAGCTTGCCCTTAAAGTCTTAAAAATCAAGAGGAAAGAGAAGGAATGTCCAAAAGTTTTTGT
>CAJOPE010000024.1 GCA_905236815.1 uncultured Prevotella sp. | reverse complement strand
CGCCCCCAAACCCCTCGGTGTTTTCAAGTATTAGATTTTCATACCTCTACACCTTGGAAAATTGCACTTCTATTGTGAATTTGCGAATTTCGTGTGCAAAAGTAGATAAAATTCTGTTATAACGTATATATCTTGCGATAGATTAAGTGTAGTTAACAATAGTTAGCAATAAATTTCGCCATTGCTTTATAAAAAGTGAAATAACTTTTCATTTTTCTTGTTTTTAAGTTGTAACTATTTGAGGGACAGGAAGATTGGCTGAAAGCAATTATTTATGTTGTCAAAAACAACCTCTTTTTTTTGTTTTAAGTTCCATCTTATTTCGCCCCTTTTTTTTCTGTATTCCACCTAGGCGGAAAGTCCTATTTTGAGCATTTTTGAAATGTTAAAAAAGCTAACTCGTGCATTTAGGAGGGCTAAATGGGCCATTTAGCCCTCCTAAGTGTACCATTTAGCCTTCCGTTTTGCACCTTCTAAAGTGGGAAAGTCAACTCTATTATTATCTTCGAAATGATGCCGATGATTTTAGATTTCCCTTTAACCTTATTTTTTTGCAGAATATTGCTTTCAGCCGAACTCTCTAATTTACAAAAAGTTACGATTTGATTTTATAAAAATTGAAAAGTTACTTTCTATTTTTTTGCCCAAGTGTTTGCAAGAATTAATCCTATGAACACAAAAATGATAAAGACGGCAGTGAGTGCCAGAAATAGCAAGATGTTGCCAGTTGTGAATACCATCAGTATAGTATAGACTGCAGTTAGCCAGGAAATGATGGCAACAACTAAGCGTAGTCGATGAATATTTACCTCTTTTTTATCTTCCTCGGAGGCCGTATTGTATCCAGCAATAAGTTTATCGCCTTTGCCACAAAGAATCACTATGCCTAGGATGCATATAGCGATAGCTGATAGGACAATCAAAAGATTAGGAGTTTCGAAAAATGAATTTAGTGAAAATGTAGTTTCCATATTATTAATTGTTGGTGTGGTTTATGATGCAAAAATAATAAATAGTTATATCAGATACAAACTTTTTTATGAAAAAAATACCTTGTTTGTGATAAAAATAGTTAGAAACCGATAGTTCGTGATTTAAAAATTGAATATAGGGTGGTCTTTGCTTGCTTAATTCACTAGCAGACTGTATCTTTGCGCCAATCAAATAAAAAACTATGATCAGAAATTCAACATATAATTTCTATTTTCGAATCTCCATTGTTCTTCTGTTGATGTGTTTCGCTATACATCAGTGGGGATATCGTATTGCAAGATGACTTCTCAAATACGAAGGTCATCCCATTCTATGGCGAATGCGGTTGGTAATACAATATAATTTTAGTTTGTTTTTTGTGTAAATAAAAAAACTTATGTACTTTTGCAGTCGAATGTTTTAAATACTAAAAAAATGATTGACCCAATAATTGTAATTGATAATGCCACTCAAAAACAGGCAGTGAAAATCTTTGAAGAAACCGTATATGATTGTAGTGACTACGGACTTAATTGCATTGTTCGTTTGAATCAAGGCGAAGAAGCAAGTCAGTTTGTTATTACATTCCCCAAGGGTGTAAAGGATTTCACGACTTTCCAGGATATTGTGTATTATTCGAGTTCAAATGCCAATATAGAAGGAGAGGAGAGCAATCCAATTCTTGTTCGTGGTTTCTTGGATGGAAGTATGTTTGATGGAGATGTCAAGCTAAAAGGATGTGTTAATCTTGTATATCGTGATTATAATCCTATTGCTGTTGATGAGCAGAATAACTGTTATGTTGAGGATGATGATGCCGAGGATGCACTTTATAATAAAACTCCTGATGATGATGACGCCTGCTATTTCTGTGTAAAGCTTGATGAGGATGGTGAGGAGCAATATGTTGCTTATCCACAACATATAAACAATCACGGTCTTGTTGGAGTTGACGATTTAGAGATAAAGGCCGAGCTTACTAAGAAAGAGAAAATGTCTAGAAGATTAAAGAGTGGCGGTTCTTGTCTAAAAAGCTTGTTGGGATTCGCTATTATATGTGCTGTCTTTTATTTTTCGATTACACTATGTTTCGAATTAGAGGAAGCTTTATGGATGTTTTGGGGTACAGTTGCATTCTATCTCATTGCATCATTTGTTATGGCTATAATAAAGCCAGTACCATCTCAAAAAGAGAAAGCGTTTGCTCGGTTTGAGGATTCTTACGAACATTATAGCACCTACACTTTGTTTATTGTGGTAATAATAGCATGCTTGCTGTTGCTTTTCAATAAATATGGTGGCGATGGGATTCAGCAATTTAATGGAAAAATTCTCCCTCAAACAGCCGAACAAAAGGAAAATGGCGATATTGATGTAGAACTTCCTGATGGCTATAAAATAAATTTCGAGAAAGAGGAGAATGTAAATCGACTGAAGGGGAATTCTACCTGTGTGATAGAATGCCGAAAAGGTGCATTAGGTTTTCATGAATATATCGGATATAAAGATATCAAGAAATAATCTTTAGATTATGAAAAAGATTTTGGCTTTATTCTTGGTGAATTGCCTGCTATCTGTTGCTGCTTATGGAGAAGATGTGGGCGAGTTGAAGGTTCTCAAACCTATAGCTATTCATCGAATTCCTGAAATTTCCTTTAAGGATATGAAAAGGGTAGGTGAGAAGGAATACGATAAAATGTCTTCATCAGAAAAGAAACTATGTGATAAGCTTGAAGCAGGTACTGATGAATTTGGTAGTCATTTCTTTTCTTCCTCTTGCTCCTGGTATTGCGGCGGACAAATTGATACGGTCTATGCCACATCCTATAAGGGAAAAATGGGAAATGTTACTTATAAGGGCATGAATACTCATGATTTTGATCCAGAAACTGCATGGGTGGAAGGAGTGAAAGGCAATGGAGTAGGCGAGAAACTCACGTATGTTTTTCCAGGTGGGTGTCCGAGGATCACCAAGATTCTGATAATGAATGGTTATAGCAAAACCGAGAAGGCCTGGTTGGATAATGGTCGTGTGAAACGGTTGAAGGTTTATTATGACAAGAAACCTTTTGCTATTCTAGAATTGAATGATCAGCGATCCATCCAAGAGTTTGAAGTGGGCGTATTAGGATATAATGATGCAAAGCATCCTCAATGGACGCTAACATTCGAGATTATGGATGTTTATCCAGGGGATAGGTATGAGGATACTGCCATTACAGAATTATACTTCGACGGAATTGATGTGCATTAGATAACGTAGATGGGTATTTCTGAATATGAATCAAAATTTTGCTAATCATTTCAAGAAAGGTTTTAAATCCTTTTGGAAAATTGGATTAATCCTCGGCTGTGTTTTGGTAATAATATTTGTTGTTGGACTGAAGCATTTTGGATGCTGCCATTATCCTGATGAAATTCAATATAATGGCAAGCAGTTGCATCGTTATATCACCTTGATTACCACGAGTTCCTCAAGTCTTGACTCAAGAATTTCCAGGGATACCATGAGCTATTATGCCGATTCTACAGGAATGCCCTATCGGATTGTATCCTCAAGTGGAGGGGATAATATATATGATATTCGAAATGGAGATACTCTTTTTTATAAGAAGAAAGGAGAACTTTATTATCAGAAAAAGCCTGTGATTATCCATAATGGTCTGGTTAGATGTCTTACCGAAAATGATGATATGCTTGGACTTGGTGATTGGAATGTTTATTATGACAAAAATAATCAACTTCAACGTTTCTTGCTAGATGGAGATGGCGATGTGGCGGTAAAGTGTGCTCGTGGTTTTAGAAAAAATGATAATTACTATTTTAAGTGGAAGGATGGTTTGCTCACTGAAATTTATTTCAATGGAAAACTAAGACATCGAATCACTTATAATGTGAATAAAAGAGGAGAAAATGCGGGCTTGCCTGCATTTTATATGGCAGGTTATGGGCAGGTTAGACAAACAAATGATGGATTACTCTATCTTCTTGCTGGATATTTAGGAAGAATACCTAATGCGGAGGTAGATAGAATTGATACTTATAATAAAGGAAAATTATTGTTTTCTAGAAAAGTGAGTTCAAAGTTTGATAGGAAAGATCGACTTTCAGAGTATTCTATGCAGGAGTTTATTAAATACCATGAGCGAATAGATACACTTACCAATACCCTTCGACTTGTTTATTGAACTTAAAAAATGCTTTCAGTCGAACTTGCTATCAATCAAATACATAGTGCTCAACTGAAAGCATTTTTTGTTTTTTATTCCTCATAAATAGTAGGATCCTCAACACCAGCAAGCTGGAAAGCTTCCTTTCTCTCCACACAAGTGCCGCATTTGCCACAATGCTTGTCGCCACCCTTATAGCAACTCCAGGTTTTGGAGTAGTCAATGCCAAGAGCAGCACCTCGCTTCACGATATCCGACTTGGTGATATTCGTATAAGGAGCCTCGATTCTCACATTCACATAAGTACCTGTTGTGGCTGCATTGCTGATGGCATCAATAAATTCCGGACGGCAATCAGGATAAATGGTATGGTCGCCACCATGGTTGGCAATGAAAACCTTCTTCAAATTATGGCTTTCGGCAATGCCCACTGCAATACTCAGCATAATGCCATTGCGGAATGGAACTACCGTAGATTTCATATTCTCATCAGCATAGTTGCCTTCCGGAATTGCATCCGCACCCTCGAGCAGACTGCTCTTGAAATACTGATGCATAAAGTCGAGAGGGATGCTGATATGCTTGATGCCCAATTTCTCGCAATGATATTTCGCAAGTGGAATCTCCTTGCTGTTGTGATTGGCACCATAATCGAAACTAATTCCCAGGGCAATCTCGTCCTGCTTGTCGTACAATAATGTGATGGAATCCAATCCACCACTTACAATAATCACTGAATCTTTCATACCTTGTTATATTATAATAGGTGGTTATCCAAAGAGAGCCCTCAGGGCTTCCTCTACTTTTCTTACAGGAACCACATCTATCTGATATTTCTTATGATCAAAACCATTGAGGTTGTATTTTGGGATGATGATGTGCTGAAAACCGAGTTTTTCAGCCTCGGCGATGCGCTGCTCGATGCGGTTAACTGGTCGAACTTCGCCACTCAGTCCCACTTCGCCTGCCATGCACCAACCAGCCTCGATGGCGGTATCCACATTACTGGAAAGTACGGCGGCAATTACACTCAAGTCCATAGCCAAGTCGGTTACTCTCAAACCTCCTGCAATGTTCAGGAATACATCCTTTTGCATCAACTTAAAGCCGACACGCTTCTCGAGCACTGCCAAAAGCATATTGAGACGGCGCTGATCGAAGCCGGTAGCACTACGCTGAGGAGTACCATAGGCCGCACTACTAACCAGTGCTTGAGTTTCAACAAGGAAAGGACGAACGCCCTCGATGGCACTACTGATGGCGATACCACTCAAGCCATCGTGCTCCTCGGTAAGCAATAATTCGGATGGGTTGCTCACCTGGCGGAGACCACCTTGCTGCATCTCGTAAATGCCTAATTCAGAAGTACTTCCGAAACGGTTTTTGATGCTTCTGAGAATTCGGTACATATAATGCTGGTCGCCCTCGAACTGGATAACAGTATCAACGATATGCTCCAGAATCTTTGGTCCGGCAAGGGTTCCCTCCTTATTAATATGTCCAATCAGGATAACAGGAATTCCGCTGGTTTTCGCAAAACGGAGTAGGGCAGCGGCACATTCCCTCACCTGACTAATACTACCCGGACTACTTTCTACATCCTCTGTCGCAATCGTCTGAATGGAGTCGATAACCACCATCTCAGGCTTCTCCTGCTGAATCTGCTCAAAGATCTTCTCCAGACTAGTTTCACAAAGAATACTGATATTGTCGCCTGTCGCCTCGGCATTTCCGTCTGCAGAAGTAGTAATCATCTGCGAAAGACGATTGGCACGGAGCTTTATCTGATGAGCACTTTCCTCACCACTCACATAGAGCACCCTCTTCTCCGACATATTCAGAATTGTCTGAAGCGTAAGCGTACTCTTTCCGATACCAGGTTCACCACCCAGAAGCGTGATACTGCCAGGAACAAGACCACCTCCAAGGACACGGTTCAGCTCCATATCGTGCATATCTACACGAGGCTCATCCTGCGCACTGATGTCGCGAAGACGCACCGACCTGCTTTCGCCATTGCTGATGCCGCCAAACATAGTGGCAGCACCCCCGTGTTTCAGGTTCATAGCCGCATTTTTTGCAGCTGTAGTACCCTTGTCATTGGCAATGCGAATCTCCTTGAAAGTATTCCATTGTCCGCAGCTAGGGCATTTGCCTATCCATTTTGGCGATTCCTGTCCACAGTTGCTGCAAACGTATGCAATTTTGTCCTTTGCCATAAATCATTTATTAGTCAGTATGCAAAAGTACGATAAAAATGGTAAAAAGCCTAATTTTTCATAGTTTCATTTCCTTAATGTATCAATTTTTGCTAACTTTGCACGCAATGAAAAAGATTATCCCTTTTGTGATAGTATGTCTGCTGATGATAGCCTGCGGACAAACTGAAAACGAGAAGCATGTTCGAACCAGAGCCGAGAAGGCCAGGTTGGACAGCATAGATAAAGCATCGCTCAAAGTTGGAGTGATGCCAACCCTCGATTGCTTGCCTGTATATCTGGCAAAGGAATCCCATATCTTCGAGGATCTCGGGGTGGAGGTTCATCTGAAATATTTCACGGCTCACATGGATTGTGATACAGCCTTGATAGGAGGAAGCGTGGAAGGTTCCATCAGCGAATTAGTGAGAGCAGAAAAGTTGCAGGAGAAAGGTGTTGCTTTGGATTATCCGATTTCCACCAATACTTATTGGCAGCTCATCACAGGAAAGCGTGCGAGAATCAACGAACTCAGTCAGCTAAGCGACAAGATGATAGCTATGACCCGTTATTCGGCAACCGATAAACTGTCGGATATCGCCATCGCTAAGGGTAAGCCAAAATACGATGTTTATCGGGTTCAGATAAACGATGTGAAAGTGCGCTTGATGATGATGCTCAATCACGAGATGGATGCTGCATGGATGACCGAGCCTCAGGCTTCGGAGGCAATCGCCAATGGCCATAAGAAGCTGATGGACAGTAGGGATGAAGATGTGCAGTGGGGAGTATTCGCTTTCCGCAAGGCATCGATGAATAGTGCAAATCGAAAGAAGCAGCTTGCCCTTTTCATTAAAGCCTATGACAGAGCTGTGGATAGTATCAATCAGAAAGGGGTTCAGCATTATGGAAAATTAATCGCAAAATATTGCGGTACACACGATAAGGGAATAAAGGCATTGCCGAAGATTCATTTTCAGCATGCTGGAAAACCAAATTCAATAGATATTAATAAGGTAAAATGACAGTTCAAGAGTATTTTGAAAAGTTAAGAAATGCCTTAAATGAAAGAGGCGTTAAATTTACAAAAAACAAATTACGAGGTTTCCTGTCGGAGAAGAATATCTCTGGCTATGATGAGGTGCTTGAAAGTGTTGACCAGGACTATGAGCGCATGGCCTATTTCTATTCTGAAGGCGTGAACGACCCAGAACGGAATAATGTGTATCTCAACTTAGAGAAACGCTTATACGATATTATTCAAAATGTGTATAGAAAGTGGTTGATAAAGAGTAACCCATCTTTTTCTACTGCATACAAGGCGGTGGAGACACTAGATCTTACACCTGATAAAATAAAGGCACATCTTGAGAATTTTGTCAGCGAGCAGGCAATGTTGTCTCTGCTTCCTGCGAATGAATTGGACGAGAAAAAGAAAAATCTGTATCGCCAGCATTATGATTTTATAAAGAACGTATTCAATTTCATCCTTGTCTCTCCAGCCTGGACAGACAGCGAGGCTGATGCTTATGAGAAAATGCTCTTGTCGCCAACTACCGACAGCATGGATGCTCAGGTGATGATTACGGCGATTATGCTTGGCCTTTTCGCTGTCTTTGACAGTAATCGTTTTAAGGTTCTGGTAAAGGTTTATCAGAAATCAATCGACATGCTTGTCCGCGAACGTGCACTTGTTGGATGGGCATTGACGGCTGTTCATGATAAATGTGACTATTTCGATATGACGGCCGATCTGGTTGCTGAGGCTTGTAAGGATGAGAAAACACGCAAAGAACTCGCCGAACTTCAGCAGCAGATCTACTATACCTTGGAGGCAGAGAAGGATGATGATAAGATTCAGAAGGAAATCATGCCCGACTTGCTGAAGAAAGGTAACTTCAAGATAAACCGATATGGTATTGAGGAAACAGAATCGGAAGAAGATCGCCTGAATAAAATACTATATCCAGATGCCGAGGAAAAGGCTATGGAGGCTATGGAGAAGAGCATCGAGAAGATGCGGAATATGGAGAAAAACGGAAGCGATATCTACTTCGGAGGCTTTCGCCAGATGAAACGTTTCGGTTTCTTCTATCAGCTGGTAAACTGGTTTACTCCTTATTATATTGAACATCCGGAATTGGAGCGTGCAAGAGAGAAAATGCAAGGAGCTTCGTTCCTGCATGATATATTGAAAAATGGCGCTTTTTGCGAGAGTGATAAGTATTCTTTCATTCTTTCCTTCTCGGCTGTTTATGAGAAAATACCTGCGGAAATGAAGGAAATGCTGAGAGGTGGATTGACATCTGGGGCAGTGTTGGGCTTTGATGAAAATAAGAATACAGCAATGTATGTGCGTCGACATTATTTGCAGGATCTTTATCGCTTCTATCGTCTTTATTCCCAGAAAGAGGATTTCGAAAATCCATTTAAAAAGGATAATCTTGATATAGATACATTTTCAACGAATCTTGAGAATTCTAAAATATTCCCGGCTCTTTTCCTGTCTGATAATAAGTACCATATTGGGGAACTTGCTGGCGAAAAGGTAAAGGTGGCTCGATTCCTCCTTAAGCATCATTTTGTTAATGAGGCTCTTGCTGTTTTGGCATCAATGGATGAAGATTCTATTGAGATAGCGAAACTTAAGATTATGGCCAGTTTGGCAAGCGGAGAATCTGATTATGCCTTGTCCATAATGAATATGGAATTGCTGAAACATAGTGATGACCAGGAGTTGCTTAGAATAGCAGGTAAAGTGAGTCTTCGAGAAGGGGAGTATGAACTTGCTGTAATGTATTATAAACTTCTGCTTGGATCTTCATCAGAAGATAAGGAGCTTCAGCGCAATTATAGTATGGCTTTGGTGGAAACAGGAGAAATCGAGGAGGCATTTACCTATTTGCACAGGTTATATTACGAGGACCCTAATGACCTTATTGTTCAGCGAATTATGGCATGGGGTTTTTTGAAGAATAAAGAGTTTGATCGCTCGGCTGCGATGTATAAGTCTATTTTGGAGTCATCTAAAGTGACATCGGAAGATTTTCAGAATGCAGCTTATTGCTATTGGTTCCATGGAAATGTGAAAGAGGCTGTTCAATTATTCCGTAAATCATTGGATGCTCAGAATGAGAAGAAAAAATCTTTTACATCTTTGCTGAATAAAGAAAAAGATTTATTACAAGATAATGGAATTGATAAGGTTGGTATGCAATTAATGATAGATTTGGTTGATGAAAAATAGCATTTTCTTGGCGAAATCTTTGCCTAATTCGGAATTTTGATGTAACTTTGCAGAAATTTATAGATATTATTGCCGACAAAATGAAAAAACTACTTTGTCTTTTTACAGTCGCATTGACTATGGTTTTGATGCTGGGTTCATGTTCAGGCTCAAAACAAGTTGCTTATTTTCAGAATGCTGACTCTATCAGTTATGCTGCTTCTAAGGTACTTTATGATGCTAAGATCATGCCAAAGGACCAGCTTACAATTACAGTGATTACCTCTGATCCTAAAGCTTCAGCACCTTTCAACCTTAGTGTATCCAACACTGTTGGTACTAATGGTCAGTTGAGTACTGGTAGCGTAGGTTCCCTTCAGGGTTATCTTGTTGACAATGATGGTAACATCGAATTCCCAGTTATTGGTAAACTCCATGTTATGGGATTGACAAAAACAGAGTGCGAGGATCTTATCAAGAGTAAGGTGTCTAATTATCTTAGCGCTGAGGCTAATCCTATCGTAACTGTTCGTATGTCAAGTTATCGTGTTACAGTAATCGGTGAAGTTGGCCGTCCTGGTGTTGTTCAGGTTCCTACTGAGAAGATGAGTGTGATTGAGGCACTTGCTCAGAGTGGTGACTTGAGTATCTATGGTAAGCGTGACAACGTTATGCTTATCCGTGAGGATGCAACAGGTGAGAAGTCTGTTCACCGTTTGAATCTTAATGATGCAAATCTTATTAACTCGCCATATTATTATGTTCAGCAGAACGATGTTCTCTATGTTGAACCTAACAGTGTGAAGGCAAAGAACTCTGCTATTGGTAACTCAACCACTATCTGGTTCAGTTTCATTGGTATTGTCACCTCAATAGCTTCGTTGCTGGTTAATATTTTAAGAAATTAATTCTATTAAATGGGGCTCACGAAAGTAAGCCCCTTTATTTTAATATAAAGTAAAAGGATTATGTGTGGAATTGTAGGATACCTTGGCAAGCGAGAGGCTTATCCAATCCTTATTAAAGGACTTAAGCGATTGGAATATCGCGGATACGACTCTGCTGGTGTGGCGCTCATTAATGACGACCGCAATTTGAATGTCTATAAGGCTAAGGGTAAGGTCGCTGACCTTGAAAGCCTTTGTTCTGATAAGAATATCTCAGGATCTGCAGGTATTGCCCATACTCGTTGGGCTACTCATGGTGAGCCTTCTTCCTTGAATGCGCACCCTCATTTTTCTGAGTCTAAGAATCTTGCAATGGTTCACAATGGTATCATTGAGAATTATGCTGATATCAAGAATAACCTCATTGCTAAGGGGGTTCATTTCAGCAGTGATACTGATACCGAAGTCCTTGTTCAACTTATTGAATATATTCAGGTTACAAAGAATCTTGATTTGCTAACCGCTGTTCAGGTAGCGCTTGGTCAGGTGATTGGTGCTTATGCTATCGCCTTGTTGGATAAACGTGAGCCAGAGCAGATTATCGCTGCCCGCAAGCAGAGTCCTCTGGTTGTAGGTATTGGTGATGGTGAGTTCTTCCTTGGTTCTGATGCTAGTCCTATTATCGAATATACTGATAAGGTGGTTTATCTTGAGGATGGCAACATTGCTGTTATGCGATTGGGCGAGGAACTCAAGGTAACTGATATTCAGAATGTACAGTTGAATCCTGAAGTTCAAACAGTGGATATCGACCTTGGTCAGATAGAGAAGGGTGGTTTCCCTCACTTCATGCTCAAGGAGATCTTCGAACAGCCTGAATGTCTTCGCAACTGTATGCGTGGACGTGTAGTTAGCCGCACTGTCGAGACTCACGTTCTTTCTGAGGATGGTGATGCTCCAGCACAGAAGACTACCGAAATGGGAGTTGTGCTGAGTGCTATTGTTGACCATAAGCAGCAGCTGCTCAATGCAAGAAGAATTATTATAGTAGCTTGTGGAACTTCATGGCATGCAGGTTTGATAGGAAAGCAACTTATTGAGACTTTCTGCCGTATTCCAGTGGAAGTTGAATATGCAAGCGAATTCCGTTATCGTAATCCAGTTGTTACAAAAGATGATGTGGTGATTGCTATCAGTCAGAGTGGTGAGACTGCCGATACTTTGGCAGCCATCAAGTTGGCTAAGGATATGGGCGCTTTCATCTTCGGTATCTGCAATGCAATTGGTTCAAGTATTCCTCGTTCTACCGATTCGGGTACTTACATTCATGTAGGACCAGAGATCGGTGTAGCTTCTACCAAGGCTTTTACGGGCCAGGTAACAGTACTTACACTGCTTGCTCTTGCTATTGGTAAGGAGAAGGGATCTATTTCAAACGATGACTATCAGAAGATAACCAAGGAACTTTGGAATGTTCCAGAGAAGATGAAGGAGGTGCTGAAGCTCAACAATAAGATTGCAGATCTCAGCCGTACCTTTACTTATGCGCGTAACTTCCTTTACCTGGGCCGTGGCTTCAGCTATCCAGTAGCTTTGGAAGGCGCACTCAAATTGAAAGAAATCAGTTATATTCACGCAGAGGGCTATCCTGCAGCAGAAATGAAGCACGGTCCTATTGCGCTGATAGATTCAGATATGCCTGTAGTTGTGATTGCTACTCATAATGATATGTATGAGAAGATTCTGAGCAACATTCAGGAGATTAAGGCTCGCAAGGGTAAGGTGATTGCGCTTGTTACCAAGGGTGATGAGACAATTTCAAAGATTGCCGATGAAGTTATCGAACTTCCTGAAACTCTCGAGTGCCTGGAGCCTTTAGTGGCATCTATCCCATTACAGTTACTTGCTTATCATGTGGCTGTATGCAAGGGTAAGAATGTCGATCAGCCAAGAAATTTAGCAAAATCCGTTACGGTAGAATAAACAGACTTAATATTAATGGAAAAGAATATTCATGAGGATTGTGGTGTGGCGATGATTCGCCTTTTGAAGCCATTGGAATATTATCAGCGCAAGTATGGAACCTGGATGTACGGTTTGAACAAGCTCTATCTTATGATGGAGAAGCAACACAACCGTGGCCAGGAGGGTGCGGGTATGGCGTGCCTTAAACTGGATTCAGAACCTGGCAATGAGTATATGTTCCGTGAGCGTGCTGAGGGTAAGGATGCCATCACGGAAATCTTTGGCGCTGTCAATAAGAACTATCAGGGATTATCGCCTGAATTATTGTCTGATGCTGAATATGCTAAGAAAGAATTGCCTTTTGCAGGCGAGATTTATATAGGCCACCTCCGGTACTCAACTACCGGTAAGAGTGGCCTTTCTTATGTCCATCCATTTCTTCGTAGAAACAACTGGAAGGCTAAGAATCTCTGCTACTGCGGCAACTTCAACATGACTAATGTTGATGAGATCTTCGAGAAGCTTACTGCTCAGGGACAATGTCCTCGTATCTATAGTGATACTTATATCCTGCTGGAGTTGATGGGCCATCGTCTCGATCGAGAGGTGGAGCGCAACTTCATTGCCGCTAAGGCGATGGAAATGGAAGGATGTGAGATAACCAAGTATATTGAGGATCATGTAAAGATGAGTAATGTGCTGAAGCAGACCATGACCGACTTTGATGGTGGCTATGTCATCACTGGTATGACGGGTAGTGGTGAGGCTTTCACCTTGCGTGACCCATGGGGCATTCGCCCTGCATTCTATTATAAGAATGACGAGATGGTGGTTGTTGCCAGCGAACGACCAGTTCTTCAGACTACTTTCGACTTGGAAGTTGAGGATGTGCAGGAACTTCAGCCTGGTCAGGCTATCCTTATCAAGAAGGATGGTACTTGTACCTTGAAGCAGATCTTGGAACAGAGAGGTGACAATGCCTGCTCATTTGAACGTATCTATTTTAGTCGCGGAAGTGACAGTGATATATATAAGGAGAGAAAACAGTTGGGTGAACAGCTCACAATGCCTATTCTGAAGGCAGTGAATAATGATGCTGCGCATACAGTATTCTCATATATCCCAAATACAGCAGAGGTTGCATACTATGGTATGCTCAACGGTTTCAAGAAGTATCTCAATGCTGAGAAGATTCAGAAGATTGCTAGTTTGGGACATACTCCAACGCATGAGGAACTTGAAAGCATTCTTAATGATTTTGTCCGCTCTGAGAAAATCGCATGGAAGGATATCAAACTGAGAACCTTTATCACAGAGGGTAACTCAAGAAATGATCTTGCAAGTCATGTCTATGATATCACTTATGGAAGTGTTGTCCCTTATGAGGATAATCTTGTAATCATCGATGATAGTATCGTAAGAGGAACTACACTGAAGGAGAGTATCCTGAGAATTCTCGACCGTCTGCATCCAAAGAAGATTGTTGTGGTAAGTTCTGCTCCTCAGATTCGCTATCCGGATTACTATGGAATTGATATGCCTCGCTTGGAGGAATTCTGCGTGTTCAGCGCAACAATGGAACTCATTAGGGAAAATAACTTGCAGGAGGTTATCGAGCAGACTTATCAGGCTTGTAAGGAAGAACTGAAGAAGCCTAAGGCTGAAATCGAGAACAAAGTTCGCGCAATCTATAAGCCATTCACTGTGGAACAGATCAATGAGAAGATTGTTGGGATGCTTCGACCAGAAGGAATGACAACTCCAGTGGAACTTGTGTTCCAGAGTATTGAGGGATTGCACGAGGCTATTCCTGATCATAAGGGTGACTGGTATTTCACAGGTAAATATCCAACTCCAGGTGGAAATAAGCTGGTGAACCAGGCATTTATTAACTATTTTGAAAAAGTCTACAAAAACGAATAGAAATTTTAATCATATAAGATGAAGAACGTAACCTTAGTTTTAAGTGATGGAACTAAATTCCACGGAAAGTCATTCGGATATGACGCTCCGGTTGCAGGTGAGGTAGTATTCAATACTGCAATGATGGGATATCCAGAGAGTCTTACCGACCCTTCTTATGCCGGTCAGTTGCTTACAATGACTTTCCCTTTGGTGGGAAACTATGGTGTGCCACCTTTTACAATCGAAAAGAATGGTATACCTACTTTTATGGAGAGCGACAAGATCTATGCTTCGGCGCTTATCGTGAGTGATTACACTGAACAGTATAGTCACTGGAATGCTGTCGAGAGTCTTGGCGACTGGCTGAAAAGAGAGAAAGTGCCAGGAATCACAGGTATTGATACCCGTGAATTAACTAAGGTACTTCGTTCACATGGTGTGATGATGGGTAAGATTATCTTTGACGACGAGCCAGACAACATTCCTCAGGCTAATTATGAGGGTGTGAACTTCGTTGACAAGGTAAGTTGCAAAGAGGTTATCAAGTATAACGAGGGTGCTGGTAAGAAAGTTGTTCTCGTTGACTGTGGTGTAAAGGCAAATATCATCCGTTGTCTTATTAATAGAGGTGTAGAGGTAATCCGAGTTCCTTGGAACTATGACTACACTGATATGGATTTCGATGGATTGTTCCTGGCTAACGGTCCTGGTGACCCTGATATGTGTGAGGATGCTGTGAATGTTATTCGTAAGCAACTCAATAGCAGTCGCAAGCCTATCTGTGGTATTTGTATGGGTAACCAGTTGCTTTCAAAGGCTGCTGGTGCAACAATCTATAAATTGAAATATGGTCATCGCGGTCATAACCAGCCTGTTCGTATGGTAGGTACAGAGAAGTGCTTTGTTACCAGCCAGAACCATGGTTATGCAGTAGATGCTAAGAGTCTCGGCGCAGACTGGGAACAGCTTTTCGTTAATATGAACGATGGTAGTAACGAGGGTATCCGTCATAAGACAAATCCTTGGTTCAGTAGCCAGTTCCACCCTGAGGCATGCTCAGGTCCTGTGGATACAGAGTTCATGTTTGACAAATTTGTAGAAACCCTCAAATAAGATAACGATAATGAAAGACGATAATATAAAGAAAGTATTGCTTCTTGGTTCTGGCGCTCTGAAGATTGGTGAGGCTGGAGAGTTCGACTATTCTGGTTCTCAGGCTTTGAAGGCACTTCGTGAGGAAGGTATCAAGACAGTTCTTATCAACCCAAATATTGCTACCGTTCAGACTTCTGAAGGAGTAGCCGACCAGATTTACTTCCTTCCTGTTCAACCTTATTTTGTTGAGCGTGTTATCCAGAAGGAAAAGCCAGATGGCATTCTCCTTTCTTTCGGTGGACAGACTGCGTTGAACTGTGGTGTTGAACTTCAGCAGAGTGGTATCCTCGATAAGTATAATGTTAAGGTGCTTGGTACTCCAGTAGCAGCTATCATGAATACTGAGGACCGTGAGCTCTTCGTGGAACGTCTGGATGAGATCGACGTTAAGACTATCAAGAGTGAGGCTTGCGAAAACATCGAGCAGACTCGCAAGGCTGCTAAGGAAGTAGGTTATCCTGTTATCATCCGTGCTGCTTATGCACTGGGTGGTCTTGGTTCTGGCTTCGCTGATAATGAGGAGGAACTCGACAGACTCGCCGAGAAGGCTTTCTCTTTCTCTCCACAGGTATTGGTAGAGAAGAGTTTGAAGGGCTGGAAGGAAATCGAATATGAGGTTGTTCGCGATAAGTACGACAACTGTATCACCGTATGTAATATGGAGAACTTCGACCCACTGGGTATCCATACAGGTGAGAGTATCGTTATTGCTCCTTCACAGACACTTACCAATAGTGAATATCATAAACTTCGTGCACTTGCCATTAAGATTGTTCGCCATATCGGCATCGTAGGTGAGTGTAACGTACAATATGCATTCGACCCAGAAAGCGAGGATTATCGAGTTATCGAGGTAAATGCCCGTCTGAGTCGTTCATCTGCCTTGGCCTCTAAGGCAACAGGTTATCCTTTGGCTTTCGTTGCAGCTAAGCTCGGTCTGGGCTATGGACTTTTCGAACTGAAGAATTCTGTAACTAAAACAACATCAGCATTCTTCGAGCCAGCACTCGACTATGTAGTCTGCAAAATCCCTCGTTGGGATCTTTCTAAGTTCCGCGGTGTTGACAAGGAACTTGGATCTTCTATGAAGTCAGTAGGAGAGGTAATGGCTATCGGCCGTAACTTCGAGGAAGCTATTCAGAAGGGACTTCGTATGATCGGTCAGGGTATGCACGGATATGTTGAGAACAAGGAACTTGAGATCTCTAATATCGACGAGGCATTGCAGGAACCTACAGATAAGCGAGTTTTCGTTATCTCTAAGGCTATGCACAAGGGCTATACTGTTGATCAGATCCACGATTTGACTAAGATCGACAAATGGTTCCTCAACAAGTTGAAGCATATCATCGATATTGATGAGAACTTGAAGAAGTGCAACATCAACACCCTCGACAAGGAATTGCTGCGCGAAGCAAAGGTATATGGTTTCACTGATTTCCAGGTTGCTCGTGCTGTTGGCCTTGAGGATGAGCTTCACAATATGCATAAGGCTCAGCTTACTGTAAGAAATCTGCGTAAGACCTATGGCATTCTGCCTGTAGTAAAGCAAATTGATACACTTGCAGCTGAGTATCCTGCACAGACCAACTACCTATATGTAACATACAGCGGTGTAAAGAGCGATATCGAATTTGAAAACGATAAGCGCAGCGTAATCGTACTCGGTTCTGGTGCATACCGCATTGGTAGTTCGGTAGAGTTCGACTGGTGTGGTGTTCAGGCATTGAATACTATCCGCAAGGAAGGTTGGCGCTCTGTGATGATCAACTACAATCCAGAGACAGTATCCACCGATTATGATATGTGCGATCGCCTCTACTTCGATGAGTTGACTTTCGAGCGTGTAATGGATATCATCGAGTTGGAGCAGCCTCATGGTGTGATTGTATCTACTGGTGGTCAGATTCCTAACAACCTTGCAATGAAGTTGGATGCACAGAATGTGCCAATCCTTGGAACAAAGGCTCAGGATATCGATGGAGCAGAAGACCGTGCTAAGTTCTCGGAGATGCTTACACAACATGGTATCAACCAGCCAGACTGGGCAGCTTTGACCAGCATGGATGATATCGATAAGTTTATCGAGAAGGTAGGATTCCCTGTATTGGTTCGTCCATCATACGTACTCTCTGGAGCTGCGATGAACGTATGTTCAAACGAAGAGGAGTTGAAGAGATTCCTTCAGTTGGCTGCAAATGTCAGCGAGGATCACCCTGTTGTTGTATCTAAGTTTATCGAGCATGCTAAGGAAATCGAGTTTGATGCTGTTGCCAAGAATGGTGAAGTGCTTGCCTACGCAATCTCAGAGCATATCGAGTTTGCAGGTGTACACTCAGGAGATGCTACTATCCAGTTCCCTCCACAGAAACTATATGTTGAAACCGTTCGCCGCATCAAGCGCATCAGCCGTCAGATAGCTCAGGCACTTCATATCAATGGTCCTTTCAACATTCAGTATATGGCTCGTGAGAACGATATCCTCGTTATCGAGTGTAACCTTCGTGCATCACGTTCTTTCCCATTCGTAAGTAAGGTGTTGAAACTGAACCTTATCGAACTTGCAACTCGAGTAATGCTCGGCTTGCCTGTTGAAAAGCCTAGCAAGAACCTCTTCGATCTCGACTATGTAGGTATCAAGGCTAGTCAGTTCTCTTTCAACCGTCTGCAGAAAGCCGACCCTGTGCTCGGTGTAGATATGAGTTCTACAGGTGAGGTAGGTTGCTTGGGTGATGACAGCAACTCAGCATTGCTTACCAGTATGTTGTCGGTTGGTCAGCGTATTCCTGCAAAGAATATCCTTCTTTCTACTGGTGGCGCAAAACAGAAGGCGGAATTGCTCGATGCAGCTAAGCAATTGATAGATAATGGCTATAAGATATATGCTACAGGTGGTTCAAGTAAGTACTTCGACGAGAATGGCATTGAAAACACCCGTGTTTATTGGCCATCAGAAGAAGGACAGCAGCCACAGGCACTCGACTTGCTCCATGAGAAGAAGATTGATATGGTAGTTAATATACCTAAGGATTTGACTTCTCGTGAGTTGACCAATGGCTATAAGATCCGCCGCTCTGCAATCGACTTGAACATTCCATTGATTACCAACAGCCGTTTGGCTAGTGCGTTCATCAATGCGTTCTGTTCTATGTCATTGGATGATATCGATATTAAAGCATGGGGAGAGTATTAATCCCCATGTTTACGGACACAAAGCAGATATTAACAAAAGTTAGCAGTTGGTAAGTAGTTGGTAATTAGATACTTATAAAAAAGTTACAAAGTAACGCTAAAAAAAGTCGTTAAAAAGTGAACGCCGTATCAAAAAATTACTTACCTTTGCAACGTTTTAATAAACAAATTGATTGTTTTACAGATTTAAAAAGCAAAGAAAATGAAGAAATTAGTTTTAATGTTCGTAGCTATCGCAGCTATCTCTTTCGCATCTT
>CAJOPE010000023.1 GCA_905236815.1 uncultured Prevotella sp. | reverse complement strand
ACTGAGAGGAGTTGCTGATGTCAAGTTCTTCCTTTTCAGACTAACTAAGCTGTTTGCCTAGTCACATGGTTTTGCAGGTGAGCCCAATAATCTCAATAATATCAAGCAAAAAGGGAGCCCCTTATTAGATGATGATTCTAGTCTTTCGATAGTTATCGCGGAACTCACTTGGCGAGCAATTCTTCTTTTTCTTGAAAATGCGATTGAAATTACTAAGATTATTAAATCCACAATCAAAGCTAATCTCACTCACACTCTTGGTAGTATCCACAAGCATTCTTGATGCATACCCCAATCGAATATCGATGATATAATCGCTCAAATTTCGGCCAGTATGCAGTTTGAAGAAACGACTAAAAGCACTTGGACTCATATCAGCTATATCTGCAAGCATAGGCAAGCGCAAGTCATCCATATAATTCTTCGAAATATAATTTTTTACCTTCAGAATTCGACGGCTGTCATCCTCCACCTGAACCTTAGCATAACTGCTTGTTGCCAACGTACGGGCACCCTCACACTGGGAAAGGTCATAAAGAATTGACAGGAAAGACATAACTGAGTAAAAACCATCCTTTACTGTACTGAGACTATCTAGTTTCCCATACACTTTCATAATAGCGTCCATTGGGAAACAAAGGCCTTTTCGAGCCTCCTGCATCATGTGAGTTACAGACGCAAATGGATTTCGTCCGAAGAGAGTCTCCTCACCCATGCTGAAATCAAACTGAATCGTAATTTCACGGATATCCTCACTCTTGCATTGGTATTGTTCCCAAACATGCTCAAGGTCTGGAGAAGTTATCAGCACAAGATCATAATCGCCAATAACTTTCTGAGAATCACCAACAATACGTCTAACCCCAGATGCGTGTTCCACAAAATTCAGTTCATAAACCTCATGGTTGTGAATTGGATATGTAAACTCCTTCTTATGACGGTCGGCAATGTAAAGTACATCCTTACCCATCAAAGGAGTGATTTCGTGTATTACCCTACGTTCTTCAGACATAATGTTGGTTGGTTTAGTATTAAATTTGAAAAGGACTCTCCCCTCCCGAAGGAGGGAAGATAAATATTATCTAAGCTGCAGTTCCTTGAGAATCTGAGCCATTTTTTCCTTTGTGTTGATGGTAGTTGGCACCAATGGCAAGCGAAGATTGTTCTCAATCATACCCATATCATTGAGAAGAGCCTTCACACCTGCAGGGTTTCCATCTACGAAGAGCAAACTGTAAAGTTCTGTAAACATGTGGTGAATCTTGCGAGCACCCTCATATTCGCCATTGAATTCCAAGCGAATCATCTTTGAGAACTGCTTAGGGAGTGCGTTTCCAATAACAGAAATCACACCAACTGCACCACTTGCAACCATTGGGAAAGTAAGTGCATCATCACCACTGATAACATCAAAATTATCAGGCTTATTCTTGATAATCTCATCAACCTGTTCCAATGAGCCACTAGCTTCCTTGACACCAACGATATTTGGGAAGTCTTTAGCCAAACGAACGGTTGTCTCGGCCTTCATATTAATACCTGTACGACCAGGTACATTATAAAGAACAATAGGAAGTGGACTTGCAGCAGAAATTGCCTTGAAGTGCTGATAGAGTCCTTCCTGAGATGGCTTATTATAATAAGGACAAATGCTCAAGATACCATCAATACCACTCCAATCGGTATTCTTGATTTCCTCCACCACTGCAGCAGTATTGTTGCCACCACAATATTTCAGAATTCTAACGCGACCTTTGTTGATGTCCTTAATTACCTCTGTTATCTTATCCTTCTCTTCCTTACTAAGACAAGGAGCCTCACCGGTTGTGGCAAGGATACAAAGGAAATCCGCACCATTTTCGATCTGGTACTCTACAAGACGTGTCAGTGAATCATAATCAACTGATCCATCGGCATTAAAAGGAGTAATTAAGGCAATACCCAGGCCTTTAAATATGTTCTGCATAACTTTAAACCCAATATTTGCAAAATTCGTTGGCAAATTTACAATTTTTCTATCGAATTGCAAAATTATTGATTACTTTTCTTCTAAATTTATAACTTTATGCATTTTTAAACGACAATATTGTCATTTTCTTATTTGGAACCTATATAAAGGAATACCATACCTAATAATACCAATGCAAGGTCGACCACTTTCGACTTTAAGTTCTTTTCATGGAAGAATGCAGCTCCGAAGAGGAAGCTCACTACTACACTTCCACGTCGAATCATACTCACAATGGAGATCATCGCCCCATCCAGACTTAGGGAATAGAAATATACGAAATCGGCAGCACTCAGGAAGATGCTCACTCCGATTATCGTCCAATCCCAATGAAACTTAGTCTGAGGAAACAATGGCTTACCCTGACGGAACTTGGCAAAAGGCTTAAAGACTGCTATCAGAAGGATAACTCCCATCATCAACATCTGATAGAAGTTGTACCAACTCTGTACCATCATCTTATCAAGCCCCACTCCTCCATTTTCAGGACTTGCCATCAGATACTTATCGTAGAGTCCGCTCACAGCACCAATTACAGCAGCAAGAACGATGCAGAATATCCATTTATCATGCTTGAAGTCAATACCTTCCTTTTTGCTACTCTTACTAAGCATAAAGAATGAAGCTATCGCTAAAGCCACACCAATCCACTGCCAAACATTTAGCACCTCACCAAACACTAGCAATGCACCCACCAGCACCATCACAGGTCGAGTGGCATTGATAGGACCATAAATGGTCAATGGTACATGCTTCATTCCAAAATAGCCGAAAATCCAACTTGAAAGTACGATACAACTTTTCAAGATGATGTACTTGTGCATTTCCCAACCTCCCGAAGCAACATGAAAGATGCTGTTATCCAAAGCATTGGTGAAATAGGAGAAGCCGATAAACGGCATAAAGATGAGCGTGGAGAACAAAGTGTTGAGAAACAACACTGTGATCACTGCGTTACCCGAAAGTGCCTTCTTCTTGAAGGCATCATAAAAGCCTAACAGCGTAGCTGATAGGAATGCTAAAATTAACCACATATTAATAACCTAACCAAGCCTTCCCAAAGGAAGGATGTTCTAATAATCAACTGCTTCCAGAAATAACGCATTTCCCGGCATACTTTCACCAGCATCACTGCGATTTCCCTTATTCAGTATATTCTCAAATTCTTCGATCGTTATTTTATGTCGCCCTAGTAGGAATAATGTTCCCACTACTGCCCTTACCATATTGCGAAGGAAACGGTTGGCGGTAATGGTGAGATACCAACTATGATCGGAGGTTTTCACCCACTTGCACTCACGCACCTTACAAAGTGTTGTTTTATTGTCGGCACCTGCCTTGCAGAAAGCAGCAAAATCCGTATGCTTCGTGATAATTTCCGCCCCCAGGTTCATTAACTCGAAATCGAGGTCGTAATGCGTTTCCAGGGAATAGTGGCGCAAGAAAGGATCCTTGCGGGTATGGATATAATAATGATAGGTGCGCCACTTAGCCGAGAAACGGGCGTGCATATCCTCGGCTACTGGATATACCTTCTGAGCAGAGATATCCCTTGGCAGAATGCGGTTCAGGCGATACACCAACTGGGTGCAAGCCTCAGCATCCAGCACCTTATCCAGTTCGAAATGTGCAGCCATTACTCTAGCATGAACTCCTGCATCGGTTCTTCCTGCCCCCACTACTTCTATTGCACCTCGAAGCAATGTCGACAAAGCACGTTGAAGTTCCTCCTGCACAGAGTTTCCATTTGGCTGAATCTGCCATCCATGATAGGCAGTGCCATCATAACTGAATATAATAAAATACCTTTGCATAGCTTAATTTGCATGCAAAGGTACATATTTTTTTGGAATATCCTATAGATTCTCCACTAGTTCTTTTGCCAACTTCACCGTCTTGCGGAGTGTTTCCACACAATATGGGTCGTCTGAATTGAAGCAATTCTCCAGAGGTTCCAAATATTTCAGTTGCTTGTCGAGCTCACTTTTCAGTTCCAGCACCCGATTGCTACGCATAATCTCAGCCTCTTTCTCGGCTGCCTTGGCTGCCTTTCGGTTTTCCCAGGCCTGAACGCCAGACACCTTCTTTAGTCCCTCGACGATCCCTTTTCCTATACTATGCAGTTCCATATTAGTAATCCTTTCTTTCCTTAATGTTTCCGTCGAGATCATAAACGATATAGCTTCCCTGAAGCTCACCATTCTGATAAGTTCCTGTGATATAGCACTGTCCTTCGGGATAGTTTACCACAAAGTCGCCATCGAGTACTCCCTCGTTCCAGTTGCGGGTGGCATTTAGCTGACCAGATGGGTAGTAGAGATTCTCCACCCCACTCTTCAATCCGCCGATATACATACAAGAGGCTTTCAAACCTCCATCGTCATAATACATCTTTCGGATAACAGGATCACCCTGTTCCTTACGGGTTATCAGCCAGTAGATCAGAACTCCTATTCCGACTCCAGCCAAACAACTTAAGATTCCTATTAAAACTACCATAAGCAAAAGATTATTTAGTTATACGGAACCAGTCGATATCCAGCCATCCACGATTATTCTTTCCAGCTGGTTCTTTTGCGACAAATCCCACTTTGGCGCCAATCCACTTGCCTTCGTGCATAGTGAATTCCTCGCCAACCTCTTTATATTTCTTTCCATCGTGACTATAAGCAAACTTAACTTTACCATTGCCCACAATCATTCGCATGTAGATTTCCTCATGTATAGCATGCTGATAGTCCACCTTATCCTCGCCTGTCTTGTCGAAGGTGGCTAGCACCTTCACCTCTTCCGACTTTCCCTTGTCGGCATTATTGCAGACAATCTGCTGAAGTTGGAACTTATTACCTACTCGCTTTACCACCAAAGCAGAATAGTGCATACCCATCATTATGATTCCACCCATCTGATTCTCCGCCTTTGACACAAGTTTGAACTTGGTGGTTGCTGTGAAATTATCAGCAGGAGTCTTCTGTAGAAGCAGATTTGGCGTGTGATAGATATTCTCATCACTCTTATGCGTATAGAGTCGGAAAACACCCATCGATGTTGGCATACCAAATGTCTGCTGATAGTTGGCATGCCATTGCCATTGCAAGCCGAGGTTTGGAGCATTAAACTCATCACTCTCTATCGGATTCACCTTCACTTTAGAGTCGGATTTTGGCATTCGATATTGATCGTAAGGCGTTCCACAATAGCCTTTCTTTGGAACAATGCCCATTACAGGCCAGTTGTCTTTCCAAGTTACCGGCTGCAAATGTACAACTCGGCCATAGGCACCTCTTTCTTGGAAATGCAGAAACCAATCCTCACCATATTTAGTATGTACCCATCCACCTTGATGAGGACCATTGATGTTGCTCTTTCCCTGCGCCATCACCTTCATCGATTCATAAGGTCCATAAGGCGACTTACTTCGCATCGCCATCTGAAATCCTTCTTGAACTCCACCGGCAGGGAACATAATCCAATACCAGCCATCACGCTTATAGAACTTTGGTCCTTCGCAGGTGCGGTTCTCTGTTCCATTGCCATCAAAAACGATAACAGGATCGCTAATAGCCTTAGTTCCTTCAGCATTTAACTCTCTAACAGTCAGAACGCTGGCGAATTTACTTCGACTATTTGCCCAACCATTTACCAGATAGCATCGACCATCTTCATCCCATAGCGGAGTTGTATCGATCATACCCGCTCCAGGAATTACACATACAGGCTCTTCCCATCTTCCAGCAGGGTCTTTGGTCTTCACCATGAAAACTCCATAATCAGGATCACCCCAGTAGATGTAGAACTCACCATTGTGATAGCGGATGCTAGGTGCCCAGACACCATTACCATGACTTGGCTTATTAAACACAGAATCAGGTTTCAACTCCCTCAGAGCATGGCCGATGATTTCCCAGTTCACAAGATCCTTGGAATGAAGGATTGGTAATCCTGGGATGCAATTAAAGGAACTAGCCGTGAGATAATAGTCATCACCAACCACGCAGACATCTGGGTCGCTATAGTCGGCATTGATCACCGGATTGGTATAAGTACCATCCCCATTATCGGGGTTCCACACCTGCGAATGGTATTGGGCCATCGCCGGCGAAGCTAGTGCCATTGCACTGTAGATTAATAAGTTTCTAAGTCTCATAATTTGTTTAGGTTTGTTTTTTATATCTCTAGACTCTCTGCATTCACCAGGGTCTGATTCACTCTTAGATGATAGCGACTTCCATCGTATTCTACATGCATTACACTTACAGGACTTGAGGCTTCTGGACTGATCGAGAGAGCAACATGTCCCATCGTTCTTCTTAGATTTAGTTCAGCAATCTCCAGATGATTGTCCACTACCATAAGGTCAACTCCAAAAGGTCCTTGATAGATGCCCTTCAAGGCTGGCTCCATCACTTGCAGGATGCGTTTCCTCATCGCCTCAACCTCCTCAAGTACTATATAGTTGGAGAGCATACTCTCCTTCATTTCCTCATTGGCGAGTACATTGCCCGAATAAGCCCCCTTCACGGTGTGGAAGAGGCTCAAGCCAAGATACTCGATTGTTCCATCGGATTTGGCAATAAACTCCATTCCGAAATCCTTCACCTTTTTATAATAAGGTTCGAGCATCACTCCACCTTGCTTCTTGATGATGCTTGCCGCCCATCGTTCATCCAGCGGCTGGTTGTCGAGGTCGATGAATTTCACCCCCCTTCCACTACTGCTCCAAGGCGATTTCAGTACACATCTTCTTCGTTCGGCCACCTTCGCCATCAGCACATTCACATCCTCAACATAATCCACATCGTGCTGCAGATGCTCTGCCGCCCACTGACGGGAGGAAATTCGGCGAATCTCATCCAGATGAAGGATGTAGAAATTTGACTTCAGAATACCCAGCTGATGGGCGATGGCCCTATCCCATCCCCAAGGCATAAAGGTAGAATTGATAACATCAAATTCGGCGTTATTCTCCTGCTGATAGCGGAGTTGCGCCTTGGTAATGAATTCGACATTCACCTGCTGCTTGCGGTATTTCGAGAGATGGCGGAGCTTGTCTTCTGCCTGATCGATGTCGTCAACCAACACGAAATCGCCCTCTTCTGCCCAAAGGGCAGGAATAAATCCGAGGTCGCTCCTTAGCTGGCGCCCTGCGTGTGGAGCGGTAAACTGTTCCATGTTTGAGGCCAATGCTATATCGTGTTCGGGATTGAATATATGTAACTTCATCTTTCAGGTCTTATTCTTTTTTGCTATTACTTACAAAGGTAGCAATAACTTTTGGAATAGCCAAGAATTCAAATGAAATATTAATCGATGATCTCGTCTGGTGTGATGAGCCGTTTGCTTTCGGGATAATAGATAGCGATTTTTTTTGAATGATCGGAGCTGCTGAGTTCATCCAGCATCCCCTGAAAAGTCATCTTAGAATTGTCGAAACGCAAGAAATCCTCCTCAGACAACTCCTTTCTGCGATGAACAAATCCCAGATTGCACGATAGTCGAGTGGTTATCATTCCTATCATTGCTACAAATGCTTTTGCATAGATTGCCATCTTGATTGGGATGGTTAGGAACATCGCCGAATTGCCATAGTGCTTGCGGAAGAATATGAGCATCGCCTCATAGAATACATGCACATAGCGGAAGCTCGACTTATGGGTGCTTTCGCCCTTATAGTGCAAAATATCAACTGGCAGATAATAGTTGTGATAGCCGCCCTTCAAAATGCGATAGCTCAAGTCGATATCCTCGCCATACATAAAGAAGTCCTCATCGAGTAAGCCCACCTTGTTCAATGCCTCCCTGCGAAGCATACAATAGGCACCACTCACGATTTCTATCTGGTTTGGCTCATCCCAAGGCAGATAGCCCATATAGTATTTTCCAAATCGTTTGCTGGTTGGGAATTTTGCGCAAAGGCCGGTCATCTTATAGAAGGCTGTCATAGGCGAGGGCAAGCCTCTCCTACTCTCTTTCGCCACATTGCCATCGGCCTGTAACATCCTCACTCCCAGCGCTCCTGCATCCTTATGTTCATCCATGAACTTAAGCGATTCGCTGATGGTATTCTCGCCCACAATGGTGTCGGGATTCAGCAGCAGCACATATTCGCTTTCGCTTTTCCGTATAGCGATATTGTTGCCTCTGGCAAAGCCCAGATTATGATTGCTGGCAATAACTTCTACTTCAGGAAAACGACTGCGGATATACTCCACACTTCCGTCTTTGGAATGATTGTCAACCACATATACCGATGCATCCACCCCTACAAGTGCCTTGCGCAAGGAGAGCAGACATTGTTCCAGATAGAACTTCACATTATAATTAACGATGACAATCGCAAGTTTCATTTCGCTACCTCCTCTTTACATCTGCCAAGTGTTGGAGTGATAAAGAAATTAGCCAGAAAGAGAATTATCGCCATGTATCCGAAAGCAGGCGATTGAGTCTGCTCGTAAAGATAGGCGTTCATAAGCATTGGTATTCCGATGAGATGGATTCTCACCAGTCCCCAATTCATCAGAGCCTCGGCTTTCTGATTCATCAATTGATTATGGATCTTCTTTAACTTAAAGAGTCGAAGAGCCATCGGGATAACACAGATAGTGAGCAACTCCATCAATACCTGAAGCCAGAATACAATATCCGGATAGGTCATCAGATTAGTGATTTCCAATAGTTCTAATTGAAAAATGGCAACTATTGCCAGAGCGATTGCAATATCACTCAGATAGGTGCCCATCAGCACACGCTGAACATACTTTATGTCTTTCTCTAGTTTCATTTTCGTTTATTTAGCAAAAGGTGTACGATTGAGAATTGATCTTCCCAAGGTCACCTCGTCGGTATATTCTAGTTCGTCGCCCACCGAGATTCCTCTCGCGATGACGCTTAGCTTCACATCATAATCGGCCAGCTTGCGGGAGATAAAGAAGTTGGTGGTATCTCCCTCCATGGTCGAGCTCAAGGCTAGGATGATTTCCTTGATTTCACCCCCAGCCACTCGTTGCACCAACGAGTCGATTTCGATGTCGCTAGGACCAATTCCATCCATCGGTGAAATGATACCGCCCAGCACATGATAGAGCCCATGAAACTGCTGGGTGTTCTCTACGGCCATCACATCCTGTATATTCTCGACCACGCAAACGGTTGAAGCATCTCTACGGGAATCCGAGCATATCGGACAGATATCGGTATCGCTGATATTGTGGCATACCTTGCAATACTTCACTTCCTTCTTCAGACGAGAAACGGCATTAGTGAAATCATCCACTTCCTCATTCGACTGACGAAGCGTATGAAGCACCAGACGAAGGGCAGTTTTTCGCCCGATTCCTGGCAATTTCGAGAATTCCGCTACTGCCTTCTCGAGCAGTTGTGAAGGATATTGCTGTTCCATAGACTGCAAAGTTACAAATAATTCTGGAAATAGAAAAATAAACACTCATTGTTTTGCAAATGGATGGATATCGGGGTTACCCTAATTCTGGGACAGACTCTATATCCATAATGATCTAGTATTTTTCATTTCAAACTATTATCATTATTGCAAAGCGCTGCAATCTTCAGCCTGTATTGTTCATATTGGCTTGCAAAGTATCGAAGCTATCACTCGATAATTTGGTATAATCTCAAATCTCAATTTCATTTTTAGGATTTTGGGGGTATAATAGAATATTAAGTGTAATAATTACTATTAATATATAGCATGAAATCTCAAAAATCCCATAAATTGAGATTTGAGATTTAATTTGGGATAGCTAAATGGCCTGTTTTGAAGTGCTAAATGGGCTGTTTAGCTCCTCTAAACAGACGGTTTAACCATCTAAAATATAGCGGTTTACAGTGGACTGATACTCAACTAGTTACAAAAAGCCCTCATAGGAGGATTTTGAGAATTATCCCACTTTTATATATTCATTATGCCATATTTATGTAGATAAAAGGAAGCAAAAACTCCAAATATTGCATTTTTTCTGTAGCTATCCTATAAAAATGGCATCGTTTAAAATAAAACGGGATCGCCTTAAAAAATGGGATAATTCGAAAATATGGTAGAAAAAGCCTGATGTGGCCAAAAACTTGAGAAAATAGTGTGATAACGTTTTCCTTCTATGAATTATCCAGGCTACAAAAGACTGCCAATAATTGAAAAGAAAGTATTCTATCTCTGTATAAAAATTAGTATATAAAAAACGTCTTTGATGTCGGACCTTTATCTTCCGACGTCAAAGACGTCTATTTATATCTGTAAGGAAAGAATACCCTACCTATCGGAGTTTCGTCAGCTATTTTACTTCATTGCCTTGCGATACCAAACAAAGAACCAGATGCAGGCTATAACCATTACTACTCCACCACATGCATAGCCAAGAGCTCCTAAATGCAATGCCTGAGGACTTACAAATATAAAGGTAGAGCAAACAGTGGTCATAAAGAGGGCTGGTATCAATGTGATGATGAATGGCTTTTTCTTCTGACAGAGATAAACAGTGAGGGTCCACAAAGTGAATACACTCAAAGTCTGGTTTGCCCATCCGAAGTACTGCCAGATGATGTTAAAGCCGTTTGGATTTTCCATCTGCCAAACCAAAATGCCGATTACTGCAGCAAACATAGGTATACAGATAGTGAAACGATTCTTGATAGTCTTCTGCTCCATCTTCACAAAGTCAGCAATGATGAGTCGGGCACTTCTCAAGGCAGTATCACCACTTGTAATAGGTGCGGCAACCACTCCAAGTAAAGCAAGAATGCCACCCAAAACACCCAGCCAACTATTGCAAACCAACTTCACTACGGTTGGAGCATCAAAGAACTGAACAAGGGTTTTATGCTGAGCTGGATCATTCCATTGCGCCATAAAAGCATTCAAGGTTTCAGCATCCACACACTCTTTCCAACCACCATAGTAGAAGAAATACATTGACACTGTTGCCCAAATCAAAGCTACCAATCCTTCAGTAATCATAGATCCATAGAAGATAGGTCGGCCCATTTTCTCGTGCTTTATGCATCGAGCCATCAAAGGACTCTGAGTGGCATGAAATCCACTAATCGCTCCACAGGCGATGGTGATGAACAAGCAAGGGAAGATGGCATTATTACTCATAAAACCCTCAACGCCAAACAGTTCTGCAGGCTGATTCAAATTATGCTGCAATGGATTATCCCAAATTTCAGGAATAGATGGCTGCTTGATAATCAAGCCAACCAACAAGGCAACCGCCATAAAAATCAGTGAGAATGCAAACAATGGATATACCTTTCCAATGAGTTTATCGATTGGCAACATGGTCGCAACAAGATAGTAAACAAAGATGACAATAATCCAAATCATCTTGGTATCACCCATCTCGGTGAACATACCATTGAGAATGATAGCTGGAGAATATACAAACACAGCTCCCACCATCATCAGAAGTAATATAGAGAAAATCAGCATGATGTTCTTGGTGGTGGTACCCAAATAGTTACCAACCAGATCAGGAAGGTTGGCTCCACCATGGCGAACACTCAGCATACCACTCATGTAATCGTGCATCGCTCCTGCGAAAACACAGCCAAGCACAATCCACAGATAGGCCACCGGACCATACCAGGCACCCATAATAGCACCAAAGATAGGGCCAGTTCCCGCAATGTTCAAGAACTGAATCATAAAGATTTTCCAACTAGGCATGACGACGAAATCTACACCATCAGCCTTGGCAATAGCAGGAGTCGGGCGATCGTCCGGACCAAACACATGCTCAACAAATTTTCCATAGAGCAGATAGCCAACAATCAGGGCTATCAAAGCTAACGCAAAAGTTATCATTCTACTAGTTTGTTTAAAATTGCAATGCAAAGTTAAGAATTTAATTTGAAAAAAGAAAAATTATTCGTATCTTTGTTGCCAAATTGAAACAAAATGCAACGTCTAAAGAGAAATTTATTAGTTTTTCAGCATATATTGAAGCAGAAATGCTTACTAACAGCGGCTTTTGCGATGACTACCCTGTCAGTTTTTTCGCAAAATTTTAATCGCACCGAACAAGCATCCGACTTCTTCAGCGGAAACCAGGCTCCCAAAAGGGAGATTAGGGCGATGTGGCTTACTACCATTGGTGGTATCGACTGGCCACACTCTTATGCTCAATCGGCTTCTTCCATCCAAAAACAGAAGCAGGAACTCATCAATATCCTCGACAAATTGCAGAAGGCAAACATCAATACTGTGCTTCTGCAAACTCGCGTGAGGGGCACAACCATTTATCCCTCATCGATGGAGCCGTGGGATGGCTGTCTTTCGGGCAATCCAGGTAAGAGTCCTGGCTACGATGCCTTGCAGTTCGCCATCGACGAATGTCATAAAAGAGGTATGGAACTTCATGCTTGGGTAGTGACAATTCCTGTAGGAAAATGGAACAAGCTGGGATGCACCTCTCTCCGCAACAAGTTTCCTGGCTTGATTATGCAGATTGGCGAGGATGGCTATATGAACCCAGAAGATAGCAGAACTGGCGATTACCTTGCACAGATTTGCAATGAGATTACTTCAAGATACGATATCGATGGTATTCACCTTGACTACATCCGCTATCCTGAAAACAAGAAGATCAAGGTGCCTCTCGACCAAGGTCGTGAGTATATTACTTCTATCGTGAAAAAAATTCACGATGCCGTGAAGAGCCAAAAGCCTTGGGTAAAGCTAAGTTGCTCTCCTATTGGAAAATACAGTGATTTACCTCGTCACAAGAGTCGTGGATGGAATGCCTACGAACGTGTTTGTCAAGATGCTCAGGCATGGCTTCGCGATGGCTTGATGGACCAGCTCTACCCAATGATGTATTTCAAAGGCGAGAACTTCTTCCCATTTGCCAACGACTGGGCAGAATGCACTTACGGAAAAATGGTAGCTCCAGGCTTGGGCATCTACTTCCTCGACCCAGAACTAGGCAACTGGAAAGTAAAAGATATTATCACAGAAATGTATCATCTCCGCAACCTCAACACAGGCCACACCTACTTCCGCAGCAAGTTCTTCACCGACAACCATCAGGGCATTTACGACTTCGCCAGCAATGAGTTTGATAAGTACCCTGCCCTCGTGCCAGCCGACACATGGAGCCGACGCGAGAAGACAGATACTACCTATAATATATATGCATCTTTCGACTATCCTGTGGATACAAGAGATGCGCGAAATCTCATCGGTACCCGATTGCCAAAATCGGAAGTGCTCAAATATCTGTCGGGCGTGCAAGACCGCTATGTGGTACTCACCTACATGGACCGCTATGGCGTGGAAATAGGCTCAAAGGAAATTGAGACTGCATGGAATGCAATGGTTGCACAAAACAAGGAATTGGCACGACAGGACTCTATCCTCAGGATGGAGAAGAAAAAGAAGCAGATGGAAATCGACAGAAGGGTTTCGTTTAAGGAAAATGTGCTAACGGTAAAGGACAAAAAACTGCAGGTTCCACCAAAGCGTCCTGGACTTGACGCCGATTACATCGTGGTGCAGAATTTATTGGGCAATATGTGTTCAATGCGCAGATATACAGGCGAATCCATCTACGTGGGCAACCTGAAGGAAGGCATCTATGAACTCTACTCCATGGACAAGATGCATATCAAGCACCGACTTGGTATCTTCATCATCGAGAAGAAAACCTTCCAGAAACTAAGCAAAGCGAAATAGTCCCTATACATTAATTATATAGAAATCATTTTTCTAATCGGAAAGATTTTTGTAACTTTGCATCGTTTTTTACGAAAATAAGAATAAAAATAGATAGATTAAAATGGAATTAGCTAGCAAGTACGAACCACAATCAGTGGAGTCAAAATGGTATCAGTATTGGCTGGACAACAAATTGTTCAGTAGCAAACCGGATGGACGCGAACCTTACACAGTCGTCATCCCTCCACCAAACGTTACCGGTGTGCTCCACATGGGACATATGCTTAACAATACTATTCAGGATATCCTCGTTCGTAAGGCTCGCATGGAGGGCAAGAACGCTTGTTGGGTACCAGGTACCGACCACGCCTCTATCGCTACTGAGGCTAAAGTGGTAAACAAGCTCGCTCAGCAGGGTATCAAGAAGACCGACCTCACTCGCGATCAGTTCCTTGAGCATGCTTGGGATTGGACTCACGAGCATGGAGGCATCATTCTGAAGCAGTTGCGCCGTCTGGGTTGCTCTTGCGACTGGGACCGCACTTCATTCACTATGGATGAGACTCGTTCTAAGAGTGTCATCCGCGTATTCGTAGATCTTTACCGCAAGGGATTGATCTATCGTGGTGTGCGCATGGTGAACTGGGACCCTCAGGCACAGACAGCTCTTTCTGATGAAGAGGTAATCTACAGGGATGAGCACTCTCATCTTTACGATATGAAGTATTATGTTGCTCCTGAAGACCAGGCTAAAGTTGAGCGCAAGGACGAGAGCAATGTAATGCACAAGGACGAAAAGGGCTACTATGCAGTAGTTGCGACCACACGTCCTGAGACAATCATGGGTGACTCAGCAATGTGTATCAACCCAGAGGATGTAAAGAATACATGGTTGAAGGGACTTCACGTTATCGTTCCTCTCGTTGGCCGTGAGATTCCTGTTATCGAAGATGGTTATGTAGATATCGAGTTTGGTACTGGCTGTTTGAAGGTTACTCCAGCTCATGATGTAAACGACCACATGCTCGGCTTGAAGCATAAGCTCGAGACTATCGATATCTTCAACGACAATGGTACAATCTCTGAGGCAGCAGGTATGTATGTTGGTCAGGATCGTATGGATGTTCGCAAGCAGATTGCTAAAGACCTTACTGCAGCAGGCTTGATGGAGAAAATCGAGGATTACGACAACAAGGTAGGTTTCTCAGAGCGTACTAATGTGCCTATCGAGCCTAAACTGAGTACTCAGTGGTTCCTCAAGATGGAGCACTTTGCCGACATCGCACTCGGTCCTGTTATGGACGATGATATCGAGTTCTATCCAAAGAAATACAAGAATACTTATCGCCACTGGTTGGAGAACATCAAGGACTGGTGTATCAGCCGTCAGCTCTGGTGGGGTCATCGAATCCCTGCATACTATTTCAAGGATGCAGAGGGCAAGAACGACTACGTAGTAGCAGAAACTGCAGAAGAAGCTCTCAAGTTGGCTCAAGAGAAGAACGCAGCATTGACAGCAGCCGACCTTGAGCAGGAAAGCGACTGCCTTGACACTTGGTTCTCAAGCTGGTTGTGGCCAATCTCTTTGTTCAACGGAATCTTGGATCCTGACAATGAGGAGATCAACTACTACTACCCTACAAACGACCTCGTAACAGGTCCAGATATCATCTTCTTCTGGGTAGCACGTATGATTATGGCAGGCTACGAGTATCGCGGCAAGATGCCATTCAAGCACGTTTACTTCACAGGTATCGTTCGTGACAAGTTGGGCCGCAAGATGAGCAAGTCTCTTGGAAACTCACCAGACCCAATTATGTTGATCGAGAAATATGGTGCAGATGGTGTTCGTATGGGTATGATGCTTGCTGCTCCTGCAGGTAACGATATTCTCTTCGATGAGAGTCTCTGCGAGCAGGGCCGCAACTTCAACAACAAGATCTGGAACGCATTCCGCCTCGTTGAGGGTTGGGAAACTGCAGATATCGAGCAGCCATTGGCAAGCAAGACTGCAGTAGCTTGGTTCGACGCTAAGTTGAAGGAGGCTAATGCAACTATGGAAGAGCAGTTCAAGCAGTATCGTATCTCTGAGGCATTGATGACTGTATATCGTCTCTTCTGGGATGAGTTCTCAGCTTGGTACCTCGAGATGGTAAAGCCAGCATATATTGATGGTAAGGCACAGCCTATCGACAAGACTACGTTTGATGCAACCCTCAAGTTCTTTGAGACCTTGCTGAAGATGTTGCATCCATTCATGCCATTCATCACAGAGGAACTCTGGCAGCATATCTTCGACCGCAAGGAAGGCGAGAGCATCATGAAGGCAACTCTTCAGATTGTAGCTCCAAACGCAGAGGAGACTAAACTGCTCGCAGATATTGAGAATGTTAAGCAGATTGTTGCAGGTGTTCGTGCCGTTCGCAATCAGAAGAACATCGCTCCAAAGGTACAGCTCGACTTGCTGGCTATCAAGCAGAACAACTTCGAGACATACAATGACGTTATTGCAAAGATGGCTAACTTGAAAGCTATCAACGTAGTAGCTGACAAGGCTGCTGATGCATCAGGCTTTATGGTTGGCACAGACGAGTTCGCAGTGCCTGTAGGCGACTTGATTGATGTAAAGGCAGAAATCGAGAAGGCAGAAAAGGAACTTGAGCATCTCAAGGGTTTCTTGATGGGCATTCGCAAAAAGCTCAGCAACGAGAACTTCGTAGCTCATGCTCCAGAGGCTGTCATCACTCGCGAGCGCAAGAAGGAAAGCGACTCAGTTGAGAAGATTGCTGCTCTCGAGGCTCAGCTCGAAGAACTTAGAAAGAAATGAGAAAATTAGCATATATAATAATAGGTATCATCTTTGCGACTTTCACACTTGTGAGTTGCAAGGATGATTCTATTGATTTAGAGGAATTGACAGAACAGACGATTCTTGTCTATATGCCTTGGTCGGGATCTGCCACAAGTGATGGACTTACCTACTATTTGAAGCAGAATCTTGACAGTATCGAACAAGCAATTATAGACCAAAAGGGCTTGCAACAAAACAAGTTATTCGTTATGTTCAGCACATCGGCAAATGCTGCTTCACTCTACGAGGTGAAGTATTCCAACAACAAGATTGTCCATAATCTTATCAAGGACTATTCTGGAACTGATGTAAACACTTCTGAAGCAATCACTGACATCTGGAATACCGTAATCGCCAATGCAGACAATTCTCTGAATTATGCTGCAATGATTATTGGTAGTCATGCAGTTGGATGGACCTATAAGGAGGATTGGAAGAACTATCCATACTATTCCAAGCAGCATACTAATGTTACAGACAATCAGGAATCGGAGGAGAACTATCCTAAAACCCGTTTCTTCGGAAGTGTCTCTGACATCGCAAATTATGGCATTGACATAGAATCTCTGGCTGAAGGAATCGCAAATTCTAATATTCCTTCAACTTCAGGAAAAAAATTGCAATACATCCTTTTTGATGGTTGCTATATGGCAAATGTAGAATCTGCTTATGCACTTCGCAATGTCACCAACTATCTGGTAGCTTCTACAAGCGAGATTATGGAGGCAGGCATGCCTTATCATAGTATGTGGAGCAGCATAAGCAGCAAAACTCCAAACTATAGCTCCATGACTTCCACTTATACTTCATTCTACAAGAAGCAAACATATCCTTATGGTACCCTCTCTGCAATCAACTGTAACAATTTGGATGAACTTGCTGGAGTTATGAAGGATATCAATAATGGAAACTATGCAGTTATCGATTCTCTAAAAGACAGCATTCAGGTATTGGACGGTTTCAACACTCCTATTTTCTATGACATGAAGAGTTATGTAACTAGTCTCAATATCAACAGCCGACTTACAAGCCGTTTCTCTGTAGCATATAATAAGGTAGTAGCTTCTACAAGCGCAACAGAGCGCATCTATTCCCTACTCTATGGATCACCAGTTATCAGAAAACTGAAGCATTATTCTGGTTTGACTCTGAGTGACTATAGCAAGAATGAGGTAGTTTTGCTAGGCAGAGAGAAGACAGAATGGTGGAAAGCCACTCATTAATAAAACGCGACTAAACAATACGAAAATTGTAAAATTTAAACAATGCAATACTTTTTAATTGAAAATGGACAACAAGCTGGTCCTTTTACTTTGGACCAGTTGAATGAGAAGAAGATTACATCTGAATCTCTTGTATGGGCAGAAGGTTTGACCGACTGGACACCTGCCTGGAAAGTTGAAGAATTGCGCCCTATTTTGGATGGTACATACCAGCCAGCTAACGCAACACAACAGTTTGCAAATCAGCAAGGTCCACAGGTACCTCCTATTCCACCAACAATCAATGCACAGCAGTTTGGGCAGAATCCATATACACAACAAGCTATGCAACCTCAGCAGCCTCTCCAACCAGAAAAAAAGAACAAGACTATCCTTTATATCGTTGGTGCTGCTGTAGTTTTGCTGCTCTTCGTCTTTGGATGCAGCAACCCTGACAAGAGCGACCATAAGAAGGCTATCAAATCAGAACTCAATGGTGCTATCGATGAACTTACCAATGGAGGTGAGAGCAACGATATCTTCTCAATGGGCATGAAAATGTTCACGAAGATGATTTCTGGTCCAATTGTTGACGAAGCATTAAACTCCATGCTCGATTACCACAGCTATCTTTTCTATTCAAAGACAACTGTTGAAGTTGGCGATGAAGAGAAAACTGTATCCTATGGTTTCCTCGGAAAAGTTTATACAATCAACAAGGACGATATTCTTAAGGCTATCAGTAAAAGTGGTCTAAAAGTTGAATCATCCAGTTCAGAAAGCAATGATGAGAACTCAGAAGATGCCGATAAAGAAAAGGGAGAAGACAATACACTCCAAGGCAACAGCAAGAGTATCGACGAGAAAATTAACGATAAGGTTGACGAGACTGTAGATAGAGTAACTGATCATGTTAGCAAGAAAGTAGAAGAAAAAATCAATGAGAAGATAAATGAGGCAGCAGATTCCTCTACTATCGAGAAAATCATCGATAAAATATTCAGTCTATTCTAAAATCAGAAAAAAATAACATAGATACTGCCATTTTTCTCATATCTTGACAAGATTACCTTTATAATTTATTATCTTTGTCTAGCAAAATATAATAAACTAATAAAGAAGATAAGATTTATATGAAGAAATCTCTGTTAAATGAGAAGTTTATTGAGAAGTGGCATATCGATGAACTTTTATTTGCTACCTTAATTACAGCACTCATTGCTGGCGTTCTGATTCTTTCAGGAATAATGTAGCAAAAACAGAAAAAGGGAGATGGTTATTACAATCATCTCCCTTCTCTATTTATTCATAGTCATCGACTACAGAATTTATAATATCCATCATTGGCTTACCAACCTTGAAATACTTTTCGATTTCATCCAGCCATTTGTCGCCTTCAAAGAAATCATCAGGAACTTTTATCCAAGCTGCATAATCCTTCATACGCAGATAGTCGATAAACTCGTAATCCTTCGGAAAACCCTTTGGACAAGTTTTCAGCCTTCCTATTCCAAATCCCTTGTCGGAAAGTATTTCTTTCTGCTCATCCCACTCTCCTTCATTTGGATATCCGAAATATTTCACAAATTGTCCATTCTCAACAGCCTTTCTCCATGCATCTATATTTCCCATTATTTCATTTCGGCAAGAAGTAAGGATGTTGGTAGGCAGCCAGTAAGACCCCACACATATCAGACAATGGCCAGGCTGAATGTGAAGATAATACCCTCCACGCAACGCTTTCTTTCCATGGGCACATATATAGGCGCCGAAATGACGCTTATACGGTGACTTGTCAGGTGAAAAACGGACATCTCTGTAAAAACGATAGCAACAATCTTTTACGGTTAAACTGCTAACCTCTGTATCGAAGGTTGAAATCCGGGCTATCGCCTTTTCTATTCCAGCCTCAAAATCAGCCTTAGCTTTCTCGTACTGGGCTTTATGCTCCTGAAACCATTCACGGTTATTATTTGCCGCAATATCTTTCAGGAATTTCTGTATTAATTTTGTATCCACAATATTTCTGATTAGTAATTAGAGTTTAGAATCTTTGAGGAGTTTTGGACAAATATCCTCCAGTTCACATTTCTCACAAGCAGGTTTGGCACTCTTGCAAACATATCTGCCATGCAATAATAACCAATGATGAGCCCTGCTGACATCTTCTGTTGGAACATGCTGTAACAGATATTCCTCTACTTTCTGCGGAGTATTGGCTGTTGCAGGAACCAATCCCAAACGATGACTCACACGATAGACATGAGTATCAACTGCCATTGTGGGCTTGCCAAACCATACAGCCTGAATAACATTAGCCGTTTTCCGTCCCACTCCAGGTAGAGAGATAAGCTCATCTGTAGTAGAAGGAACCTCACCATTAAACTTCTCCACCAAAGCTTTCGACATCTCAACAAGATGCTTGGACTTTGCATTTGGGTAACTCACAGAACGAACATATTCAAACACCTCCTCCACTTCTGCTTTCGCCATCGAGGCTGCGTCAGGATAATGGCGGAATAGTTCAGGTGTCACCTCGTTGATACGCTTGTCGGTGCATTGGGCAGAGAGAAGCGTAGCCACTAATAACTGAAAAGCGCTGCCAAATTGCAATTCAGTTGTTACATTTGGCAGCGTTTCCCGGAAATAGTCCAATATATAAGTATATCGTTCTTTCCTTGTCATATTTCATACTTTCTCCCCATGCGAGGAGCCTAAGGGGGATGGTTACTTCTTCAAACTTCCCCTGTATGCCTTGTTAAGACCAGCGATAACCTCAGAAGTTACATCGAAAGCCTTGTCAGCATAAAGAAGATTATCACCACTCTTGCTGAGAATCATGCTATACTTCTTATCCTTGTTGTATACTGCAAGGTAGTGATTGATAGAATCGTGAAGTGCCTTGTTATACTTCTCCTGCTCAGCCTGGAACTCGTTGCCCAAACGCTGCTGCAAGCCCTGAAGATCATTATTCTGCTTCTGAAGACCAGCCTGGATAGCCTCAGCCTGCTCACGAGTGTAAGCATTCTGCTGAACCTTCTGCTGGAAGTTAGCAGCTGCACTCTGAAGAGCCTGTCCCTTCTGAGCGATAGTCTTCTGAATATTTGCACTCTTCTTCTGAAGAAGATCAGAATACTCCTTAGCGAATGTATACTGTGTCATGATTGAGTCTACCTCAACATAAGCGATTTTCAGCTCTGCAGGAGCCTGTGCGGTGTTAGATTTAGCCTCTACTTCAGGCTGCTGCTTGTTACAAGCAGTGAGTGCAAGTCCAGCTACTGCTGCGATTGCTACGGTCTTAAAAATGTTTTTCTTCATTTTATTTTATTTCTGATTTTTATTTCTTTTGTCTCAAATTTCTAAAAAGCCTTTCCATTTCTTCGTGCCTCCCGATCCTGATCCATAGAGCATCGAATGCCTTTCTCTCGCATATGAGCATCTTCACCCACATCATGCGAAGAGAACTTTCCGTTCTTCTTAAAGATCAGCCTCACGGATAATAATGCGATGCATATAGCAATTATTAACACGGTTAATAGTAAAGTCTTTATCATTTTTATTACTTTTGCAGTGCCTATTAAGCACTATTCAGTCGCAAAGGTAACATTTTTAGAGAAAAGGACAAAATAAAATAACATAAATAAATGAATAAAAATGATTTGAAACCTGCTCGCGTATTTGAGCAGTTCGCAAACATCAATCAGATTCCTCGCCCAAGCAAGCACGAGGAGCAAATGATAGAGTATCTGAAAGCCTTTGGTGAAAGCCATAATCTTGAGACTAAAGTCGACGAGACTGGCAATGTCCTCATCAAAATTCCAGCTACTCCAGGTTACGAGAAAAAAGCTACTACCATCATTCAGAGCCATATGGATATGGTATGCGACAAACTTGTTGACGTTGAGTTTGACTTCCATAAGGATGCTATTCAGACTGAAATCGACGGCGACTGGTTGACAGCTAAGGGTACTACACTGGGTGCCGATGATGGTATTGGTGTGGCTATTGAACTTGCCATCCTTGACAGCAATGATATTGAGCATGGCCCTATCGAGTGTGTCTTCACTCGTGATGAGGAAACAGGATTAACTGGTGCCTTTGGTATGAAGTCTGACTTCATGAGCGGTAAGTATCTTATCAACCTAGATAGTGAGGATGAAGGACAGTTCTTCATTTCTTGTGCTGGTGGTATCAACACCACTGCTTCTTTCAAGTTTGAGCGTGAGGCAGCCCCTGCAGGATTGTTCTTTTTCGAGGCTAGCTTGAAGGGACTTGTTGGTGGTCACTCTGGTGATGATATCGACAAGAAGCGTGCTAACGCTATAAAGATTCTATCTCGCTTCCTTTACATGGCAAACGAGAAATATGGTGTTCGTCTTGCTCAGTTCAACAGTGGTAAGATGCACAATGCAATCCCTCGCGATGGAAAGATTATCTTTGCAGTTCCATTCGGAAAGAAGGACGATGTAATGGTTGACTGGAATCTCTTTACAACAGATGTTGAGGATGAATTCCATGTAACTGATAATGCAATGAAATGGAACATTGGCAGCACTGATGCTCAGCCTGTTCTCGACAAGACTACATCAGATGCTCTCATCCGTTCACTTCAAGCAGTTGATAATGGTGTATTTGCTATGTGCCAGGATGAGGCACTTGCTTATATGGTGGAAACCTCAAGCAACATTGCAAGCGTACAAAGCTCTGAGAACGAAGTTGTTATCGTAGCTAGTCAGCGAAGCAATGTGATGAGTAACCTCAAGAATATGGCTCAGACTATCAAGGCTGCTTTCCAGCTTGCTGGTGCTGAGGTTATTCAGAACGACGGATATCCTGCCTGGAAGATGAATCCAAACAGCAAACTGGTAGATATCACTGTTGAGACCTACAAGAAACTGTTTGGTAAGGATCCTGTAGTGAAAGGTATACACGCAGGCTTGGAGTGTGGTCTCTTCAGCGAGAAATACCCACACCTCGACATGGTAAGTTTCGGCCCTACCCTCCGCTATGTTCACACACCAGATGAGAGATTGCTTATCCCTACTGTTCAGATGGTATGGGATCATCTGCTCGAGATTCTGAAGAACATTCCTGAAGACTAAAATCATTTTAAGATATGAGAAAGAGAATTCTAAAATTATCATTTGTCATTGTATCTACTCTTATTATGCTGTCGCTATCAAGTTGTGGCGACAGCTACAAGGCTAAGTCTATGGCAAAGGATTTCCTGAACGAGAATCTGACTAATCCAGACATGAGCAGCTTTCAGGCTGGAACATTCGGCAAGACATCACACGTTTCCAAAGAACAGATTATGGAAATGCGCAAGTTTGTAAGCAAGTTGCCTGAATACAAAAATCAGATTAGCTACACAAGCAATGAGGTGCCGGACACTGTTACCTATCTCCGAGTGAATTACAACCTTACGGACAAGAATAACAAGGAGACTAAGCACAGCAACACTTTCTATTTCGACAAGGAACTTACTCATATCCTTGGTTTTACCATCAATTAAAAGATAATATGTCCCTATTTCGGCTGATATTATTGAGATTATTGATTACCAATCTCAACAATCTCAATAATTTCAGCTAGAAAAGGGACTTTATATGTATAAGAAAACCTTTTGAAAAGGCCATTCTTGTATACCATGAGACGCAGTAATACATAAGTTATTGTATTACAAAACATAAGATATTTCTCTACAAAACATTATTTATTAGATTGCAAAACCTTATGTTTTGCGACCTAATCATTCCTTCTTTGATAATTCAATTAAAGTTCAAGAAAATACAGACTAGGCCAATTGGCGCTTCATATAGGAGCGAACTTCTTTTCTGGCAGCACCTAAACGATTTTCCACAGTTTTGTAATTAATACCAAGTTCCTGTGAGATATCCTTCACCTGCTTTCCCTCGTATACATTCATTCGATAAATACTCTGCTGCCTGTCGCTTAAACGAGCAATTCCCCTTTCTAGGATTTCGTTCACCTCTGTTGCAGAATAAACACTCTCCACATCATTGTTGGAAAAAGAAGAATAAGAAGATGTTGATTGTATTCGGTGTTCATATTGCTCGACATAATTTTTGTGTCGCCAAAAATCCATTATCATATTTCGAGCAATAGTATAAACTAAACTTGGAAGTGTGACAGGAGTAATCATCTGATTCATCTTCATAAGTTTCAGAAAGACATTCTGAACAATGTCCTCTGAAGAATCATCATACTTCATACGCTTGCTGACAAATGCCAACACCTCTGAATAATGACGTGAATAATAATCACACAATACGCTATAGTTTGAATCAGTTCCTATCATAACTATCTATTTCATGTATTTGATTTAGCTCTTGCAAAGATAGCAAAATTATCTGCGCAAAAAGTCATCTACAGTGTAAAAATGTGCAAAATGAAACATTTCCATTTGTATATGATACAAAAAAAATCCCCCTTGCCAACAAGAAGTTGACAAAGGGGAATTTAAAACTTATGAAGTATCCGATTATTTAATCAAATCAACAGATCTCTTAAGGAAATTATCGAGGGCTTCACCCTTCAACATTCCATTCTGAAGCAAAGCAAGATCGATAAGCTGATGAACAATCTGATTGTTCTTTGCATATTCTGCAATAACCTCAGTTTTCTTTGTCTTCTGCTCATTGATTGCCTTTTCGGTATTCTGAACATCATCCTTCTCTTCCTGCGAAATCTCCTCAGGCTTCTTCTTGCTCTGACTCTGATGAAGTGCTGCAAGACGAGCTTCCTGTCCCTTGATTTCACCCTCGATAGGCTTTAATGCTTCTGCTGTATTCTGAGTTGCATCATTCAGCACATTCTTTATCAAAGGATGATCGCTGTTCAATACAATATTGTAGCTGTCTGGCATCTGACCATAGAAACTCATTCCCTCCTGGAAATGACTCATAGCCTTCATACGGCGCATATACTCATTCTGAGTAATCAATACAGGCTGAGACTGATCACCCAAAGCCTGAACATCTACCATGAATTCTGTCTTGTCAAGTTTTGGCATCTGTGTCTTGAACACCTGTGACAAATTGTCACGCTGTGTGCCATCCAAGTCACTCTGTTTTGCATCCTCCTTTACAATCAGGCGGTCGATAATGTCAGCATCCACACGAGTAAACATGCTCTTTTCAAACTTCTGCTCAAGCATACCTACCATTGGAGTATCCAACTGGCCATCCATCAGCAACACGCTATATCCCTTAGCCTCTGCAGCCTTGATATATGTGTATTGCTCCTCCTTGTTATTGGCGTAGAGATATACAAGGTTGCCATTCTTATCGGTCTGGTTATCCTTTATAAGTGTCTTATACTCCTCAAAGGTATAGAATTTACCATCAACATCCTTAAACAATGCGAAATCCTTAGCCTTACCATAGAAATCTTCCTGAGAAAGCATTCCATAGTTGATGAAGACCTTGAGATTATCCCACTTCTCTTCGTAATCCTTGCGGTTTTCCTTGAAGATGCTGCTCAATCTGTCAGCAACCTTCTTGGTAATATAGGTAGAGATTTTCTTCACATTAGCATCACTCTGCAAATAGCTACGACTTACATTCAGAGGAATATCTGGAGAATCAATCACACCATGAAGCAATGTGAGGAAGTCTGGTACAATACCTTCCACCTGATCGGTTACAAACACCTGATTGCAATAGAGCTGAATCTTATTGCGCTGCATATCGATGTTGTCCTTGATGTGTGGGAAATAAAGAATACCTGTAAGATTGAATGGATAGTCAACATTCAGGTGAATCCAGAACAAAGGATCATCGTTCATTGGGAACAAGTCGTGATAGAACTTCTTGTAGTCTTCATCCTTTAAAGAAGATGGGGTTTTGGTCCATAATGGTTCAATGCTATTAACTAGATTATCCTCTTCTGTATCAACCATTTTACCATCTTTCCATTCCTGCTTCTTACCAAATGTTACAGGTACAGGCATGAACTTACAGTACTTATCAAGCAACTGCTGAATCTTGTTTTTCTCGAGGAATTCCTTGCAATCCTCACTGATATGAAGAACTATTTCAGAACCACGGTCTTCCTTCTCTGCATCTGAAATCTCATAAGAAGGTGAGCCATCGCAAGTCCACTTAACAGCCTTGCTGCCTTCCTTATAGCTCTTTGTAATGATATCAACACGATCACTTACCATGAAACTTGAGTAGAATCCCAAGCCAAAATGACCAATGATAGCATTTGCCTTATCCTTATATTTATCAAGGAAGTCTGTTACACCAGAGAAAGCAATCTGATTGATATACTTTTCGATTTCCTCTTCTGTCATACCAATACCACGATCGACAATAGTCAGTGTATTTGCCTTCTCATCAAGCTTCACCTGAACTGCCAAATCGCCAAGTTCGCCCTTGAAGTCGCCTTGCGCAGCTAATGTCTTCAACTTCTGAGTTGCATCCACTGCATTTGAAACCATTTCACGTAGAAAGATTTCATGGTCTGAATAAAGAAACTTCTTGATGACAGGGAAGATATTCTCTGTTGTAACTCCTATATTACCTTTTTGTGCCATATTTATTTGTATTTAAAGTTCAATTTCGCTTTCTATAATACAAATACCGTGCCAAAAAAGATATCAATCGTCAAATGTTAGCTTTTTCAATCGATTTTTGAGGTTTTCCGCCTCACTTTTACGTATAGCGAGTTTAATCTCGCAAGTGTTGTCAAAATTCTGAGATACAATTCGAGGATTCATATCCTTTACTATGCGCATAACATCATTCATCATTGGATAGGTAAAGCTGTAGCTAACAACTTCCTCCACCAAACGCTCCTCTACCTCGCAATGTTCTATAGCATCTGCTGCTGCAGTTCGATAAGCTACTATCAAACCACTAGTTCCCAAGTTCACGCCACCATAATAGCGAACCACAACAATGAGTATATCGGTAAGGTCATTGCTATTAATCTGCCCAAGAATTGGCTTTCCTGCTGTAGAAGATGGTTCTCCATCATCGTTGGCCCGAAATTCCAATTGATCAGCACCCAACATGTAAGCATAGCAGACATGACGTGCATCATAATACTTCTTGCGATACTGCTTTACGATTTCCATCGCCTCATCGGCAGAAGTAACAGGATGCGCAAAAGCGAGGAACTTACTCCGCTTCTCGGTGTAATATCCCTCGCCTGTTGCTTTTATAGTCTTAAAGGTATCCTTCATTTCTACCTCATCATTAACTGAAGAGTCATTCACGAGGATTTCCTTATTTGTATTCAGCTTATTGCTTTTTGCCATCTAGTAATTTTTTGTTATCCCCTTCACAAAGAAGGGGATGAGAAATTAGTCCAACTTGTGGATAATCAGGCCAGAACGAAGCTTTGGCTCAAACCAAGTAGCCTTTGGAGGCATAATCTTGCCGCTATCAGCAATGTTCATAATCTGCTGCATAGTTACAGGATGCAAAGCCAATGCCCAACGCATCTCGCCATTATCAACACGACGCTTCAACTCCTTCAAACCACGAAGACCACCTACGAAGTCAATGCGGTCAGAGCTACGAAGATCGGTGATGTTCATCAACTCATCGAGAATCAGACGAGAAGAGATATCTACATCAAGAACGCCAATAGGGTCGCTGTTATCATAAGTACCCTCCTTAGCCTTCAAGCTATACCAGTTATTATCGAGATAGAGAGAGAACTCATGAAGTTCCTCTGGCTTATACTCTGCCTCACCCTTCTTTTCTACAGTAAAGTTCTTCTCCAAAGCCTTGAGGAATTCCTCTGAAGTCATGCCATTCAAATCCTTTACTACACGGTTATAGTCAAGAATTGTCAACTGACTTGCCTGGAAGCAAACTGCCATGAAATAGTTGTACTCTTCCTTGCCTGTATGGTTTGGATTATTCTTAGCCTTCTCTGCACCAACAAGCGCTGCTGCTGCTGAACGGTGATGACCATCAGCAATATAGAGGGCTGGCATTTTATCAAATTCCTCTGTAATGGTCTTGATATCATTAGCATCGCTAACCATCCAGAACTGATGACGGAAACCATCAATAGGAGCAATGAAATCGTATACAGGCTCTGTCTGAGCATAACGATTCAAAAGATCATTCAAGATGCTGTTATCTGGATAAGCGAAGAATACAGGCTCCATATTAGCATTGCAAACGCGAACATGCTTCATGCGGTCCTCTTCCTTATCACGACGGGTCAACTCATGCTTCTTGATGACACCAGTCATATAGTCATTTACATATGCACCCAGAACAATACCATACTGAGTCTTGCCGTTCATTGTCTGAGCATAGATATAGTAATGCTCCTCATTATCTTGTACAAGCCATCCATTCTCCTGGAACTTCTTGAACTGATTAGCTGCCTCGTCATAAACACGAGGATCATACTCAGATGTTCCAGGTTCAAAGTTGATTTCTGGTTTGATAATATGATACAAGCTTTTCTCGTTATCACCTGCTTCTGCGCGAGCCTCTTCTGAATTTAACACGTCGTAAGGGCGAGATTCAACTTTCTCTGCAAGGTCCTTTGGAGGACGGATACCCTTAAATGGTTTTACTATTGCCATAGTGTAATTTAATAAGTTTAATTAGATAATGATGCAAAGTTAGTGATTTTCTTCGATATACAAAACAAAAGCACAGAGAAAATCTCTGTGCTCTTGCTTTATTTGACTTAAGTCACTATTTAGAAACCTTCCCAAGAAAGTCTAGAAACGTGATTACTTATTTACTTGGAACTTTGTATCTCCGTCCTTGAAGAATGCATTTATCTGCTTTGCACCAGCAATACCAGCATTGATATTAGCCTCAGCAGTCTGAGCACCCATCTTCTTTGGAGTAGCAAAATAACGACCCTCGAACTTAGCGAAGTCAGCATCTGCGTCAGGCTTGATATCTGTGATATACTTTAAATCCTCACGCTCAGCAAGAAGCTTCAACAACTCTTCCTCGTTGATAACCTCCTTACGGGCTGTATTAATAAGAATAGCTCCCTTAGGCATCTGATTAACTGTGCGATAATCGATACTCTTAATAGTCTCAGGAGTTGCAGGAATATGAAGGGAAACGATATCGTTGTTCTGGAACAACTCATCCTGGCTCTTACATGCATGAACACCTGCTGCCTCAATAGCCTCTGCAGGGCAGAAAGCATCGTATGCTGATACTTCCATACCGAAGCCCTTAGCAACACGAGCAACATTGCGACCAACATTACCAAAAGCAAGAATACCAAGTTTCTTGCCCTTCAATTCAGTACCGGCCTTACCATTGTAGAAATTACGAACAGCAAAAACTAGAAGACCAAATACTAACTCAGCTACAGCATTTGAGTTCTGGCCAGGAGTATTCTCAACAACTACACCCTTTTCTTTAGCATAAGCTGTATCAATAGAATCATATCCAGCACCAGCACGAACAACGATCTTCAACTGCTTTGCAGCATCAAGAACATCCTTATCCACTTTGTCTGAACGTACAATCATTGCATCAGCATCCTTAACTGCATCAAGAAGCTGAGCCTTCTCTGTATATTTTTCAAGGAGAACAAGCTCATTGCCTGCACCTTCAATTTCCTTCTTTATTCCATCAACAGCTGCAGCTGCGAATGGTTTTTCTGTAGCAACTAAAACTTTCATAGTAATTAATTTTTTTATAAATTGAAAAAGGGCGAACCATAGTCCGCCCTTGTATGTATATTTTTATTAGTGCTGAGCTTCGAAATCCTTCATTGCCTGAACCAGAGCATTAACGCCCTCGATTGTCTGAGCATTGTAGCAAGAAGCACGGAAACCACCTACAGAACGGTGGCCCTTGATACCAACCATACCACGCTCTGTAGCAAAGTCGAAGAATGGCTTCTCAAGATCCTTGTACTCATCATTCATAACGAAGCAGAGGTTCATTACAGAGCGATCCTCCTCAGCAACAGTTCCACGGAACAACTTGTTGCGGTCGATCTCATTGTAAACGATTTCTGCACGCTGCTTAGCCAAACGATCCATAGCCTCTACACCACCGTTAGCCTTCACCCAACGCATAGTTTCCATCAAAGTATAGATTGGAACTACAGGAGGGGTATTGAACATAGAACCCTTTTCAACATGAGTACGATAGTCAATCATTGTAGGCAACTCGCGTGGAGCCTTACCAAGCTCATCATCCTTAACAATGATAACAGTAACACCAGCCATAGACATATTCTTCTGAGCACCAGCATAGATTGCCTTGTACTTAGAAACGTCAACAGGACGGCTCATGATATCAGAAGACATATCGGCGATCAATGGAACAGGAGCATCAATATCCTTACGAAGTTCTGTACCATAGATTGTATTATTTGAACAGATGTGGAGATAATCCAAATCTGCAGGAATCTCAAAGTTCTTTGGAAGATGAGTATAGTTATCATCAGCGGAAGAAGCAACCTCAACTACTTCACCATACTGCTTAGCCTCCTTCATAGCCTTCTTGGCCCAAGTACCGGTATTTAAATAACCAGCCTTCTTAATCAGGAAGTTAGCAGGAATCTGCATGAACTGCAACGACGCACCACCACCCAGGAAAATAACGGAGTAACCTGAAGGAATATCAAGTAAATCCTTGATCAAAGCTTCTGCTTCATCAACAACTGGCTGGAAGTCTTTAGCTCGGTGAGAAATCTCCATCAGAGAAAGTCCGCTACCGTTGAAATCCAAAATCTGCTTTGCTGTGTTCTCAATTACCTCACGTGGAAGCATTGATGGACCTGCATTAAAGTTGTACTTCTTCATCTGAATGTTTATTTAAGTTTTATGGTATAATATTTCCAATTATTAATACGAGTGCGAAATTACATTTTTTATTTGATATGGCCAAATATTTTAGCACAAATTTATCAAATTGTGCAATTTTCTTTCAATTTGTCAGCTACGCCTTTCAATTAAACGCATATTTATCTAACTTCCTCGACTAATGTTTTGATACCTTTAATCTTGATTCCCTGGCAAGACTTTATCACCAATCTCAGTTTTTTACGAGGTACTGCAACATAGGAATAACGGTCTTTTACGTCGATTTTACCTATTTCAGAACCTTTTAAATTGGCATTCTTGCAAATGTAACCGACAATGTCTCCCTTTGAGATTTTATCTTTTTTTCCTTTACCTATATATATAGTAGCCATTTTAGCTGGCAAAGGCTCAGTAGATGTCAATGACGAGAAAGCATCCTCTAAATCATATTTTTTTACCTCCGCATCAACATATTCTGGAATATGTTCCTCTGAGTTCAGGATAAAGAAGGCCTTACCTTTTTTATCCCATCTGGCTGTACGGCCTACTCTATGGATGTATCCATCTTCACTTTCTGGGAGATGATAGTGGATGATGTTGTCTATATCAGGAATGTCCAATCCACGAGAGGCTAAATCGGTACTAACAAAGACATTTGCAGAACCATTACTAAACTTATACAAGGCATCCTCACGGTTCTTCTGATCCATTCCTCCATGAAATGAACTTGTTGCAAATCCCTGGCTACGAAGGAATTCATCTGTTCGAGTAACAGAATCACGATAATTTAAGAATACAATACTACTCTGTTCCCCAAGAACCAAAAGCAATTTTTTCAAGGTTTCAAGTTTATCTTTCTCAGGACTATCAACTCCAAATACGATCACCCTATCAGGTATCTGTTCATCTTTATCAAGATAATCAATCAATACTGGTTTAAAGTTTGAATTGGATTGCTTTTTTAAATAATGTGGAATTTCCTCCGCATTAGTCGCAGAAAGAAGGAAATGACGCTCTACACTAGGCAATTTGGAAATCAAATCACTCATTTCATCTTGAAATCCCATCTCCAGACATTTATCAAACTCGTCAATAATGAGATATTTGATAGTTCCTGCATAGATATTTTCCTTATCCAAATGGTCGTTTAATCTTCCTGGAGTTCCGAAGATAATCTGTGGTTTAACCTGCTTCAAAACACGATGCTCGTCCATAGTTGGGCGTCCGCCATAGCAAGCCATACCTCTCAACCCACTTCCCATATTCTTGAGAACTTCAGAGGATTGAAGGGCCAACTCTCGTCCTGGGGTGATAATTATAGCCTGAACTTCATTGGAATCAGCATCGAGCAATTGTGTTAGAGGAAGTAAATATGCCAGCGTTTTACCACTTCCTGTAGGAGAAAGTACAACTACATCCTTATTTGAACGTAGTATATTGCTATAAGCATCTTCCTGCATGGCATTCATCTGAATGCCAAGTTTATCTAATATTTCGTTAATGTTCTTTTTCATCTTACAACTAATTCTTTAAATTTCTCAGTATTTTATTAATCTCATCAAACTCTTTGCCCTTATTCAGGTTTAAATAAATAGTGTATAATGGTAATGCCCATTTCTGTTTTTCCTCAGGCATCATCTTCCGGTATTTTTCCAAGTAAGGCTGTGCCTTCAAATAATTAGATAGAATGAGCTGACGATTTCGAGAAGTAACTTGAGTTTCCTTATCGAGCGCTACCGCCATATTAAAATAGGCCAGTCCTGCATTATAATAGGCATCCGCCAATGTGTCATTACGAGCTATCAGACGCTCACAAAGTTCTATACACTGTTGATTCTCTCCTAAATTCAAAAGCACTGTACTTTTGGAGAAAAGGAAAAGTTCATTCTCTGGATCTTCTTCCAAAGCCTTATTGGTTATCTGTAAGGCAGAATCCAGTTGGTTGGTACGTGAATAGAAATCAACCAATCGTGGAAAGAAATAAGGAAACTTTGGATACTTATGAAATCCTTCCGTCAAGGTCTGGAGATATCTACTAGTATCCTTCTCTATTTTATAAGTTTCAGCTAAATATTGCAGCATATAATTATAATGAGCAGTATCCTTTAAAGCAGTATAAGCCCGATGCAAAGTTGCTTTAGTATCTCCTAATTTATAACCACAATATACAGCCCAATAAGAAGCCTCAGCCAGATGAGGATCTTTCTCTAAATAGTTAAACTTCTTAAATAGAGGCTGACGATAGCAATCGGCATAAGTATCAAAGAAATTATATGCCTTACGGTAATCCTGCTTTCGAACAAAAAAAGCGCCTCCATTAAAAAGATTAGGCCGAATCTGATGAAGATATTCCGCATGCTTTTCGCGATACTGTGGATGGCTCCTACCCTTTTTGTCAGGACGTGCATCTATAGAATCAAAAGTTTCAGCAATCTCAAATAAACGCTTAGCTGAAGTGAACAAAGCTGTGGTATCATATTTCTGCTTGAGATATAGTTTTTCGTTACCTTGCTCATATTGACCCTGTACCGCTTCATAGAGTACTAGCCATATTTTCTCATTCATTCGATTAGCTGAATCCTGAAGCAGTTTCTCCATAGAAGCCTGAGCCTTATCTAGGTTCTTTCCTGACTTCACCTGATCTTTAGCTGTCGCAATTTCCTTCTTCTGCGCCCAACTATTTAATGAGCACATCAACAAGGCTATACCTATTATAATATTCAAATGTTTCATTTATCCTTCAACTCCTTAGCTTTTTGTTCATCTACTACAAGATATACTTGATACAGAGGAGACTTCCAATCCACTGTTTTTCTCTCAGAATCAAGTTCTTTCGCCCTTTCCAACCACTCTTGGGACTTTTGAAAAATTGTGGCGATACTATCGTATTCCTCTTTTTGTAGTTTTTTATTATCTTTCGTAAGAGAATCTTTGTACTCCAAAGCCTTCGACATATAACAGATGCCAGTATTATATGCACCCTCAACAAAGGTGGAGTCAATACTCACTGTCTTTTTAAAATTATAAATTGCCTCATTCCAATTATGCTCTCTCATAAATGTCTCCCCTCGTAAAGCCCATGCCAATTTATTACATGAATCCATACGAATTTCATCATTGGCAAACTGTCGCATTTCATGTTCATGCCCAGGAGAAGTGAAGTAATTCATAAGAAGCTTAATGAAAAGAGGATTGTTCTTTTCCATTGTATGAAGTTCCAACAAAGCAATAATATACTTTGAGGAATCATTCTTTGTCTTCATTAACTGACCCATACACTGTATTTTGATTTCAGCAGCATGTTTAGCTGTAGACGAATCTCTCAACGCAATATCAGCATAATGACTTGCTAAATTAAATTGGCGATTATCATAAGCCTTTTGTGAGGACAACAAAGCCTCCTCACTGTTCTTAGGAACCAAACTACTTATATGCTGCGCCATCATCAGCGTAGCGTATATTGCTGTCAAAAATACAAGAATCAGTTTTTTCATTCTATCTACTTTTTAGAATTATTATACTGATAATAATACCAGTAGGTATTTCCATAAGTCTCATACAGTGCATCTTGACGTTCTGTCTTCTTGGAATACTTATGTTCCATAACTTGATAGTCTTGGAAATCTGTATCCATGACACTGCTATGATAAATTATTTTTGGATTAGACCGCAAATGTGTATATAATGTTAGAGCCTCACGAAAGTGCTTTGGGACATTCGTGCTGTCTATCTTATAATATTTTCCTATATTCTCAACAAATCCATCCAAATCTTTATCTAGAAGATAACGACAAAGGATAAGCTGCTTGCTGTCTGGTCTTCCCTTCACATAATGAATACGATGCCAATGATATTTTGGATCCTTCCAAAGCATTGCCTTTACTCCTCTACCATTTTCCCGGGTTGCCTTACTGCCTCCCATTAATGGATACTCAAAAAGGTGTTCACCCAATCCATTGGAAAGATCAAGAGCCTTAATTCGTAAAAAAGTTAAGGAAGAATCAGTTACGGCTGCCTTCTTGCCTACCAAGGTTGCTTCTTTGTATTTTCCCTCATTCATTAGCACTTCCATTTTCATACGATAATGGAATACATCATTATGATTACATGTTAAAATTACTCCAACAAACATAATGAACATCAGCATGATATTCTCCCACATAACCCTAGAGAAAAAGCCTTTATCATTTACATCTGACTCATAGGGCTTGTATTTCATTATCATCCATATCAAACCTCCATATAAAATAAGAAGTAATGGAAATAAGAAAAGCCAAACTCCAAAAGTAAAACCTTCATCAAGATGTTCATCTACATCTGTCAGAATAGTAAGCAGAAGTAATGCCGGAAAATATATCAAGGCATGATTTCTTCTTGTTAGCCCAGTAAAAACATAAACACCGAAAGAAACCAAAGAAAGTACTATCGTAATTAGGATAGCACCCAAATTACGATCATATACTGTTTTTCCACCAGAAAGCACATGCTGAGCCATTGTCAGCAAATCAGCCTGATAATCATACAGGTAGAAAAACGTAAATAATAAAAATGCAATAGCACAGACTACGCGCATCGTAGTCGTGCTATTTTTCTTTTTACTCATTATTATAATGTTCTATTTTTCAAGTTGGACTACTCAACTTTATTAGTTCTTTTTCAGAACCAACGCAGAGCGAGCAGGCAAATATAATTTCAGCCATTCCTTGTGCTGATCCACATAGAGGGCATCATACTGAGTGAGATGGGTCATTGAGTCATCATTTAAGCCATTACCTCCAAATGCCTTGTTATCAGTATCAAGGATCACATCATAGCTTCCTGTTGGCACAAGAAATCCATAATCTGTAAAGCTCTTAGTTGGAGAGAAGTTGAACACAAAGAACAAATCTCCTCTTGTATAAGCCAGTATTTGGTCACCATCATTATGCCATATTTCCTGAACGGGTGTTTTATTGAAATTACGTTCACTCTTAATCGCCTTTAACATGGCTTTATCAAAGTCACCTAAATAATGATAGCACAACTCCTTATTATCTACCAAATTCCATTGACGACGGGCATATTTGTGACTCCACCCATTTCCTTCACGAGGGAAATCAATCCACTCTGGATGGCCAAATTCATTACCCATAAAATTAAGATAGCCTCCATTCACAGTTGATGCTGTAACAAGACGTATCATCTTATGTAATGCAATACCACGATGAGCTATGTCATTTTCGTCGCCTTTCTTAAAATGCCAATACATATCGGCATCAATAAGCCGGAACACTATTGTCTTATCGCCGACTAATGCCTGATCATGACTTTCGCAATAGGAAATAGTCTTCTCGTCAGAACGACGATTTTTCACCTCCCAGAATATACTACTAGGTTTCCAATCCTCGTCCTTCTTCTCTTTAATAATCTTTATCCAGAAATCAGGAATATTCATAGCCATACGATAGTCAAATCCATAGCCGCCATCTTCAAACTTAGCCGCAAGACCTGGCATACCACTTACCTCTTCTGCAATAGTAACAGCATTAGGATTCACCTCATGGATAAGTTTATTGGCCATTGTAAGATAACAGATTGCATTATCATCCTCATGACCATTAAAGTAATCACTATAATTGGTAAATGCCTCACCTAACCCATGACTATAATACAGCATTGAAGTTACACCATCAAATCGGAAGCCGTCAAAGTGAAATTCCTCCAACCAGTATTTACAATTACTCAAAAGGAAATGAATCACCTCATCTTTACCATAATCAAAGCAAAGACTGTCCCAAGCTGGGTGCTCATGACGTTCGCCAGGATAGAAATATTGGTTTGGATCACCAGCCAAATTGCCAAGTCCCTCTACTTCATTCTTCACTGCATGAGAATGGACAATATCCATAATAACAGCAATTCCTTTTTGGTGAGCTGTATCAATGAGATGTTTTAATTCCTCAGGGGTACCAAAACGACTTGAAGGAGCAAAGAAACTACTAACGTGGTATCCAAACGATCCATAATATGGATGTTCCTGAATAGCCATAATCTGAATACAGTTGTAGCCATCCTTTATGATACGCGGTAAAACATTTTCCTCAAACTCCTTATAAGTTCCAACCTTCTCAGCATCCTGAGACATACCAATATGGCATTCATAGATAAGGAGAGGATTGGTTTTAGCTTTAAATTTTGTCTTTTTCCACTGATAAGGTGCGGGATTCCAGATTTGAGCTGAGAAGATTTTGGTATTCTCATCCTGAACAACTCGATTTGTCCAGGCAGGAATTCTTTCCCCTTCTCCAGCATTCCAATGTACACGCATTTTGTAGAGATCGCCATGTTTAACAGCTTTCTCCGACAATTTCAGTTCCCAATTACCAGTTCCTTCAATGCGTTTACAACGATAGCGTTCCTGTTCCTCCCAATTATTGAAATCGCCTACTAGATAAATTGCTGTAGCATTAGGTGCCCATTCACGGAACACCCATCCACGACTTGTCTTATGCAAACCATAATAAGCATAACCATTTGCAAAATCACTAAGTTTCTTCTTACCATTATTGGTAAGCTGATTGATTTTCCAAACAACATGTTCGTGACGGCCACGAATAGCGTCCTCAAATGGAGCAAGAAACGAATCGTTCTTGACTAACCCAATATGTCTCTCCTTTCCTTCCATGATTTCTTTTTTTATGTACGTGTAAATTTACTTTACACGCACTTTAAATATTGCCTTATGAATCTGACCATTACCAATACATGGTTTATGACCATCTTGTGGCCAGAAAATAGCAAATTCGCCAGGCTTGCAATTAACCAATGTCTCTGATGTTACTCCTGGATATTTTGTAACATCCTTTTCTGCATTGTATTCTGCCTTTGGCAAATCAGATAAAGGCATATAGCCATATGTTTCATTATTATCCAAAGGAATTTGGATATCAAGCATATTCTCGTGTGTCTCAAATGTAGCTTCTTCCTCTGTCTTACCTGTTGCAGTTGTAATGTTAACAAACAGGTCCTTATCCTTAATAAAGTGCTTACCTTCCTCTAATGCATTAAGATCATTTTCCTTAATAAACTTTACTACCTCAGGAAAAAGAGGATTCAATGAAACATACATTTCAAGATTTTCTAATGTGTCTACTACCATTGTTTTTAAGTATTTTAATGTTTTATATAATTCTGTTATTAATCATCAATACGTTTGCCCATATCATATTCACCTTTACCAATCACAGCACCATTCCGGTCTTTTTCTACAAATTTTCCATTCCTGACGTCATCAGTGTAGGTTCCTTCAAATCGGGTTCCGTCTTTTGTTTCCTCAATTGCAGTGCCATTACGCTTACCATCCCTATAGGTTCCCTTGAACTTGCTACCATTGGCATAATGAATAATCACCTCGCCTTCTACCTTTCCGTTCACAAAGTTGCCTTCAAAGATATCACCGCTTTTTTTATTTAATCTTCCATGACCATTTTGTTGATCATTTTTCCAATTACCAACATAGAAATCACCATTTCGCCAAGTGAAAGTTCCTTGTCCGTCTTTATATCCTTCCAAGAAGTGACCACTATATTTGTCGCCATTAGCATAGCGGAAGATACCCATACCAGTACGTTCTCCTTGAACATAGTCACCTTCGTAAACATCACCATTTTGGAATTTATAAACACCCCTTCCATTTTGGATATCCTCACTCCAGTCACCAGAATAGACATCACCATCGGCATATTTATTCACGCCTTTTCCAGACCGCTGATTGTTTGCCCAGTCACCATTATAGGTTGTACCATCTCCCCAATCAAACAACCCTTTTCCATCCTTCATATCATTTTTCCACTGGCCTTTATAAAAAGCACCATTGTTGAAGGTATATGTTCCCCGGCCTTCACGCTTATCCTGGAACCAGTCGCCATCATACTTATCACCATTATAGTAATACATAACGCCGTGTCCTTGTTGGTAATCACGAAACCACAGACCAACATATTTATTATTATTGCTGAAATAGAAAGTTCCCTTACCATGCTGTTGATCCTGGAACCACTCCCCTTCATACTTTTCACCATCAGAGAAAGTATAAACACCATAACCTTGGCGCTTTCCCTTTACATATTCACCCTCATAGGTATCACCATTCTTGAAAAGCGTATTTCCCTTTCCTTGTGGCTTTCCACCCACCATCTGTCCCTTATAGGAACCCCCATCATGAGTGGAACAAGAACCTAATGATATCTTCTGTGCTTGTGCACCCAAAGGTATCAAGGCGAGGAACAATATTTTACATATAATAGTTTTCATAAAGTATTCCTAATTCAATCTCCAAAGTTAACAAAATAATAGGTAATGACAAAATTCGTTAGGAATTTTTAAAAGTAGAGAAACTATAAAACAAGTCGATTAATTATCTAATACACCCCAAATTAGATACAAAACAAACGACACACAGCAGGAGCTTTAAACAATCCTGCTGTGCAACGTATATTATTTCTTTTTAAAAGCTTGACGGAAAGCCTGACGATGAAATTTATCCTCCGCCTTAATAATTTTCAAGACTTTACTTGCAGGAAGTATCTTAAGGTACTTCTTGTGATATTTCGCCTGAATTGCCAACTGCTCATCATCCAGCCTATCCATTTCCAGAATAGCATTTGCACAAGCCTTTTCGTCTCCCATATTTACTTGACGATATCTTCGCTTCTGCATAAAGAGACATCTCTTCTGTTTTTGCTCCTCCCGAAAAAGTGGAAAAAAAGATGAAGCCTCAAGGGGAGTTAGTCCTGCATTCACTGTAATAAATTGTTCCAAATCAGCCTCAAACTTTTCTGGATCAAAATTCTTTGGTGGCTCAGCAGAAATCCCTAAGCTGAAAAACAGCATTAAAATAGTTACAATATAATACTTCATTATTGATCAATTAATGCAGCATACACATCCTCATTGTCCATCATTGCATAATCTGCCATCTGATCGAAAGATGAAGTGTTAACAGATTTCATTTGCTGAGAATGTGCAATAGTTGCTGGTTGCGATTCATGATTATGGAAATAGATTGTAATAGCAGAAACAGCAATGGCTATACTAGCCGCTGCAACTGCCAATGGACGCAACTTCTTTATTGACGAAGATTTCATCTCCACAACAGAAGCATTCTTCTGTTCTGGCAAATTTGCCATCAGCTGCTCTGCAAAGTTTTCAAAATACCCTTCCGGGACTTTGAATGGCTGCTGCTTGCCAAACTTGTCATTTATGAATTTGTCGTTTATGTCCATATATCGTTCGTTGTTAAAAATTTATTTGTTTATTATAATAGATGCATAAATTCATAAAAGGTTTAATCATAAGCTTGAAAATATTCTGTTATTTTCTTTACCGCTAGATGATAACTGGCTTTTAACGCACCTTCGGAGGTACCAAGAATTTCACTCATCTCTGAATATTTCATATCTTCATAATACTTCATTTGAAAGACTACTCTTTGCTTCTCTGGAAGTTTTGAAATTGCATCTTGTAACTGAGCCTGCGTTTCATCACCATCAAAATAGTCATCCGCCATTAATTTACTTGCAACCCCAGGCTCCTCATCCGCACTTACATTATCCGTTTTCTTCTTTCTTAAGAAATCCAGGCTTTCATTTATCGCAATGCGGTAAAGCCAAGTAGACAGTGCTGATTTACCCTCGAAAGTCGAAAGGTTATTCCAGACTTTAAGAAATGTATTCTGCAACACATCATTTGCATCATCATGATCCAACACAATACGTCGTATCTTCCAGTACAGAGGTTCTGAATACTGTTTCACAAGCAACGAAAAGCCTTGTCGAAGTGTCTTATCATTGCCTAGAAGCTGCAATATTTGAGAATCGTCTACCTTCATCGATAATTCCTTAAGTATTTATAGATCACTCTATCATACCCATAAACATCTGCATACTCGGTAATCTTGTGAGTTTGAGCATCAGGATATAATGTATAATAAATAATAAAGACCGGAACGTTTGGCTCTACTTTAAGCACTCCGATTATCTTATTCTTTTTTAACGTGTCTTTTATTGCAGGCTCTATCACCTCTCCATCAACAGAAGTCTTTGGTTTGCTACTTTTGGGAAGGATATCTGCTGTCATCGAATAATGCAATTTTTCAATAACCTTTTCATCCTTGTCTTCTAGCATAAACTTAGCTAGTTCAAAAGGTTTCTCCACACGCACACAACCATGACTTACACCACGGTCCTCTCTACTGAAGAAGTCCCTACTATCGGTATCATGAAGATATATAGAGAAATTATTGTCAAAACGGAATATAATTCTACCTAGGGAATTTCCATTTCCACCTCGTTGGGCAACACCAAAGTTCTTATCCATCAATAAACTCCAGGTCACTCTACTTAGATCAACTTCCTTTCCCGTTCTGCGATCACGAACATAATAATGATTATTTTCCCACCAAGAACGATTACCAAGATGTCCGACAACACTCTTCTCGATAATACTGCGAGGCAAATTCCAGATAGGATTAATATCCATTCGCTTAATTTTACTATACAATAAAGGGGTCTTAGTCTTATTGGTTCCACAACCCACTAACATGGTCATCACCTCATCACCATCAACAGCCTGAAGACGATAAGAAGGAATATTCACTACCACATATTTCTTATACCTCTGTGGATAGTCATTCAAACGCCAGCGACAGCGTTCCATGTTACTAAGAATTTTCTCGATTAATGATTCATTAGATCCTGCAGTTAACAGTCTATCCTCCAATTCCTTATATAAAGGACTTTCAGGTTGAACTTCACGCAAGAACTCTGCCACACTATCATTATAAACTTTACGCAAAGCACCATTATAGAATTCCCGTGTAGGATGTTCCATACTAAGGTCAAACAACTGACGATACTTCACATATTTCGACGAATCAGTTCGAAGTTTATCTAATGTATCAAGGTTATTGAATACATATCTTGGATTCATAAAACCAAAGCGTTGTCCTGCAGTATAGCGCAGATAGGCTTTCGTAAGATTATACTCTAAACGAGCAAGTACCTTATTGACAGAATTACGCGCAGTATCAAAATCTAAGCGACGCATTCTATCAAGATCCCTATCAATCTGTTCTACCCTGAATTTACGCTTTGAGAAGCCCATATGATCCACTTGTCTTAGATAAGACAGAAGTGTATCTGCACGATTATCCAAGCCATGACGATCTATCCAAAGAAAAGGCTTACGCTTTATATAATAGCTACGACAACGGTAGTCGGCTGTCATAGAATCAGAATCTTCACGAATCAACCTATTTAGTTGTTCCCTAACGCGATGAGAATTAACAACTAAACTGTCGCTCTTGAAGTTACTATAATAGTCGAGACTTAAATTCGTATTCGGATTTACCTCCTCATCATGACAGCCCTGAAAAGCAAAACCTATCACAACAAGAAAAGCAAAGATAATATAATTTCTCAAGTTAGAGAATAAATTTTAACTGATTGAAATTTTTCTAACAACGTTACCAACTTTCACAATGTAGCAGCCATGAGGGAGACTCAAAGAATAACTACGATCATTACCTTCTACTTTGAAATTATTAACATGCTGGCCAGCTACATTATAAATATGGAGCACTAAGCCATTAGCATTAGCAACTCTAAGTACATTGCCCTTTATGGTAATGGAAATATCTCCGAAATTATTATCAATAATCTCAATAGCATGGTTTGCATACATTGCCATTGGAGCGCCCATTAGCATTGCACCTGCAAATATTATAGAAAATATTCTTTTGCTCATCGTATACGTTTTTTAAAAGGATCCTTTGGCAAAATTAATAAAAACCTTATAAAACAAGCCATAGTTACTAAAGGAAATGGTGGTTCTTGACGTTTTTTAACTTTAAACATCAAACACCATCATTTCATTTGTCAGATATGAGTTAGGAAAAATCGATTTAGCCTCATTCAAAAGAACATTTTCCTCATTATAGCGAGCACTATAATGTCCTAACAATAGTTTTTTTGCATTAGCGTTTTTGGCAACCAACGCAGCTTGGGCTGCAGTACTGTGCCAATACATTTTTGCCCTAGACTCATAATCACTGGCATAGGTACTTTCGTGATATAATGTATCTACATCTTTGACTAAATCACAAAGAGAAGGAATATAGCGGGTATCGCTACAATAGGCATAGCTACGAGCTTTATCTGCAGGGGTTGTCAATATTTTATTCGGAACCAACCTACCTTCCGAGGTAGTCCAGTCTGCTCCATTTTTAATATTATCAATCTGACTTACAGGAATACCATAATAATCCAGAACATCCCTTTTTATATGAGGCAATAATGGTTTCTCACGGAAAAGAAAACCACAAGTAGGCATTCGATGCTGAAGAGGAATTGACTCAACAGTCAGACTTCTATCCTCATAGATCACCTGTTTTTTCGAGGTATCTACTGCATGGAATTCGATTTCAAAACCCAGGTCATTGCAAAAGAATGCTATCTGACCTTCTAGAATCGGTCCTAATTCCTTAGGAGCATACACACTTAGTTTTGCTGTACGGCCAAGCATACCGAATGTAGAGATCATCCCAATCAGACCAAAGCAATGGTCCCCATGAAGATGACTAATAAATACAGCAGAAATTTTCGTGAAACGAAGTTTACTTTTACGAAGCTGCATCTGAGTACCCTCACCACAATCTATCATAAAAAGCTTTTCACGAATTTCAACTACCTGCGAGGAAGCAAAATGCTTAAGTGTAGGTAACGCTGATCCACAACCAAGAATATGTATTCTAAATGGTTCCAATTATTTAACCCTCTTATATGTAAAGATGCCCTCTTTATTTTCCAGATCTAGACTATCGGCACCAAGATTGTCTATATCAAATGTATCTTTGTTTAATACAAGATGGCCATTAACAATTTTCCAGCTTGTCCAAGGATTCTGTTCTGCCTTGACACTGCTCATAACGACACCACCCTCTTGAATTTCAAAGTTCTTGTCGATACTTGTCCATTTTCCAATCAACGAAGTCAGGTTAATTGCACGATCTGCAAAGAGCTCTCCATAGGCCTTTCTACCAACGACAGCCATACGATCACCTACAAGAATACCACCCATAACTGGATTCATTCCCTCTGCATTAATAGTATAGTCAAGGGTATCTCCCTCATCTGTGATCAACTGCAGTGTGTGCATAGCCGAGCCTTCTCCCACCAAACCATATACAGTGGAATCATTGACATCAGCCTCAACCTTCGCTGAGTCCTGAGTACCAAGAATAGGCTTATTCTGATTACCATTGCATCCAGCAAGAATCAACAATGCGCCAAAAGCTAAACTATAAAATATCTTCTTCATATTATTATAAAGTTTCTGTTTTCTTTGCCTCATTCCAAAGGGCATCCATCTCTTCCAAAGATGCTTCTTTTACAGTACGTCCCTGTTCTCTCAGTTTTTCCTCAACATATCCAAATCTATAAATAAATTTCTCATTGGTATGTTCCAGTGCATTATCAGGGTTTAAGTGATAGAGACGAGCTGCATTAATAACGCTGAATAAGAAGTCACCAAGTTCTTTCGTGGAATTTTCCCGATCGCCTTTCCGAAGTTCAACTTCCAATTCTCCGAGCTCTTCTCTAACTTTGCCCCAAACATCTCCCTTATCTTTCCAATCAAACCCAACATTGCGGGCTTTGTCTTGTATTCGGTAAGCTTTTATTAACGAAGGTAAACTAGAAGGTACACCCGACAGAACTGTTTTGTTTCCATCCCTTTCTCTTTGTTTACGTTGTTCCCAAGTACTTTCCACCTGAGATGCTGTAGTAGGCTTCGGATTATTATTTTCGTCCACCTCATCTTTATAAACTACCTGACCTTGATTATTAATGACAAGATTAGTGTCGGTAACATACCATTTTGGTTCACTGAACGAAGTATTTCCCCAATTAATAAAATCGTGACGGAACATCAATTTATCGCTTTGCCCATTGCAGACATCTGCGATATCAAACTTATCTTCTTCCTCACCAATCATAGCATAGAAGATAATATGCTCCATTACATCCCCCAGTTCTTTGCAAACCTCTTTGTAATCAGCTTTCATCAAGGCGTCACATAATTCATACACCTCTTCTATCGTATTTGGCCTCAAGCTTTCCATCGTCTGTTTTCTATCCCAAGGGCATTCCTTACGAAGACGGTCTTGAATATCCAATAAACGGCCGAAAGCTTTCAGCTTTTCTTCTTTGGTATGTTTCATATTTTGCAAAGATAGCGAAAAAAAGAGAAAGTTCAAAATTTCAAATGAAAATTATTTTGAATTACAAAAAAAATCGTACCTTTGCAACAAAATAAAAAATGTAATCGAAATGAGAAAACTTATTCTAATCCTT
>CAJOPE010000022.1 GCA_905236815.1 uncultured Prevotella sp. | reverse complement strand
TCCATTATCATAGCTGTTCAAGCCACTCATCATATCCAGTTCCTTGCTCATTCACGCTTACATTAGATTTACAGGGACAAAAATAAACAAAATATCGCATAATAGAGATAATATTGCTGTTTTTTTATGATAATTGTTGGCAGCAAAGACATTAACTTGCACCAAAAACATTTGTACCATCTGCTAATTATCTGATTGCCAAACTCAGGGAGTTTCAAAAGCATTGTGATGAGGGTATAAGAAAACCCATATAAAAGCATTTTAAATTACATCGCCTACAAACAGAGAAAAATAAAAATAACTTTTCATTTTTTAATTTTCTTAATCGCAACTTGTTGGCTGATAGAGACTTTGGCTGAAAGCAATTTTTCTCGAACTATTTTTGACAACAGACTCAACCTATTTATTGGCAATAAGGCAAAACAAATACTCTTATGTCTTTCTGGCCACAAAATGCATCGAAAAACTCCACGCTAGGTCAACGTGTTGAAATGTTAAAAAAGCTAACTCAATGGTTTAGGTGGTCTAAACCGACGGTTTACGACCTTTAAACCGTGCATTTACATTGGCTATCTCAACAGTATCCGTTAATCACCTGATTTCAAACAGCGCAGTTATATTCATCGAACTCAAGTTAAATAGTATGCGTCCTATGAATTATCCAGACTACAAATCAAAAAAAAATTGCTTTCAGCCAAAGTCTCTATCAGCCAATAAGTTGCAATTAAGAAAATTAAAAAACAAAAAGTTATTTTTATTTTTGCAATATCAAGCACATATTACAAAAATTACATTCAAAACCTTATCAAAGCTATCCAGAGAAATACATACTTGGATAATTCATAAAATACTTGTTTCTACATTTCTCCCCCGCTCGCGGGGAAGAAGTATAGTGGATTATACATCCTATGAATTATCCAGACTAAGAAATGGATTTGGCGGAAGTAGAGGGATTCAAACCCCCGATACGCGAAAGGGCGTATACCAGATTTCGAGTCTAGCGCATTCGGTCACTCTGCCATACTTCCTAATCAAAAAAGAATCTACCTTGGTAGTAAATTCAAATGCAAAAGTAATGAATTATTCGGTAACGACAAAAATAATTCATTACTTTTTGCATCTATATTAAACTTTTTTTAATACACACGAGGACCAAAAATGGTGGTGCCTACTCTAACCATCGTGGAACGATGCTTGATGGCTAATTGATAGTCGGAACTCATACCATAACTGCGCTCCTTGAAGTTCTCGTCATCAGCAAAATACTTTGCCTTGATCTCATCAAAGAAGTTGGCTGCCTGCTCGAATTCGCTCTCTATCTGAGCCTCGTCATCCGTATTGCTCGCCATCATCATGATGCCACAAATCTGTACATTCTTCAACTCTCGCCACTCCCCCGCTTCCAGTAATTCACGACAAGCATCGAGGGTGAGACCATATTTAGTGGCCTCCTCGGCAAGATGAAGTTCGAGCAACACCTTGATAACACGATCGTGCTTAGCAGCCTGCTTATTGATTTCCTTCATCAATTTCAAGCTGTCGCAAGCCTCGATCATCGCAATATAAGGTGCTATATACTTCACCTTATTCGTCTGAAGATGTCCGATGAAATGCCACTCGATGTCGGAAGGCAAAGTCTCCACCTTCTTGGCCAGTTCCTGTTCATGGCTCTCGCCAAAAACACGCTGTCCCTCGTTGTAGGCAGCCTCGATATATTCATTTGGGTGAAATTTGCTGATAGCAACCAAACGGACACTATCAGGCAAATTGCCCAAAACCTCATGCAATTTATTTGCTACATCAAACATAATAGTCTTTGTTAAAATCTAAGAGTACCTATATATAATAGGTATAGGCATTATTCTGCAGGTGCCTCTGCTGGAGCTTCGTTTTTCTCGCCCTCCATGTATTCAGGAACGTCGTTCTTCTCTTCCTTCTTTGAAGTTGCATTATGCTCGAAGACATCCATGAACTTTGTCTCTGTGATACCAGCGATTACATAATCGACCATAGTACCACCCATCACCTGGTCAACATACTTCACAGCGATAGGAAGGCTCTTTGCCTGAACGAGATAGGTAACATTGCTGCGCTTCTCCTTCTCGGTCTTCTCGTCGATAGTGATGAACTGCAACTTAGCCTTATACCACTTATCATCAGTATCCATATCACTGAAGAAGATCTCACCATAGGCAGCCTGAGCAATACGTGTGAGCTTGATATCACCACTTACATAGTGAGCCATTTCCTCATAAATAACACTTTCAGCCTCGGTAAAGGTAAGCGCATCTACTACATATTGTTCGGTAACGACCTTCTCCTGGCCGTCTTCCATCATCTTCTGATATTTCACACTGGTTTCAAACCAGGTACTAGTTCTACTTCTCATATTATTTTAATGTTTTATTGGAGTTGCCTCGCAAGGAAGCAACCTTTGATTTTTCAATGCAAAAGTAGCAAATTAAAATGAGAATGAGAAAATCTATGAGCAAAATATCAAAAAAAAGAAGAATTTTAAAGATTTGTGCATTTTAAATAATCGTTTCTCGAAATTATTGATTACTTTTGCAACTTGAATATTAAGTTGGGAGGAAAGCACACTTCTAAGAGTGCCCACTCCTTAATTTCAAAACTATAAAGAAATGCCTGAAATATCAGTACGCGGTCTTGAAATGCCTGAGTCGCCTATTCGTAAGCTGGCTCCTCTTGCTAACGCCGCTAAAAGTCGCGGAATAAAGGTCTATCACCTGAATATCGGTCAGCCAGACCTGCCAACACCTCAATGTGGATTGGATGCATTAAAGCATATCGACCGCAGTGTGCTCGAATATTCTCCTAGTCAGGGTTATTTGAGTTACCGCACGAAACTCGTCGACTACTATAAGAAATACGATATTAACGTCACTCCTGATGATATCATTATCACCTCAGGAGGTAGTGAGGCTGTTCTCTTCTCTTTCATGAGTTGTCTGAACCCTGGCGACGAGATCATCGTTCCAGAACCAGCCTACGCCAACTATATGGCATTCGCCATTTCGGCAGGTGCCAAGATTCGTACAATCGCGACAAGCATCGAGGAAGGCTTCGCACTTCCAAAGGTAGAGAAGTTCGAGGAACTCATCAACGAGCACACCCGTGCCATCATGATCTGTAACCCTAACAACCCTACTGGCTATCTTTATACTAGAAGAGAAATGAACCAGATTCGCGACCTTGTGAAGAAATACGACTTGTATCTCTTCTCGGATGAGGTTTACCGCGAATACATCTATACTGGCTCACCTTATATATCTGCTATGCACTTGAAGGGAATCGAGAACAATGTTGTGCTCATCGATTCTGTATCTAAGCGCTATAGCGAGTGTGGTATCCGCGTGGGTGCGCTCATTACCAAAAATGAGGAAATTCGCAAGGCCGTGATGAAATTCTGTCAGGCTCGCTTGTCACCTCCTCTCATTGGACAGATTGTGGCAGAGGCATCCCTCGATGCTCCGGAGGAATATTACAGAGATGTATATGATGAGTATGTGGAGCGCCGTAAGTGCCTGATCGATGGTCTTAATCGCATCCCTGGCGTTTACTCTCCTATCCCAATGGGTGCTTTCTATACCGTAGCAAAGTTGCCTGTTGACGACAGTGAGAATTTCTGCCGTTGGTGTCTTGAGAGTTTCAACTACGAGAACGAGACTGTTATGATGGCTCCTGCCGCAGGCTTCTACACCACTCCTGACGCCGGAAGAAATCAGGTGCGTATTGCCTATGTGCTTAAGAAAGAAGACCTTGAGAGAGCGCTCTTTATCTTGAGAAAGGCATTGGAAGAGTATCCAGGAAGAGTTGACGAGGAGTAATCCTACTAAAAAAGGAGACAAAATTGAATTTCCCATATTTCATAGCAAAACGGTTATATAGTGATCAGGGCGATAAACGTAAAGTATCTCGCCCTGCTATTCACATTGCTACGGCGGGTGTCGCTATCGGACTCGCTGTTATGATCATATCCGTTTGTGTGGTGTTGGGATTCAAGCATACAATTCGAGATAAGGTCATCGGCTTTGGTGGACACATCCAAGTTGCTGACTTTATCACCCTTCAGTCTTCGGAGAATTATCCTGTAGTAATGAACGACTCGATGATGAATGTCATCAAGAAGTTCCCTAACGTGAAGCATGTTCAACGTTATGCCATAAAAGAAGGTATCCTGAAGACTGATTCCGATTTCCTCGGCATTGCCTTCAGAGGTGTAGGTCCTGAGTTCGACTCTACCTTCATCCACCAGAATATGGTGAAAGGAAGCATTCCTAAATTTGACGACAAGGCTAGCCATAATCAAATACTTATTTCTCAGATTATGGCGGATAAGCTCCATCTGAAAACTGGTCAGCGTGTTTTCGCCTATTTCATCGACAGAAATGGAGTGAGAACTCGCCGCTTTACCATTCAGGGAATCTATCAGACAAATCTGAAGAAATACGATGAAATCATCTGTTATTGCGATCTTTACACAGCAGTGAAGCTAAACGGATGGGAGGAAGATCAGGCTACAGGAGCAGAGGTAACCCTACAGGATTTCAATAAGATAAAGGAAACATCAGAATACTTTATAAATAAGGTGAATCGCACTACCGATAAGTATGGCGAGACTTATGCAAGTGCAACTATCAAGGAAATAAATCCACAGATTTTTGCATGGCTTGACCTTATGGACCTAAATGTATGGATTATCCTTGGGTTGATGATTGCTGTGGCTGGTGTGACAATGATTAGCGGATTGCTGATCATTATTCTGGAAAGAACAAATATGATTGGTATATTAAAGGCATTGGGTGCACGCAACAAAACTATCCGACACACCTTCCTTTGGTTTGCCGCTTTCATCATAGCAAGAGGTTTGCTCTTTGGAAATATTCTAGGACTAGGTATCTTGTTCCTTCAGAAATATACAGGATTCATCAAATTGGATCCGCAAACCTATTATGTTAGTACTGTTCCTGTTGAATTCAACTGGGTACTAATTCTGGCACTGAATATCGCTACCCTACTCATCAGTGTCTTTATGTTGGTAGCACCAAGTTATCTTATCTCACATATTCATCCAGCAAAGAGTATGAGATACGAATAACAGATAAATAGAACAATCAAAAATACCTTTCGAACAATGCACACAAAAGGATTGTGTGCATTTTAAATAAATATTGCAGAACCGATAAATTACTGCACAAAAAGTTTGGGAGTGTGCAGAAATAACGTTATCTTTGCACAGAATTTAGAAAATTGTGCAATGAAATCAATACCAAGCTTCAACTCGTATATTGAACAAAGCATTATAGAAAATTGGGATAAAGACGCCCTCACTGACTACAAAGGAGCTACACTTCAGTACCACGACGTAGCCAGAAAGATAGAGAAACTTCATATTCTATTTGAAAATAGTGGAGTACAGAAGGGCGACAAGATAGCGATATGCGGACGAAACAGCAGCAATTGGGGAGTAGCTTTTTTAGCTACTATCGCTTATGGAGCTGTTGCCGTACCCATCCAACACGAATTCAAAGCTGAACAGATTCACAACATTGTAAATCACAGTGAATCTAAACTGCTTTTTGTTGGAGATGTCGTTGCCACACAAATCAATGCTGAAGAAATGCCTGCACTAGAGGGTATCATTTACCTTCCAGACAATTCTTTATTAGTATCCCGCTCCGAAAGACTTACTTATGCAAGAGAGCATCTTAATGAGATATTCGGACACAAATATCCGAAATTCTTCCATAAGGAGCACGTCCATTATTATAAGGACAACAACGAGGATCTGGCGATGATAAACTATACCAGTGGAACCACAGGTTTCTCGAAAGGTGTAATGCTCCCATACCGTACACTTAGTGCGAATGTTGATGGATTAAAAGAAGCTATTTCCAGCAAATTGCCAAAGAACAGCACCGTTCTGAACATTCTTCCTATGGCTCATATGTATGGACTTAGTTGTGAGTTCCTGCTCGAATTTTGTGCAGGCAATCACATTTATTTCTTAACTCGCCTTCCAAGCCCTACCCTCATTCAGGAAGCGTTTGCTGAAATACACCCTGCAATAATTGTAAGTGTTCCTCTAATTATCGAGAAGATAGTTCGCAAGAAAATCTTCCCGATTATCCAGAATAATCGCGTAAAACTTCTAATGAATATGCCTGTCGTTAAGAAGAAGGTAAACGAGAAGATCTGCGAGATGGTAAAAGAGGTATTTGGTGGCAATGCTTACGAGATTCTAGTAGGTGGAGCTGGCATGAACAAGGAAATCGAGAAGTTCTTCCACGACATCAACTTCCCATTCACTATAGGATACGGTACTACAGAAACTGCTCCTATGATCACATACAGCGATTGGAAGGATCATATTACAGGTAGCTGCGGTACAGCATTTAAGGGAATGCAAGTTAAAGTTCTCAGCGAGAATCCTGCCACAATTCCGGGAGAAATTGTAACAAAAGGTCCAAATGTTATGACTGGTTATTACAAGAATCCTGAGGCATCAAAAGCTGTATTAGATGAGAATGGCTGGTTCCATACAGGCGATTTAGGAACTATGGATGCTGATGGCAACTTGTTTATTAATGGCCGAATTAAAAATATGCTTTTGGGTGCCAATGGCCAAAACATCTATCCAGAGGAAATTGAGGACAAACTCAACTCAATGGCGATGGTGAACGAGAGTATCATCCTTCAAAAAGGAAATACGCTTGTTGGCTTAGTTCATCCTGATCTTGACGAAGCACACAATCTGGGCTTTAACGACAACGATCTCCAGGATGTAATGGAACAGAACAGAAAAGAGCTAAACGACATACTACCTGCATTCTGCAAGGTATCTAAAATACTTCTTCACGAAAAGGAATTCGAGAAGACACCGAAAAAGTCAATTAAGCGTTACCTATATCAGGACGCTATTTGATGGGTAACAAAAGAAATTGAATATTGATATTTTTATGGAACAAATTCCAAGTTTCAATGCTCTCATCGAGAAAAGTATCATCGATCACTGGGATTTAGACGCCCTGACCGATTACAAAGGTGCCACATTGCAATATCATGACGTGGCTAGAAAGATAGAGAAGCTGCACATTATGTTTGAGAATAGCGGTGTTGTAAAAGGTGACAAGATCGCACTCTGCGGAAGGAACTCAGCTAATTGGGCTGTTGCTTTCCTGGCTACCCTCACCTATGGTGCTATTGCAGTGCCAATTTTGCATGAGTTTATGCCAGAGCAGATTCATAACATTGTAAATCATAGCGATGCGAAATTACTATTCGTTGGTGATGTTGTAGCCACGCAAGTAGATGCTACAAAAATGCCTTCGCTTGAAGGTATCATTTATATTCCAGACTATTCTCTGGTGGTTTCCAGAACCGACAAGTTAACTTATGCTCGTGAACATCTTAACGAGATGTTCGGTATCAAGTTCCCTAAATATTTCCGCAAGGAGCATGTACATTATTATAAGGAGGGAAATCCTGATGAAATGTGCGCTATCAACTACACAAGTGGTACGACAGGTTTCTCTAAGGGTGTTATGATTCCTTATCGTGCATTCTGGGGAAATGCTGACTTCGCAGAACACGTACTTGGTAAGCAGTTAAAACCAGAAGACAAGGTCATTAGTATTTTACCAATGGCTCACATGTATGGTATGGCATTCGAATTCATCTTTGAATTCCTGAAAGGTTGCCACATCTATTATCTCACACGTGTACCTAGTCCAGCAATCATTGCGGAAGCTTTTGGAAATATAAAGCCAAAGATTATCATCAGCGTACCATTGGTAATTGAGAAGATTGTACGCAAGAAGATTTTCCCTAAGATTCAGAACAACCGCATGCGATTACTGTTGAATATGCCAGTAATCAGCAAAAAAGTTCGCGAGAAGATTTGTGAACAGGTTACAAATGCATTTGGTGGAAACTTCTATGAAATTATTATCGGTGGTGCAGCCTTCAATCAGGAGGTAGAAATGTTCATGCACCGTATTGGATTCAGATATACTGTTGGTTATGGTGCAACCGAATGTGCTCCAATCATCTGCTATGCTGATTACAAGGATTTTGTACCAGGTAGCTGTGGTAGAGCTGCAGTGCACATGAAGGTAAAAATCGACTCACCAGATCCAGAAAATATTCCAGGTGAAATTCTTGCAAAGGGTACCAATGTGATGTTGGGATACTACAAGAATGAGGAAGACACCAAGCGCACCATTGATGAGGATGGTTGGTATCATACTGGCGATCTCGGTTTGATGGATGGTGATGGTAATGTCTTCATAAAAGGTCGCTCAAAAACAATGCTTTTGGGTGCAAGTGGCCAGAATATCTATCCTGAGGAGATCGAGGACAAATTGAATAGTCTCGCACTAGTAAACGAAAGTATTATCATTCAGGAAGGCGATAAACTTATCGGTTTGGTTCACCCAGACTATGATGGTGCCAAGCAGTTGAACTTGAATCCTGAAGATATCAAGAATATTATGGAGCAGAACCGCGTGGAACTCAATGCAATGATTCCTGCTTATAACAAAATTGCAGAAATGAGAATCCAGGAAGAGGAATTCGAAAAAACTCCAAAGAAGTCTATTAAGAGATATCTTTATCAGAAATAATAAGAGAGACCGTTCTCCTCTTCAGGGAGAGGGCTATTGATAAATTAAAAGGATATGTTATACTTGTCTATAGCATATCCTTTTTTATTATGCCATTTAACCAGGATAATTCATAAGAAAAATATCCCACTGCTTCTCCCCCCACTCGTGGAGGAGATTGAAAGAAGGAATGCCACGAGATTAAGCAATAATGCTAATATTAATTAGCAAATAAACATTGCTCGTGGTATACCCTCTCTTTGATCTCCCCCATAAATGGGGGAGAAATGCTGATTATAACCATCTTTTATTTTTCGAAAGGATGAATATAATCTCATTTTATTTTTCGAAAAGGATATATTTTGCCATCAGTTTTTCCAAAAATGATGATAATTTCCCTATTTTCGTTTTAAAAGAAAGCATTTCAATGCACTTCTCCCCCATTTATGGGGGAGATTGAGAGAGGGTATGCCACGAGCAAGTTTTATTTGCTAATATCTAAGATGAAACTCATAAACTACAAAAAAGCCTTCTTTATATAAAAGAAGGCTTTTCTATATTACTCCATTAAAACTTGATTTCTAACTCTAGAAAGAGTCTCTGGTGTCATTTGCAAATAATTGGCAATATATACCAATGGAGCTCTCAACACCACTTGTGGACTCAACTTACACAATTTCTTATAACGATTGGTTGCACTCTCAAATCTAACCAAGTCGGCATGAACCTGACTGATGATAAGACTTTCCTCAAGGATTTTTCGATAGAGCATCTGAATATTAATATTCTTGATCGCCTCTTCCTCGAGACGCTTCTTTGGTAAAGCGTAAATATACGACTGTTCCAAAGCTTCCACTTGCAAGTGACTTGGGGTTTCCCTGAACAAACTCTCTATACACATAAAGATCGTCTGGTCAGAACCCAAATGCTCTGTAACTTCCTTACCATTCTTCAGATAGAATTGGCGAACCAATCCCCTATCCAGATAATAGATATTCTCGCACACATCACCCTCATTCAAGATCATCTCGCCTTTATTAAACTTCATCGGCACAATGATGCTTTGAAGAACCCTGAGTTCGTCCAGGGTCATCGTACTATAACGACGGGCTAATTCTCGTGCAATATCCCGCAGCTTCAAATCCTTAGCGTTGATAGTGGCATCCATAATATATCCTCCTAGATTTGTGTTAATTATCGCATTTTATTCATCTAACTTGAGTACAGCGAGGAAGGCTTTCTGAGGTACTTCCACATTACCAATCTGCTTCATACGCTTCTTTCCCTTCTTCTGTTTCTCAAGCAGTTTTCTCTTTCGGCTCACATCACCTCCATAACACTTAGCAGTTACATCCTTTCGTACCTGCTTTACGGTTTCTCTTGCTACAATCTTTGCACCAATAGCAGCCTGGATAGCAATATCAAACTGTTGACGAGGGATGAGATCCTTCAGTTTCTCACACATTCTTCTACCGAGTGTTACTGCATTAGCCTCATGCGCCAAAGTTGACAAGGCATCAACAGGTTCACCATTCAGCAGAATATCCAACTTAGCAAGTTTGGATGGTCGGAATGAGTCGACATGATAATCGAACGAAGCATAACCCTTTGAGATACTCTTCAGCTTGTCGTAGAAATCAATAACGATTTCACCTAAAGGCATCAGGAAATGCAACTCTACGCGATTACCTGTAGTATAAGTCTGGTTAATGAGTTCGCCTCGCTTATCAAGGCAAAGTTTCATAATCGGACCAATGAATGTTGTGCCGGTAATAATAGTAGCACGAATATATGGTTCCTCAATATGATCGATCATAGTTGGATCAGGCAATCCCGAAGGATTGTGTACCTCCTTGGCATTTCCCTGCTTATCGTAAACCATATAGGAAACGTTAGGTACGGTAGTAATCACCTCCATATTGAACTCTCGGTCGAGACGCTCCTGAACAATCTCCATATGAAGAAGTCCGAGGAATCCACATCGGAAACCGAAGCCTAAGGCTACCGAACTCTCTGGTTGGAAAGTAAGTGAGGCATCATTCAACTGTAACTTCTCAAGGGAAGTTCTCAAGTTCTCATATTCAGATGGATCAATTGGGTAAACACCTGCAAACACCATAGGCTTAACCTCCTGGAAACCTGCGATTGCCTCCTTACAAGGTGCAGCCAATGATGTGATGGTATCACCCACCTTTACCTCCTTGGCATCCTTGATACCACTGACGATATAGCCTACCTCTCCACAATTCAATTCCTTACGAGGAACCATATCCATTTTGAGTACACCAATCTCATCAGCAGAATATTCCATTCCTGTATTGACAAACTTCACTTTCTCGCCTGCGCGCAAAGATCCGTTCTCAATTTTGAAATAAGCAATAATACCTCGGAAGCTATTGAATACAGAGTCGAAGATAAGTGCTTGAAGAGGAGCTTTGGAGTCACCCACTGGATGAGGTACACGATTTACAACCGCCTCCAGAATATCCTCAACACCCTCACCGGTCTTACCAGAAGCACGAAGAACATCCTCAGGCTTACAACCTAAGAGTTCTACGATTTCATCTTCCACCTCATCCGGCATAGCCGAAGGCATATCAATCTTATTTAACACAGGGATAATCTCCAGGTCATGCTCTATTGCCATATAAAGATTGGAAATAGTCTGAGCCTGAACGCCCTGAGAAGCATCAACAACAAGCAAAGCACCCTCGCAGGCAGCAATGCTTCGGGAAACCTCATAAGAAAAATCGACGTGTCCCGGGGTATCAATCAAGTTCAAAATATAGGTTTGTCCATCCTTGGCTTTATATTCCATCTGGATAGCATGACTCTTGATTGTAATACCTCTTTCGCGTTCAAGGTCCATATCGTCAAGCATCTGACCCTCAGTAATCTTAATGGTAGAAGTCTTCTCCAAAAGACGGTCAGCGATCGTACTCTTTCCGTGATCAATATGAGCGATGATACAAAAATTTCTTATGTTATTTATATTTTCCATTAAATGTCTTTACCTTTTAATTGCAAAGATACAGATTTTAATTCATAATTCATCATCCACAATTAATTATTTTCAATAAAAAGTAGTATCTTTGCGTGAAAATAAAAGCTATTTTTTATGAAAAGAAATAATACCATTAGTTTTCTGAGGGCTTCCCTTTGCCCATGCCTCATTGCTCTTGCAGCATTATCATTATCTTCTTGCAAAGAAAGTCTTGAGGATAAAGCGGAAAAAGAATCGAAAGAGTTCACACAAAAATACTGCCCTACTCCTGTCATCAACAACGAGCGCACTGATAGTATGACTTTTGACAGAGACTCCAAAACTTATACCTATTATCGCACGTGGACCGACAAGGCTGACAATGCAGATGTTATCAATGCAAATAAAAACAAAATCCATGACTTGCTGCTTCAGGCTGTAAAGAACAATCCTAGTTTGAAAGCATACAAGGAAGATGGTTTCAGTTTTCACTTTATCTTCCGTTCTGAGAGATCAAAAAAGACTTTGTATGAAACTACAATAGGGCCAAAACAATACTAATACCCCACCAAGCTCAATGGTCTTTACTCCCCCTCCGGCTCCCCGATGCAAACGGGGAGAGCAACCCCGAAGGGGAGGATGTTCTTAGCTTCAATATATAATTCCATGTAGGATCTGTGATGTTCTTGGCTTAAAAGTAAGCATACATTCGTCTACATGTAATTTACATAAAGAACAACTGCAGCTATAGCACATAGATAATGCTTTAGCTGCAGTTACTTTT
>CAJOPE010000021.1 GCA_905236815.1 uncultured Prevotella sp. | reverse complement strand
CCATTGAGTTAGCTTTTTTAACATTTGCGGAACATGCTGAGTGCTATTGCGGCTAACTGTATTTTAAATTCATCGAACTCACGTTAACCTAGATAATTCATAAGAAATTTATCCCTCTCAATCTCCCCCACAAGCGGGGGAGAAATGCTGGACAATGGCTTTTTATACAACCTCAAATGCAAGGAAGCAAGTCTTTTATGAATTATCCTGGCTAAGAAAGCCAATATAAGGTGTTAAAAACATATCTATTGGAAAGTCTGCCTGGAGGCAGACGAAGGAATTTCTCGCTCTTTGTCCAGCTTAAGGGCAGAAATGAAGATTAAACTTCAGTAATATCTTCCGTCGATCACATTCAAGGGAGAAATATGTGGATTACCACCTCCGTATGGCATATTCTAGCCTGGATAATTCCATTCTGAAAAGTTCCTCCATAGTTAAAGACAAGATATACAATGACTTAACTCAAAATATGGAGGAACTTTTTTAAAGAGAACTAGAAAATATATAGATATAAAAATCCCCCACATTCCACTCTCAAGGGGCGAAACATAGGGGAAAAGCGAAAGTTATGTATCTATATCAAATACTATTTTGTAGCATAGAGACCAATGCAGGCGCCAATGAAGCCACCACTCTGGTGAGTACTCAGATTCACTGCATCCACACCTCTTGCAAGCATCTGCCATTCAGCATTGCCCTCGGCAAAGTAGAAATCATAATATCTGCCCTTGCCCACAATCTTCAGGCGAAGAGGAGCCTGCATATCCTTCAACTCTGCAGAACCGATAACGGCATTCACCTTCTCTGAACGAGTAAGAACTACAACAGGCTTGCCCTTGCGGATAGTCTTACCAAATACAAAATTGTATTCCTCATTCTGCAAAAGAGTGAAACCAGCCAGTGCATTCTCACTTGATGGAACAAAGGTTACTTCTGTCTCTGCCTTGAAATCTGTATTCTGCTGACGAGCAAAGATTGCAGAAGGAGACTCCTTCTGTGAAATCTTCACAGGAAGCGCATTCATAGCAATACCATGATCAGTGAGATCGTAGAAGCGAGTTGGGTTGCGAAGGAACATCCAACGCTGATTCAACTGGTCATCCTTGAACTCGTCACGATAGAAGACATTACCGGTCATCATACTGTCGGTAGATTCTGTTTTAGCAAGTTTCTGCTGCCATGGAGTCATCTCCATCACGGTTGGCATCACCTTGCCCTTCTCCAGGATAGTTGGCCAACCATCCTGCCAAGTTACAGGCATCAGATAGGTATCACGACCTGTGTTGTAGAAATCATCCTCGTAAGGACGACAACCCAGGAATACAGCCCACCAGTCGCCATTCTTGCTCTGTATGAGGTCGGCATGACCTGTGCTGGTAACAATGTCAGGCCGGTTAGGATCTACGCCTGTACGCTGTGTTAAAATAGGGTTATTAGGATTCTCCTCCCATGGACCCATAGGGTTCTTTGCACGGAAGATCACCTCACTGTGTTGGTCACAGGTACCACCCTCTGCACACATCAGATAGTAATACTTGCCAATACGGTAGAGATGAGGGCCCTCAATCCAGATTGGTTTCTCCTGAACGTGAGTACCACCTCTTACAATCTGCTTGTAAGTACCAATGATGCTGTCGCCCTCCACATCAAAGCGGAAGATACGGATGGCACGCTGACCCTCGTAGTCGGCACCTCCATCAACAGGACCATTGTGAACAATATATCCCTTTCCGTCCTTGTCGAAGAAGAAAGAAGGGTCAATACCATCCACCTTAGGAAGATAGATAGGATTGCTCCAGCCCTTAGAAGGGTCTTTCGACTTAACAAAGAAGTTACCAGCACCCACATTGGTAGTAATCATGTAGAAAGTCTGGTTCTTCTCATTGTAGGTAATGGCAGGCGCAAAGATACCGCCAGAGATATTCTGGTGTTTCAGTGGCAACTGCTCAGGACGATCAAGAACGAAACCAGAAGGTTTCCAGTGGATGAGATCCTTACTGGTAGAAACAGGAATGCCTGGGTAGAAAGAGAAAGAAGAATTCACCAAATAGTAAGTGTCACCCTTTCTACAGATAGAAGGATCAGGATAAAAACCCGAGAGAATCGGATTGTAGTACTGTTTCTTAGTGTCAATGTTCTTGTCGAAACGAGAGTCATTACCTTCGTATTCGAAGTACTTGAAAGTAGCCAGCTGTGCATTAGCATGCAAGCCCATAGCTACAAGGAAAGAAGATAAAAGTAATTTTTTCATATATTCGATAATGATAATAAATATCTGTTTTGGAATTGAGGCCGCATCTCACGACGCAGCCTCAACTATAAAACCAAAATTCATGAAATGATATTCATGAAATGCTATGTTTCAGTTTTCATGAAATCTTAAAGCAATTACTTACCAGCCAAGCCATCGGCAAAGCCTTTATAAGCTGGCTTGCGGTTGTAATTAGCATCCCAGAGACCGATAGGCTCATCAGCTCTCCAGCCGCTATTCTTAGGACTGTCGGTAACACCCCAGTTGGTGATACCATACTGCTGAGCAGGAGGGATGATCTTAAGATATTGTTCTACGATGAACTTATAGTAGTTCGCCATTGCCTGATGCTGCTCTGGAGTAACATCAGCTGTGTGGATAGTATTACCTTCTGCATCAGCAATACCCATATCCAACTCAGAAAGACGAATAAGCTTGCCTGTTGCAGCAAGAAGCTTCAGATGATTAACATAAGCCTCCTGGTTTCTTGCCTGAGTTGCAGGATTCATACTATAAGTTACGTGCATCTGGCTACCGATACCATCAATCTTGGTAACACCATCACTTTCCCAGTACTTGATCATTTCAATCAAGCCCTTGCACTTAGCGTTATCGTTGTAGGCAGCTTCCAGATTATAGTCATTGATGAACAACTTCAATGGAGTGCTTCCAGCAGCCTCACGAGCAAGTTTGATTGCTACACGTGCATAATCCTTGCCCATATAATCCTGCCAGTAGAAGTTGGTCTTAGGGTCACCATCACGACCAGCAGTCTTCAACTCATTAGGAGCTGCATCTGACATTGGCTCATTTACAACGTCCCAAGCCTGAACTTTACCATCACAAGCATTCATCATACCCTTGATCCAGTTGTTCATAGCCCATTTAAGAGTATCAGCCTTCATTTCTGGTGTAAAGCCACCTGCGCCTGCGCCCTGATCTGGATCAGTCTCACGCTTGAAGTCATAGGTTATCCAGCTAGGCTTACTCCAACCATCTGTACCCTCATCAAAAGTACCATTGTCGCAATATTCCTTGCCATTTGCATCTTGTACAGATACATCATCAATATAGATATCACCTGCATAGGTACCAAACTCAAAGCCTAACTGGTCAATATCCTGACTAGCCTTGAAAGATGTCTTAATCTTGGTCCAGCCAGTACCATTGCTGACAATAGAAGGAGTTGGCCAATACTGTGTATTACCGCCATTCTTTGAAGGCCAGCAGGTAAGTGTATAATCAGGAGTTGAGGTTTTGATTCTCATCATTACAGTGTACTCACCATCCTTAGCCAATGTACCATTCAAAGCTAATGTTGCCGAATAATCCCATATATTCCCCTTAGCCTCATCTGTATGCAAATGCAATACATAGTTAGCAGCATTAGGGTCAGTAATCAAACTATTCAAATACTTATTGTTCTGCTGTGAATGCCATACCAAAGTGTGACCATACACGCTCAAGCCAGCACCAGTCGCATTGGATACGAAAGTTGTAATAGTAGAGAAATCCATAGATCCATCATCCTTTACAACAGAAGCATACTTGAAAGCATTTCCTGTAACAACTTCTTCATAGTTGTCCTTATCCAAAGCATAAACCTGTCCCAACTCGTTGAAAGGAGCAGCAGAAGTTGCACCACCCATCTTGAAGGTAGGATATTTCGCACGATCCACATAACTCTTCAAAGGACCATATGCATTAATAGTATCCTGCTTAAACATTGATGTTGGTTCATCAAAGCTGAAGCCTGGAATATCTGTATCTGCACAGGCGGTCAGCAGTAATGCTGCTGAAGCCGCCATAATCATATTTAATTTCTTCATGATATTATCAATAATTATTCAGAGTATGTAAAATACAATGCTCTATTATCAGTACCTCTGTCACGGGAAATCAACTTCTCTGTGTATGATTTCTTTGTACCATCAGCAGCAGTAACAGTATAGCTCAGATCCATCTGGTCACGATTTCTGTCACCCCATGCCTTTCCGGCACCTTCAAAAGTCCACTTACCTGTTCCCTCAACAGTTACACCGTCTTTAGCAGAAGATATTGTACAATTATCATTGCCATCAAAAGTAAGAAGAAGATCACCATTCTCGCTTTCATACTTCACCTGATTGAGTGTAGTTGAATAAATATTAAAGAAAGGATACTTCTCTACGCTTGCCTTTGACTTATCTTCCTTCAACCAAACGCCATCATACTTATTGTGCAACTTCACAGCATAGAGGATATAATCCTTATCTTTCAGAATAGAATCCTCAGCACTTACGATACGCAAAGGCAATACATAAGTGATCTTAGTAGACTTAGCATCATTGAAGTAAGCGTCAGTCAACTTCACCTTTACAGAACCCATCATATCGCCTGATGGAATTGTCACAGTAGTATTCTGAAGCTCGTAATAATTACTTGGCATAGGAATAAGCTCTGCTGTTGGATCAGTTGTTCCATTCACAGCAACCTTAGAGATATTCTTTCCTGCAATAATATCATTATCAACCTTAACTTCTACTTTACGATCCTTACTATTCTTCCAAATGCCACCCAGTGTAACATAAACCTGGAACTGATGGTTGTTATCATCCTCATTTGGGAAGATATTAGTACCCAAGAAGAGAGGACGAACCACTTGCTGGTGAGCAAAATATACAGTCTGATAATCGTAATCATCAAACTCGACATCCTGGTTATGGCAAGAGGTTACAGTTCCCAGGAGCATAGCTCCCAGGATTCCTGTAAATATTGATTTAATTTTCATGAATTTCATAACTCTTGTTTTCATTTTTTCGTCTAATTAAGCATTTCACGTTTACCAGCCCTTATTCTGCTGAAGATTACTAAACTTCAAGCACTCAGAGTAAGGAATAGGACCATAGTACATAAACTCCTTGAAAGAGCGAGGCTCTTCAACCTTGAATGGAGCATAGAGAGTGTTTCCAAGGGCATCTGTTGTAATCTTCATACCTTGAACCTCAGTATTAAGTGGTGCCTTCCAACGGCGAAGATCCCAGAAACGGAAACCTTCAAAAGAAAGTTCGATACGACGCTCATTACGGATAAGTTCGCGCATCAACTCCTTGCTTTCTGCACACTTCTCAAGATACTTGTCACCCTCATCACCTGTGCCTACACCAGCACGGCTACGGATTGCCTTGATAACATCGTAAGCACTATATCCATGAGTACCTGCACCCTTAGGGCCCCAAGCCTCATTGGCTGCCTCAGCATAGTTGAGGAAGATCTCGGTGAAGCGGATGCGTGGAGTATAGTGGAACTGCTTTGAATTGACTGATGGATCCAGGTTAATATCCTGACGAAGGAGTTTCTTCAAATAGTAACCGGTACGTGTAGAAGAACCCTGAACAGCATCAAGGGCATCACGAGTTGTACCATCAGCCTGAGTGTTGATAACAGTGTTGTTCACACCAGCCTGACCACCATTGTAAAGTACATAGGTAGCCAAACGAGGGTCACGACCAGCATAAGGATTGGTTGCAACATAGCCACTTCCGTTTTCTGTAATAGGCTCACCATTTGCCATTGGGAAAGCATCTACAAAATTCTGAGTTGGATTGATACGACCCTTACCATACAAAGAAGGTGGATAGTTATCAGTTTCCCAGTCATTGTTAGAAGCTTTCTCACCACGCCAAAGAACTTCAGCTTCATTGCTACCATCTTTTAAACCTTCAATGATGCTTGTATTTGAAAACCATGTCCATCCCTTAGGATCCATACCTTTTACACCATTGATACGATCGAGCACCTGAGCTGAATAGTCGGCAGCCTGCTCATAGTTAGTACCAGACTGGTCGCTGAAAGCAGGGCTGGCTGCCAGCAAGGCTGCCTTGCTGCGGAAAGCCTCTACAATAGCACCGTCCATACGGCCATTGAACTTACCTCCAAATACACGGTTATACTGTTGGAATGTAGCATTGATACTCTTATACTTTTCTGGTACGAGAGAGTTATCTTCACCCAAATCAGCATACTTAACAGGAAGCAGTTCTAATGCTCTATCACAATCGCGATAGATTGAATCCATACATTGTTTAAATGTATTACGTGGGATATTATAGTCTACACCAGCTCCCTCAACAGTAGTGACAATAGGAACGCCCAACAACTGACCATTTTCATCATAACCACCATGAGCCTGAAGCAGGTAATACATAAACATAGCACGCAAGCCATAGGCTTCACCCATTTCGCGATCACAATACATCTTTGCAGCAATAGGATCATCTGCCCATTTTACTTGCTTGGCATTACTCAAGAACAAATTGATATACATAATAGCAGCACGACAATCACGCCAACGCTCTGTTGGATTGTTGTTAGAAGTCCATGCACCTGCAGCTGCCTTACGCCAGTTATTGTCTGAATTATTAGTTACAGCATCATCGGTACCAACCTCGCTGAAAGGGAAACTTCCACATGGAATACGAGTATAAGCATTTCCCAATACACCCTCAGCATAACTAGGATGGTCGTACATGTAGTCAAGACCAAGGTTGTTCTCAATGGCTGGCTCAAACATGTCATCACAGGAAGTAAAGGTTGCTCCCAGCGCTGCTACCAAAAAGAGATATTTTATATTTTTCTTTTTCATTGTTGTTTACTTTAGAAGTTTACCTTTACACCAAGATTGTAGCCACGGCACTGTGGAGATGCACCAACATTTGTTTCCATGTACTTGCGTTCCTTGGCGATTGTAAGAAGACTAGTACCGCTTACATAAACAGAAGCACCATTCAACCATTTACCATCAAATAGTTTTGAAGGAAGGTCATAAGTGAGCTGTACCTTGTTCAAGCGGAAAGCATTCGTGCTGTATGTCCAGAAATCAGAAGTTACGAAATTTAATTCACTACCCTGAGTTGTCAATCGTGGATAAGTAGCTGTAGCTGCAGTTTCTGGAGTCCATCGACCTAAAACGACATCTGAATATCTGCTGTCACCATAACACCACTCATAAGAATTGTTCTTTACACCCATACCGCCAAAGTTAGCAGTACCATTCATAAAGAAAGTAAAGCCCTTATACTTAAGAGTAAGGTTCATACCCAGATAGAAATCAGGATTCCACTGTCCCAGAACAACCATATCCTTACTGTCAATTTTATCATCACCATTCATGTTCTGATATTTCAAATCACCAGGTTTTGTGGTATTATTGATCTTTGGACTGTTTGCTACATCCTCAGCATCCTGGAAGAAGCCAAGACACTTATAACCCCAGATAGCACTTGTTGACTGACCTTCTGACTTCTGATAGTCATATTCCGCCAACTCACTTACTTTTGTATTCTTTGCTGTAACATACATACCGGTAACACCCAGCGTTGCATCTAGTTCTCCAAAGTTCTTGTGTGCATCAATCTGGAAATCAAAAGCATCTCTGCTCTGATTGTTGTAGTTGATGTTTGGAATATAGGAAGAAACTGGATAGTAGGTATGCATATAGCTAGGATAGATTGCCTCTGGTGTAGTTATCAAGCCTTCTATGTTCAAGTGAGTATAGTTGGCATTCAACTTAATCAGACCATCCCACAAGTTTGCATCCAAACCAATGCGGAACTCCTTGCGCTTAATAAAATCAAGGTCGTTGTTGACTGCACGCTGAGAATCAGAAGTCTGCATAGCGTTGGCGCTTTCGCTCCATCCCCACCATGTACCAGTAGCAGTGAAGATTGCATCATACATATAATAGTCTGCAATATCGAGATCCTCATTGAGTACACCATAGGATGTGTTCAGTTTCAGGCCACTCAACCACTTGGTATCCTTCAGGAAATCTTCTTTCTTGAGATCCCATGCCAAAGAAACTACTGGGTTAATAGCCTCACGATGACCTTCTGCCAATCTTGCACTATGGATAGCAGCCAGAGTTAAATCTGCATAATACTTCTTGGCAAAGTTGTAATTAATATCCAAACCAAGGTTGGCATTACTAACATGATGATACTCACCAGAGTTGTTGATCTGATAGCCATGGGCAAGAAGTGTTGCTGCTAAGTTGTGGTCACCAAACTCACGTGTATAATCAAACTGAGCAGAGAAGAATGTGGTCTGGGTATGAGAAGAATTACTAATTTTTGGCGTTCCATCACGCTCATCATTCTTATATTTGGTAAGACCAATGATCTCATCCTTTCCGTTCATATTGCTCCATGTAGCCTCGTAGGTGGCATAATTATCTGGTGTTAATGAGGTTAAATACTTACCCTTATAGTCAATAGCCATCTGTGTACTAAACTTCAATCCTTCCAGCACTTTATTCAAGTCAAAATTGAAACCAGCATCAAACTGCAACTGACGAGAAGTGGATGTTTCATAACCACCAGCATACATTCCTGCAAATGGATTGGTATTATGAGCTTGAGTACCACCCAACAGATACTTACCATCAATAACATAGTTACTATTTTTGATATAATCCTGGATAGAACCAACAGCAGGATTTACATACTCAATAGGGATTAACGGAGTCAATGGGAATTCTTCAACCTGACGCAAGGTAGCAGACTGAGACCAGAAATATGCTGCATCCCTACGCTGGTCGTAAAAAGTAGCATTGGCATTTACAAAGCCGGAAATCCAGTCATTCAGTCGCATATCTATATTACCACGCACATTCAAGCGACTTGTATAATTATCCTTTCCTTCACCAAAATTAATAAGGTCACCAATATGATAGTAACCAATATTAGAATAGAAGTGTGCAAACTTGCCACCACCTTCAAGTTCAATATTGCCATCATAACGTTGGTATGACTTCTTCAAATAATCTTTTGAGAAGAAGTTTACATCTGGATAACGATAAGGATTCTTTCCTGAGGCGTAGTTATAAATCTGCTCATCAGTGAAGGAAGCACTCAGGCCATCATTCTTGCGTGCCTCATTGTACAAGGACATATACTGAGCAGCACCTAGGTAAGTAGGATACTCCTTTGGTACAAAAGTACTTGCATTACCACGAACAGTAACTTTCAAGCCATCATTGTGTCCTCGCTTTGTAGTAATCAAAATTGCACCTTTTGCAGCACGGCTACCATAAAGAGCAACAGCAGCAGCCGACTTCAGGAAAGTTACCTGGGCAACTTCTGAAGGTAATACATTATTATCGTCACGTGGCACGCCATCCACCAAAACCAAGAAACTTCCATCCTGAATACCGCTTACATAAGCAGACAGATTATTCTGAATACTAGTATCAAAGTTCTTGTCGGTAAGATCTACCATATCAATAGCAGACACGCCACCCATCAGCTCAGACTTGGCCTTTGTACCAAATGCCACATTCACCTTGGCAGTATCAGCCACCTGCTGTGCTCCGACAGGGAGGGAGAGCAGGAAGAGGCCCAATCCAAGACAAGCCTTGCGGTAGCCTTTCTTTATATGTTTATTTCTGGTAATCATGATTTTTCTTTTTTCAATATTCATTTATTCTTTCACCTGAATATTACCATCCAGGATTTTGACTAAATTCAGGATATAAGCTAGTATCACTCACCTTCAGTGGCAACCAATAGTGCTTCTCGGAGAAATTACGTGTAAGGATTAATTTCTCACTGAATCCTGAAACTTCTTCATCATTTGGATTATTCTTGTCGAGATTGACCACCTTGAATTCCTGAGAAGTCTTCTTATTGTATGGTTCCTTATCCAAAAGTAACCAACGACGAAGGTCGTTGAAACGATGACCCTCAAAAGAAAGCTCAACAGCACGCTCACGACGAAGTTCTTTCATAAAAAGCTCTAGTGAAGCTGTATTCTTTTCTGCCAGATCAGCAACACCAGCACGGGTGCGAACCTTGTTTACTGCCTGAACTGCAGTAAGAGGACATTTTACTGATCCGTTTGGATTTCCTGTTCCCTCAGCTACAGCCTCTGCATACATCAGATAGATATCTGCCAAACGCATCCAAGGAAGATGAATATTGAAATGATGACTCCAACCATAGCCGTCGTCAACTTTATTACAAGAATTGTCAATGAACTTATAGAGCAAGTAACCTGTTCGGCTACCCTTATCAGCATCACGATACAATCCGTTTGTCTGCAGATCAGCATAACGGTATTTCTCCTGATCACCACTCAAAGTTCCCTTAATCAATTTCTCACCATCATGACGGATATCATTGTAGAAACGAGGATCACGTCCTTTCCAAGGATGGGTTGGGTCAAAACCTGAATCTGGATCATCCAAAGGAAGACCATTTGCCATACCATAGTAGTTTACGTAGTTGGCTGTAGGAGTAGTGAGTACACCACCATTGTTCATATCTGCACAACAAGCAAAGAACTGTTTACTTACACCCCAGTTGGTATCATTCCATCCATAGTCTGGACCACGGAAGACAGCCTCTGTGATAGAGTTGTCCTTTGTCTGACCAGCAATCTTACCATTCTGGTCCATGGTATAGAAGTTCTGAGAGTACTGGTCAAAAGGAAGCAGACCATAACCTGTAGAACCGCTTTCAACCAGAGAAAGAGCTTCACCAAAAGCTTCTGCAGCACGTTTGCAATAAGCCTCATCGTATTCAGCCTTGCCATGAACAGTCTTATTCATCAAAGGACTACCTGCATAAAGCAAATCCTTACCTAAATAACCTAAAGCAGCAAGTTTTGTAACACGGAGTTGATTTTTGCCTGAGGTAGCACGACCAGGAGTAGTTGCATCCCAATCAACTGGAAGCAAGTCAGCTGCTTTTCGGAAATCTCTTGCAACAGAATCTGCTACAGTATCATAATCCATACGAGGCAAGGTTAGTTTCTGACCAGAAGGAAGTACTTCATTAATATAAGGTATACCACCAAAATACTTCATCAACTGGAAGTGGAACCAACCACGGAAGAAATATAACTGACCTTCCAAGAGTTCTTTTTCTTCCTTTGTTCCAATAAACTTATCCAGATTAGCAAGACCCATATTGGCCTTACGGATACCATACCAGCAACCAGGAACCAATGAATGCTTGAAACGGTCACCACTTGGATCAAAACCATTACGATCCATAAAGCCAGACTGCCAACCATCATAGCCTGACTGCCAACCCCAGAAATCACCCTGGTCTACCTTATAACACATATGATAGTTGGTGGTAGAATTCATGATCTCATCCTCACCCCAGTTCCAAGAGTTGGTCCAATAGCCTTTATCAAACTCAGGAATACAGTTGTAAAGTTCCTCTGTAAATCCCTGGAAGTTTTTAAAGTTCTTGAAAGCATCTGTAGCAGATATATTACTTTCAGGTGCTTTCTCCAGATAATCCGTACAGCTTGTGAAGCCCAAACCAAGAGCCACCACGCTGAACATCATTCCTATATATCGATTTATTTTTTTCATTTTTGTGCGAATTACAAATTGACTTTAATACCTAAGTTGAATCGCTTAACAGTTGGATATGCACCCTGAGAAGCCAAACCAGTACCTGCATAATTGCTTTCGCGGTCATCAGGCATACGGCTCCATACCCAGAGGTTGTTACCATTAGCATAAATCTGAACTGTGTTCAAACCGAGGCTCTTTACCCAGTTCTGAGTAAAGGTATAAGAAAGCTCAGCTGTCTTCAGACGGATAAAGCTACCATCATAGTGAAAACGAGTTCCCTCATAGTAATCAGGTGTAGAAATTATACGAGGCATTGGTGCATCAGCATTCAGATTATCTGCTGTCCAGAAAGAACCCTCATCATAAACTGTATCAGAATTCTTACCCAATGAATTGAAACCTACATAACGGTTTACATTATTCACGCCATAGAACTGAACTCTAGCACTGAATCCCTTCCAATCCCAGCCAAGAGTAGCATTGTAAGTATTCTGAGGGGTATCAGTATAACCATAAGGTACATTATCATCACGTTGGTCAATTTTACCATTACCATTATAGTCAATAACAGTATACTGACCTGGAAGATTCTGAGTATCAGTCATCTTGTCATTTGGAGCAATGGCATAGACTTGATCCCAAGTATTAGCAAAACCTGTTGTAAGGTACGCATGATCCTGATTGATTGAATAGCCAACTTTCTTCAAATAACCTTGTAGCAATTGTGCATCATCAGCCTCCTTAACCATATTTTCAGCATGAGTCATACTAAAGTTAGCATAAACATGATGACCACCAAAATTCTTGCTAAGGCGAACTTCTATTTCATAACCTTTTGTATCTACAGAACCTAAATTGGCTACAGGAGCATTTGCGCCAAAATATGATGGAATGGCACGACTACCACCATCTATAATAATATCTCTACGATAATCAGTAAAGAAATCAATGTTACCTGTAATTAATCCACCTAGGAAACCGTATTCAATTCCATAATTATGCTTTTTAGATTTCTCCCAATGAAGATCTTGGTTACCTATTGTTAGTTCCTTATACCAAGTATATGGGCTGTTATCTTCGTAAAGGCCATTTTTGATGGTGTTGCCATACTTCCACTGAGTTGCATACAACCAACGGCCAAAATTTGTATTAGCTGCATCGTCACCAGTTTCACCATAGCTATATTTAAATTTCAACATATCCACATACTTTTTCAGTGGCTTGAAGAACTTCTCTTCACTGATCATATAGCCAAGACCAAAAGACTTGAACAAATCAAACTTATAATTATCACCAAACTGTTCGGAACCATTATAAGCACCATTGACTTCAGCAAAGTAACGACCAGCATAATTATAGGTAACACGAGCTACCCATTCCTCACGATAGAATGGGAATTTTGAACCTTTTGCGTTTTCAGAACGTTTGAAAACACCCATTGCTGAAACTTCATGCAAATCAAATGTACGTGCCCAGTCAAGTTGTAACTGATAAGTCAAGTTACGAATTGTTTCTCCATTATTTACAGAACCACCAGCTACACTCCATAGAATACCTTCCTGGAAATCAAAGTTTGTTTTTCCATCAGCTGCATTCTTATAAGAAGCTACTCCTGTCTCTGGATTAATCCACTTCTGCTGAGCATCATGATAAAGGTCATTAATACCACGTTGTTCCTCAGTAAACTGGTTATCCCAAGAAACAATACCAGTTGCCTTCAAGCCCTTGGTAATGAAATCCAATTTCTGCTCAAGAGTAAAGTCTGTGTTAATGCGTGTATTAGTATGCTTCTCTGCACCAGAGAGTGCTAAGCTCATAACAGAGTTAGGAGCTCCCTGCGCATTTGCAGCATAATAACCCCATGAACCATCAGAATAACGTGGCAAGAAGAAATCTGGAGATGCACTATAAGCAGCCTGCCATAACTGAGACTCACCAAAAGAACCTGTTGCTGTTCCCCAAGGACCCTTACGAACACCATGAGAACCTGCCAAACCAACCTTCAGCAAAGTAGTCTTAGTGAACTGGAAGTCGAGATTAGAACGGAAGTTAATACGATCAAAACCATATCCTGCCTTGTATCCACGATTATTATCCCACTGACGGAAAAGGTCACCCTCGTGAAGGTAATCGACATTTGCAAAGTACTTCACAAATTTAGTACCACCACTAACATTAATATGAGGGTTGTAAGCCATCGCATGATCACGGAATACTTCCTTCTGCCAGTCTACATCTGGATAGCGCTCTGACTCTTCAAGATTAGCAGGATTACGGAACTTCTCCAACAAATCAGCAGAAGTCATCTTACCCCAACTTTCAGGAGTCAAACCTAACTCATGCTCAGCAGCCTGATTACGCAATGAAAGTGCATTAGCAGAACGCATAACACCAGGCAACTTACTTGCAGTCTTTACGGTCATGTTCATACCAACCTCAATTTTAGCAGGACCCTCTGCACCACGCTTAGTTGTAATCAAGATTACACCGTTAGCACCACGTACACCATAAACGGCAGTAGCACTCGCATCCTTCAGTACAGAAATATTAGCAACAGAGCTAATTTCAACACTGCTCATTGGACGCTCAATACCATCCACCAAAATCAAAGGATTAGAATTGTTCCAACTGCTGACACCACGGATAACAATCTTAGGATCCTCCTCACCAGGCATACCTGTAGAAGACATAGTTACCACACCAGGAAGGTTACCTGTCAAAGCTGCACCAAGACTGCTGACACCTCCGGCACGCTCCAACACCTTACCTGTTGTTTGGGTAATAGATCCAACAACAGAAGCTTTCTTCTGCTGACCATAACCGACAACGACGGTCTCGTTAAGCGTATTGGCATCACTCAAGAGAGTTACATTTACCGGCTTTCCCGGAACAACTTTAACTTCCTGGTCGATCATACCAACATAGGTAATTCGAAGAGTTGCCTTGTTGGTTGGAACATGTAACACAAAGTTACCATCCAAATCCGTTACCGCAGCAACACTCGGATTACCCTTCATGACAACAGATGCACCAATAAGCGGTTCGCCTCCGTCATCAACTACACTTCCTCGTACTGTTGTTTGTGCTGACGCCGTGAACGACATAAGCAACATCACAACAAGCACGGAAATGAACTGAAAAAGTCTACTAGCTTGTTTCATTTTTTGATTATTAGATTTATTTTGGTTTATTTACCGCACAAAGGTATCTAAACCCTTGCATTAATATATTTAGAAATGTTACACAAACTTTATGAAATGTTACAATTACACTATTCTTCCTTTGTATAGTGGAAATAATCAACGTCTATCCAGCCTCCTTTGGCTTGTGTTGCGTAATTGTAAATTGCAAATCGTGACCCCATAAACATACGACGGTAGTCATATTTCATGCTGAAATCTGTTCCGATCCTTGTCCATTTTTTACCATCCAAACTATAAAATCCGCGAGCAATATCCTTGCCCGGATGGAAATCTGCCTCGATTTTCAAATAGACAATTTTTGCCTTCAATTTTGAAGAAGAGAGAACGGATGAAAAACTCTTTTCAATATTCTTATCTCTAGACAATGCCAGAGTATCATGCACAACTTCCAAATAACATTTATTGTTATCCTTGCGAATCTGAAGCAGACCTGCCTCATTCTGGAAAACAGCAAAACCTGCACGATCGCCATTCTGCATGTGAGAGATATCCAACTTCACGATACCAGAACATGCAGGACCCTCCATTCGCTGAGAGATTGTGTTTCGAGCAGAGAAAAGTCCGTTGGAAGATATTTGAGAAGTCTTCAAACGAAGCCATCCTTTTCTTTCGGATAAGCTCCATGCCTCATCCACAGGATTGTGATTCCATTCCCAGTTATGAAGGAACAATTCACTTGGATGCTCAAACTCATCAAACTCCTCATTGCCAACAACCGACTGCACTAAGCCCTTTCCTTCTGGAAGATTTAAGGATAATGTAGCAGGAACCTTTCCGTTCTCGTCACCCAACATTGGCCAACCATCTTTCCACTGACATGGATTCAAGGTAAGCACACGACCTACACCTCCACGATCCTGGAAAATTACACCATACCATTCTCCATTAGGGCCATCTACAATGGTACCTTGCCCTACATAAGGGAAACCACCAAACTGAGATTCCAAGATAACCTTCTTTTCCCAACTACCCGTAAGACTATCTGAACGATAGCACAACTGGCGGCGAGGCTTTCCTGCAGGCCAGGAAATCATCAGAAGACAATATTTGCCATCTTTCTTGATCATACGGCTACCTTCCAGCAAACCAGTTTCCTCGGCATCACGCTGGAAAAGAAGTTTGTTCAAGCCACCCTGCTTTACACTCTTCAGGTCTTCATTCAACTCGATTACACTTCCATTGCCATAGAAAACATAGACACGATTATCATCATCGAAGAAGAGAGAAGCGTCATGGAAATGAGGAAGACGGGAAACCAAATCCCATTTCACCGCATCCTTAGACTCCATAATATAGGTTTCGCCACCTGGATTATCGTTCGGAGCAAATAAAGCATAGAATTTACCCTTGTGATACTTCAGGGATGTAGCCCACTGGCCCCTTCCATAAACAGACGTACCATTCTCCATATTATATTTAGGAGAATCGGTGAGTTTATCAAAGATATAACTAATGGTCTTCCAATGCTTAAAATCCTTACTTGCCATAATTGGAGCACCTGGCATCAGATGCATGGTAGTAGATACCAGATAGAAAGTATCTCCCACTCGAATGACATCAGGATCAGGAACATCCGCCCATAACATTGGATTCTTAACAGTTAAACCCTGAGCACAAGCACTGCCATAGGCAGTTGGCTGCATGGCAACAAGCAAACCAACGCCTACGGCAGATAAGAATTTCTTTATTGTATTTGAGGCTTTCATCATTTTACAATAAACTTACGATGATTCATGATATAAACTCCCTTAGGAAGAGATTTTGCATCAGAAGAATTACCAACAACCTGACCTTTCAAATTATATACCTTATTATTATAGGTATCAGCAGATGTCACCTTCTCAATACCTGTTGGAGCCTCTGTAGTTCCATCATTGCTCAAATATACTTTCTTGATACTGATTGGTTTTCCGCCATAACTCCAAATACCCACTCTGTAAATATGAGAAGTTATCAGAAGATCGGAAGAACCATCTCGCTTCATATTCTGCAAATCAACAACTAATCTGGTCTTATTACCAAAATCATACATAGCAGCTTTAGTAAAATAACCACTTCTATCAAAAATGCGGAAAGAAGCATTACAATTCTGAACACTATTCAGTTCTACGACGAGATATTTATAACCAGAGAAATCAACACTAAGTGGATATTCCCATCCTCCAAAACCATAAGCACCAGTAACCAACGTTCCTGTTGTCTCATCAAAAGAACCAGTCTCCCAAATATTTGGATTAAAGCCCTCCTTTGTTAATGGGAAGAAATCAGAAGTCTGGCGCTTATATGGATTTACCAAAGTCTGCTCATACTTCTCATAAGAAGGATAATAGGTCTTGGCATAATCCTGGAACCAATGCCATACTGGCCATACGCAAGCCTCAGGATCATTGAGAATTGTAGTGTTACTAGCAGAAGCTGGTACATTATCGTATCTAGCAAGAATATCAGGACTAGTGAAAAGCATCCAGCTCACATTACCATCATCATCGGTAATCTGCTTGAAATTAGCACCAAAGCCATTATCACCAACTGTTCCGGTAAAAGCCTTACCCCATGATGACTTATACTTTGCAGGCGCCCAATCCATCTCTGTTACCATAATTGGAGCTATCATAGAAGCAGGTCCTACTTGATTGCGCCATCCATTTCTGAATTTCTCATAATCAATTAAAACCTCGGTAGAACTATCATGTGCTCCGTTAAAGAAACCTGGATAGCAATGAACAGCAAAACCAATATTCTTTCCTTGAATAGGACATTCAAAGAAACCTGAATAAGAAGCCTGATAACCCAAGCCTGGAACCAAAATAATATTGTCGCAATGCTGACGGATGATATCCACAATGGCCTGCATATAGGCTGTCATCTCCTCAGACTCAGATTTACCCTGAGTAACTGTGAATTTTATAGGCTCGTTTGCCAACTCATACATCACAGCAGGATTATCCTTCAACTCAGGTTGCTGAGAAACATAATTCCATACCTTCAGCAAATATTTCTGATAGGCATCATTCAAGCTGATATATTCTGGACACACACCAGGTGGGCGCATTACCACATACATACCCTTACCGGAAATATACTTTACCATAGGGATAAACACCTCGGCAAGATATTTCTTGAAACGATTGAAGTCGAAGGCGTGGATATCACTCTCACCTGTCGTCTGAACACCAGGAGTATTACTCCAATATGGATCCATGTGCAGACGCACAAAATCCATCTTAAAATCGGCAGCAATAATTTTGTCTATCAATCCCTGGTTATATTTCAAACAGGCATCAACATCATAATTACTCCACCTTTTGCCTTCTTCGTTAAACCATGGACTGTAGGTTTGTCCAAATCCATGAAGGTTCACTACATTTCCTGCAGGATCCTTGAAGTATCTTCCATCCACGTGGAGTGGAATAACTTCTTTTGCCCCGCTTCGGCAGACCACAGTCGATAGAAGCAGGACAAATGATAAACATAGTTTTCTTAACATAAAGTATTATTAGATTATTAGATGATTTAGTCGTTAGAATTCGAACCGCCAATTATTCAGGTTCATCAGTTTTCGTCCCTTCTGACCTCGGAACAGGAAGAAGATATCATGCTTTCCTGTAACGGATGCTAAAAGTGAGGCATTGAATTGCTGCCAGTTTTCCCAAGCGCCAGTCTGCGATACTTGAATTTCTGCTATCTTCTGTCCTTTTAAGCCGTCCAAATGGACTTCGATGATGCCACCCTGAGTTGCAGATGCTGCAGCAACACGAATAGATTTAGGAGTCTTATCACCAAACTCAACCTCTCGAACACTCATCCAGTCACTGTCGTTCACCTCAGACACATACACATCCTTAAGATTCTGGTCGGTTGACAAACCTTTAGAGAAAGCCATTGTCTCAGCCTCTACAAGTCGATATGGATTCAAAGTTCCGATAGGTTTAACACCCTCCTTTGTTGGAAGAATTTCCGGAATGCTTCCATCCTTATTATATTGGAATTCCTCTACAGCCATACTTCTGTCGAAGCCGCCACCACCAGGAAGGTTACCTGTATGATAGAAGAAATAGGAATGGCCCTTGAAATCTACCACTCCACAATGATTTGTAAAAGATTGAGTGGAATTGAGCTGTGGCATAATAGTACCCTTATAAGTCCAAGGACCTAAAGGTTTCTTGCTCATTGAATAAGCAATATGCTCAGGCACACCACCAGCAGCATAAAGCAAATAATAGTTCTTGCCCTGCTTAGCCAACCAAGGTCCCTCGGTATAGATATCCACATATTTCTTATCTTTTTCGCGTTTTGCAGGAGAAGGAGCGCCAAAACTCTTTTCGTTTTGGTCAACAAGTGTCACCTCGCCATCAAAACTGATCATATCATCATTAAGTTTTGCTTGATGAATCTCAGGATTACCCCAAACAAGGTAAGCCTTGTCGCCATCCACCAAAACAGTAGGATCGATATTATCCCATTTACCATCATCATATAATGGTTTGCCGATTGCATCACGGAAAGGACCTGTAGGACTATCTGCTACAGCAACGCCAATCGCCATACCACCCGACAGTTTAGAATGAGCACAAATATACCAATAATACTTGCCATTACGCTTACAGCATTGAGTAGCCCATGCTCGATCATCCGCCCAAGTAAACGAATTCAAGCCCAAGACTTCTCCACGATCGGTCCAGTTGACCATATCTGTAGTAGAATAGATTCTCCATTGATACATCCAGAAGAAATTTGCCTTTGGCTCATCTACATCAGCATAACAATAAAGAGTGTCCCCATCCACCATTGGAGCTGGGTCAGCAGTATAGCGAGTCTGCACAAACGGATTCTGTGCAAATAGTGAAGTTACAGAGCTACTTAATAATAAAGATAATAATAGTTTTCGATTCATAAAAGGTTATTTAAATACATTTATTAATGCCCTAGCCAGAGCAGGACGCCAGTACTCCCAATTATGAGCCCCATCTCTAGGAATATATTGGTAACTGATGCCTTTCTGGTCGAGAACATGACAAAAGTCTTGATTAGCTTGATAGGTGAAATCCTGGCTACCACAATCGATAAACCACTTCATGGATTTCAGTTGTTTTTGCTGATTTTCATCAGATGCCCCTACAGTCTTGATAGGATTATTACGCTCTACCACCTGCTGGCGCCATTCCCCAAGCGGATCATTCTTGAGGAAATCGAGAGGCTGTCGGCGCAAATAAGCACTGATAGCATAAACCGTAGAGAACATCTCTGGATGATGAATGCCATATACCACAGAGCCACCACCACCCATAGAGAAGCCAGCTACAGCACGATGCTCCTTATCTATATAGGTGCGATAATGAGTTTGGATATAAGGAACCAGTTCCTTAAAGAAATAAGTTTCGAAATATCGGCGAGGATCATCAAACCAAGTCATTACATTATCATTGGCCTGAGGACAGACAATAATCATAGGTTCTATAGCCTTCGCCTCAACAAGACTGTCAACTACATGACTGAGATGGCCAAATTCCTCCCACTGCGTGTAGTCGCAACCGCCACCATGAAGAAGATACAGGACAGGATATTGTTTTGCACTATTCTCGTAGCCTTCAGGAAGGCAAACCAAGAAAGGCCGATGTTGAATGCCTTGTAATACATTACAAGACATCCACTCAATCGACGTGCTGCAGCCTGCCCAACTCTTTGGTGCAAACATAAGCAACAAAACAAAACCTAAAAAATCTGTTAACCTTAACTTCATTGTTACTTCTAATTATCTAATCTGTTTCCAGTATTTGATACATTATTAAAATCCCCCTTTTAGCGTCTGCATCCCTCAGCTGGTTATCGACAGCATTCTTTATGCAAAAGAAATAACTGTCGTCCCCAACGAGGTCCTGATTTTCAATCTTAGCAATTCTCTCCTTATCAGATTTCTCAAAACGTTGGAGAGGTAAGAGAATGGACCCGGAGCAGTATTCGTAGCTTCGGATCCCCCTATTAGCATAACTGCATAAAACAACAAACGCTTAAAACCTAACTTATTCATTATAAAAAAATAACTCTAAACAATTTTTCGAGTATTAGGATTACGTTTGCAAAATTAAAGAACTTTACGTTTAGACAGTTTATTATTTGTTACACATACTTTAAAAATTCCACCCTTTATGTAACAAAAACTTTAGTATATGTTCCATTTTCAACAAAAAAAACTCCAAAAAATGACGTTTTTACTGAAATATTTGCTACCTTTGCATAAAACCAAAGCTCTAAATGTATCTCATGAAACACATACTTCTGTTAGTATCTTTTTTCTTGTGTTTGGATTTACACGCTCAAATGGGCACACTGTTCAATGCAGATACTCATCTTCCGAGCAATTATGTTTCCCAAGTATACCAAGATCATGACGGTTATATTTGGCTGGCCACTCGCAATGGTCTGTCAAGATTTGACGGCTATCAATTCCAGACTTTCAACAATCAAAAAAATCCTAGTTGTAATCTTAGGACAAACTATATCAATAAGATTATGCAGACTAGAGATGGAAGATTCTACATTTCTGAAAGTAATGGTATTCAATATTATGATGGCGGAACTTTCCATCATATCCCTATCTACGATCTTAAAGGCAGAGAAGTGGGTACCTATGTCACTGGTGCCATTCAGTTGCAAAATGGCGATATTCTTGCCAGCACATCAGGATATGGCGTTCTGAAAGTATATCCTAACAAGGCTGAGCGACTCACACAAGGTATTTTAAAATCACTTAGCTATATCACCAAGATTGCTGAAGACCATCAGCAACAACTATGGGTGCTTACCGAAGATCAGGGCGTATTTTGCGTAAAGAATGGAAAATACCGCAGATATTTCTCTGATACAGATAGAAGTGCATCCTCGAGAGATATTTGGATTGACAAGGATGATAATGTTTACATCTGCGTGAGAGACAAGGGTCTATACCTGAAGAAAAAGAATGAAAGCAACTTCCAGCGCATCAACGATGTAAATGTTGGCAATATGGAGTGCATCCATATCAATAAGAAAGGTCTTATTTATATTGGTACGGATGGCCATGGTGTCTATGTCTATAATCCCGTCACTCATCAGGTAAAAAACAATCCTTACTATTGCTGGGGTATGAACCTGGATATGAGTAAGGTTTATTCTATTCTGGAGGACCGAAGTGGCAATGTTTGGTTGGGAATGCTTCAGAAAGGTGTATTTATGCAACGCGCCCATCATATTCCTTTCGGATATATGGGTTATCGCCTTGGCACATCCAATGTGATTGGAACCAACTGTGTTTCTGCTACTCTTTATGATAAGTCAGGACACATTTGGGTGGGAACCGACAAGGATGGTATCTACCTACTTGACAGTCAAATGAATTTGCTTCGCCACTACTATGGAAATATTCCTTCTACCATTCTGAATTTCCAAGAAGATTCAGAGGGAAGAGTATGGGCAGGTTCTTATGCTGAAGGATTTGGATTCTTTGACAAGAGTTTGGAATGGCATCCTGTAAAGGCAGGTTTAGGCAGTCAGTCGAGCGTTTTCAGCTTTGCCTGCAGCAAGAATGGTGATGTGTGGATTTCCTCTATGGGAGAAGGTCTCACCTGTCTTCATAAAGATGGTACTATTACAAAATACCGTATGAAGAAAGGTGCTGAAAGTAATCGAAAAATCAATAGTTTGGTCAATGATTATATCCAGGGACTTGATCTTTCAAAGGATGAAAAACGCCTCTACATCTCTACCACCGTCGGACTTTGCTGTCTGGATATTCAGAAAGGTGATTTCCTAAATTTCCTTGGTGTAAACTGCCTGGAAAACAGCAGTTCTACCCGTCATGCCCTTGAGGATGGACGTGGAAATCTATGGATTGGTACTGATAATGGTCTGACTTGCTACAACTTGAAGACACACAAGCATAAGATCTATACCACTCGAGATGGATTAGCCAACAACGATGTCATGGCTATGGGTATTGATAATAAGAACCAGCTTTGGGTAAGTACAAGCAATGGATTGAGTCGAGTAAACCTAAAGACAGGCAACATTGTTTGTTACTTCTCCGACAATGGTTTGCAGGGTAATGAGTTCAGTGCCAGAGCATTGACGATTTCCTCAAATGGCAATTTCCTCTTTGGTGGAACAGGTGGTATCTCATGGTTCAATCCTGCCAATATCAAGTCACGTCCTTGGAATGGAAATATTAAGATTTCAGGTATGACGGTTGGTAATCGACAGCTAGCCGATTCACTTGTGTATAACAAGACAAAGTTCATCTTTGATCACGACGACAATTCCATCGCCATTCATTTATCAACACTGACCTACGAGGACTCAGAGAATATTACCTATTTATATAGCATCAATAATGAGACATGGGAACGTCTGCAAACAGGACATAACGAGCTTACTTTCGCTCGTCTTTCTCCTGGAACCTACCATTTCCGTGTAAAAGCATTGAAAGACCGCTTTGAGTCTGAAATCTCAGAGTTTACCATTGTCATCAAGGCACCTTGGTATGCCACTACTTGGGCTTATCTCGTATATCTATTGATTATAGGCACCCTAATTTGGCGTTATCTGCGCCATCGCCGTGCTAAAGAGCAGGCCCGTCTACAGTTACAGGAGCATATTCACGCTGAGGAAATGGGTGAGGCAAAATTGCGTTTCTTTATGAATATGAGTCATGAGATACGCACTCCTATGACCCTCATCATCTCTCCATTGCTCCAGTTACTCAAGGAAGATCACGATGCACATCGTCATAGCATCTACACCATTATGCACAGAAATGCCGATCGTATTCTTCATCTTATCAACCAGATGATGGACCTTCGCAAGATTGATAAGGGTTTGATGGCTATGAGAATGCGCGAAACAGATATGGTGACCTTCATCGAGGATGTTTACACCCTCTTCACCAAACAAGCTGCCGATAAGAAAATCGACTTCGTATTCCAGCACGACGACGATAAACTTCCTGTATGGATCGACCGTAGAAATTTCGACAAAGTATTGGTAAACCTTCTTTCCAATGCATTCAAATACACCTCTACAGGTGGAAATGTAACCACCAAACTCTCTCATACAGAGAATGAATTGCAGATTTCAATCAGCGATGATGGCGAGTCTATCCCAGAAGAGAAATTAAAGCGCATCTTCGATCGTTTCTATCAGACTCCAACCGCTGCCAATGACAGAAATATTGGTACAGGCATCGGTCTTGACCTCACCCGCTCGCTGGTAGAGTTGCACTATGGTAACATCGAGGCCAAGAACAATGCTGATGGCAAAGGCTGTACCTTTATCGTTACCTTGCCTCTTGGCAATGCCCATCTAAAACCAGAGGAGATCATTACTGATGAGCAGGAAATAAACGAGCCAGAATTGACTCCTTCTGAGATTAATATCGAAGAAGCTGAAGTTATGGAAGAGGATGATACTGAAACAACCATTCAGCAAGATTCCAAGCGACCTGCGATTGTCATCGCAGAAGACGATGATGAGATAGCTCAATACCTAGAAACCCAGTTGAGTACTAACTACGAAATTACTCGCTTCAACAATGGTAAGGATGCTTTAAGTGCTGTACTCCAGATACGTCCAGCTCTTCTCATCAGTGATATTATGATGCCTCAGATGGATGGAAATACCCTCTGTTCTAGAGTAAAGAACAATGTTAATACCAATGATATTCCTGTTATCCTCCTCACTGCCAAGACTTTGGAAGAAGATAAACTGGAAGGTCTGGAAACAGGTGCCGATGCCTATATTGTGAAGCCATTCAATATGGATATTCTCAAGCGAACCATCTTCAATCTCATCCACCAGCGAGAGATTCTGAGAAATAAGTTCAATGGAAATGAGGCACAAGATAATAAATACGATGAAATCCAGCTTGATTCACCAGACGAGAAGCTAATGAACAAGATTATGGAAGTTATCAACCACAATCTTGGAAACAGCGACCTGAGTGTGGATATGATTGCTAAGGAAGTTGGTGTGAGCCGTGTACATCTCTATCGCAAGATGAAGGAGATTACCAACCAGACTCCACATAGTTTCTTCAGTAATCTGAGAATTAAGCAAGCAGCGAAATTACTACAGGATCCTCATCAGAGCATCACCGAAGTAATGTATGCCTGCGGTTTCTCAAGCCCTGCAAGTTTCTCTACAACCTTCAAGGCTAACTATGGAGTTTCCCCTCGAGAGTATCAAAAGAAGTACAAAAACTAAAGTTTATTGCAAATATATGCGACTTTTGAACAAATTATGCAAATAATTCACCAAAAAGTAACATATTTATAAAATAATGTGTACCTTTGCAACCGATTTATAAGAATAGAGAGTAATGGCGTACACTAGAATAACCGCTGCCGAGGGGGCAGCAATGATAAAGGACCAGGAGAATATCGGTCTGAGTGGCTTCACTCCTAATGGATGTGCCAAAGCAGTTTTTCGTGAGCTTTCTAAGAAGGCTATTGCTGAGCATGAGGCTGGCCGCCCTTTTCAGGTAGGCATCCTCACAGGTGCTTCCACCTCCCAAAGTATTGAGGGAGACATGGCAGCAGCCCAAGCCATCAAATTCCGTGCTCCTTTTTCTACGAACAGAGATTTCAGAAATCATACCAATTTGGGCGAAATCGACTACGAGGATATGCATCTTGGCCACATGGCAGAGCGTCTTCGTCGTGGTTTCTATGGCGATATCGACTGGGCTATTATCGAGGTAAGCGACTTGGAGGAAGGCGAGAGCCTATGCAAGGCCTATCTCACCAGTGCAGGTGGTATCGTTCCAACTATTGCACGCCTTGCAAAGCATGTTATTATTGAAAAGAATGCTTTCCACAGCCCTAATTCACGATTCCTTCACGATATCTATGAGATAGGCTCTTGTCCTTTCCGTGAACCAATTCCTATCAGTCATGTAGGCGACAGGATTGGTAAGGAGTATGTAGAAATCGACCCTAAAAAGATTGTAGGTGTTGTGGAATGTAATATCCCTGAGGAGGCTCGTGCCTTCAAACCACTCGACCCTATCACTACACAGATGGGACACAACGTTGCCGAATTCCTCGTCAACGACCTCAAGAAGGGACATATTCCTCCTCAGTTCCTCCCTCTGCAGAGTGGTGTGGGAACTACCTCCAATGCTGTTTTAGAGGCTTTGGGACAGGATCCTCACGTACCAGTTTTCGATGTCTATACCGAGGTGGTGCAGGATGCTGTAGTGAAGTATATGCTCGAAGGCAGAATCAACAATGCTTCCTGCTCTTCACTTACCGTTACTAACGACACTCTTCAGGAGGTTTATAGCAATATCGACTATTTCAAGAAGCATATCACTATCCGTCAGAGCGAGATAAGCAACTCGCCTGAGGTAATCCGCCGACTAGGTGTTATTGCGATGAATACCGCTATCGAATGTGATATCTATGGCAATGAAAACTCCAGCCACATCTGCGGAAGCAAACTGATGAATGGTATTGGCGGTAGCTGCGACTACGAGCGCAATGGCTATATCAGTATTTTCACCACTCAGTCTACTACCAAGGATGGTAAGATTAGTGCGATTGTTCCAATGTGCTCTCATGTGGACAGCACCGAGCACGATGTGGATGTGATTGTTACCGAACAGGGTGTTGCCGACCTTCGTGGAAAGGGTCCTTTGCGCAGAGCACAGGAAATCATCGAGAATTGTGCCCATCCCGACTATCGTCCGCTGCTGAGAGACTATCTCAAACTGGCAGGAAATGGCCATGAGCCTCAGTCGATGAGAGCCGCCCTCGCCTTCCACGATACCTTCCTGAAGAAGGGAGATATGCGATTGACCAACTTTGGCGAATATCTATAATTTTATGTATATGAAGAAAAAGATTATCTTCTCTACCGCCTTTGCTGCCCTGATGATGCTGGCTAGCTGCGGTACTGTATCCAACACCACACCAACAACTGAGACTACTCAGACTTACGAGGTAAATCCTGTTGAAGTTAAATCGGAAGTACTTAACATCAAGGATGCCTTGAGTCTCTTCGACAACAAGGACCTCGCTCCTGAATTGGCAAAGAAATATGGTTATAAGCTGGAGAAGGATGTGAATATCCACAACCTCGACAACTACAAGACTATGCTCTATAAGAATTGCTTACTGGGCAAGAAATCGAAGGCTGGTAACTATGCCGATCTTCCAAAGCCTCAGAAGAAGGGTGTTTCAAGCTACATCGGCATCACTACAAGCACTGTTGAGGTGGGCGTATTCAATGACAAAGCCTACCAGAGCCTTATCGACCAGATAAAGCAGGCAGGCTTCCAACTCACCCAGGATGGTAACGAACAGGAATATAACAATGGCAAATACAGTCTTAACTGCTATGCTCCTGGCCGAAGAGTCATCATTCAGAAAGCATTATAAAATCTTGGAAATCCACTCCTGCAGGGAGTGGATTTTATATTTGCTCCACATTGCACCGAAATAATAGGTTATCGGTTCTCCTTTATAATTGTGGTAAAGGGCCAGGGCATGTCGGGCACCTTCCTGCTCGAAGACTTTTGTCTCATCAGGCTTCTCATCAAACTTCAGGGCTGTGAATATCTTTCCGTTGTTTCCTTTAGGGTTCTCGGAAGGATCTTCATAAACAATATACTTGCTGGTCATCTTTGGAGGATTGGCATCGTGCAGCACGATTCCTGTTGCGAAATCGCAAGTTTTCGTCATCCCCTCATACCATACTGTCATTTTATTAAGAAAATCGCCTTTTTCAAGCGACAGAAGGCGATGTTCCACAACTTGCTCTCCATTTATCATCACAGGATGATAAACAAGCTCAGCCTCGAATTTTTCGGGCCCATTCTCCAATATCTTATATTCCTTGAAACAATAAGGATAAATCAAGCGGCCTTCCACCATCAGAGCAGGAGCCCCAAGACCGAGTGTTGGACCTACTGCATAGCAATCCATGCCCTCGCCATGGTCGATATGAAAAGAAGTGGACTGATCCACTTCTCTTGCTGCCTGCTTATTCCCTGCCTTTCGCAGGGAATCTTCCTTTATATTGCCCTCGAAATCGCGTTGATACCATTTCGGCATCACCACTTTCGATGTATTCTTCACCCACACATCCGTGCCATAGGATTTCTCGCCCGACCGCTGAAGGGCAGGACCATAAAAGCGATAGCAACAGTTCTCGTTTTCCCATGCCATATCATCCTTTCTTATCTTATAGAAAGCTCCATGTACAGCCACCTTGTTTTCCTTATTCAGCAGGTAGCGATAATACTCACAGGCCGCCAGCAGGAAAGCTCCTGTACCGAAATTTGTAACCGATTTGGCATCCACTACCTGTCCTGGGATGGCTTTTTCGCCAATTGGCTGCACATAGCCAATAGTGCCATCCTTCTGCAAGGCTATGGTGGAGAGATAATGCCAGCCCTTGAGGGCTGCAGGAAGGTATTTTTCATCGAGCAGACCGTTATTGATACCCCATAGCAAACCATAGGTGAAAAGGGCAGTTCCACTGGTCTCTCGACCTGGAGCCTGAGCTGGATCGAAGATACTTCTTGTCCAATAGCCCTCTTTCTGCTGATGCTCCACAATGGTCTTCGCCATCTTCTGATAATATTTCAGATACTCCTTGCGATGTGGATCATCTTCAGGTAAGTCTTTTAGCACCTTGGCGAAAGCAGCCATCACCCATCCATCGCCTCTAGCCCAGAAATCCTTCTTGCCATGAGCGGTCTTGTGATTTGGATAAACATACTTACCATCGCGGAAATAGAGTCCGGTTGATTTATCATACATTACCGAATTGGCATACTGCCAGTTCTGATACATCTTGTCGAGATACTTTCGATCGCCGGTTAGCTTATACATCTTTGTCATTACCGGCATCACCATATAGAGAGCATCAGCCCACCACCAGTAGTCATTCTGCTGACTATCAGCGATATATCCCATCACTTGCTTGGCTCTTGCCACATTATGCTCATCGGGCAAAAGCTCATTCAAGTCGAGATAGGTCTGGAAGCATATCTGCCAATCGCCGAAGAGCACATGCTGCTGGTCCTCGCCATACTGCAGATATTTCCATTTCTCCGTATTCTGCTCTGTAGCTCCCATCCAGAGGTTCTGATCGGCCCATCCCAATGAATAGTTGAGCCATTGAGCATTGCCAAAGAGCATCACAGCCTCCATGTTTCCTGTATGATAGACAGCATTGTCCCAGAAGGCGCGTCCATGTTCTGGGTGCGTCTTCTGCCAGTTATCATTCACGCGGATAATCATATTTTCCACATCCTTTGCCTTCCATCCTTTTGCCTGAAGAGCCGTAGGAATAAAGCATAGGAGGAGCATTGTCGATAGTAGTAGTTTTTTCATTGTGAGGAATTTGTTTCCAGTTCTTTTTAGGTTTTTGTGCAAAGATACGAAATAAATATCTGAATTCCAATACTTTGTGTTTTTTTTACATTTGAATAAAATATAGGTTGCAAGGCATACATATATAGCCTGGATAATTTATAGGAAACTTTATTCCACTGCTTCTCCCCCACGAGTGGGGGAGATTGAGGATATGTGTTGGGGGAGAAATCAAAAAGAGGGTATCGCACAAGCCCAAGGTCGATGTGTCGAAATGTTAAAAAAGCTAACTCAACGGTTTAGCTAGTCTAAACCGACGGTTTACGACCTCTAAATGGTGCATTTACGTTGGCTATTT
>CAJOPE010000020.1 GCA_905236815.1 uncultured Prevotella sp. | reverse complement strand
TGCTCTGATGGATATGGAATCGCATGAGCAGTTCTCCGACAAAATGAGAATGGTGTTCCTGGAACTGCCATTGTTCAAGAAAGAGATAACCCAATGCACCAACGACTTCGAGCGTTGGATATATGTATTAAATAATATGTCAACTATGGATAGAATGCCCTTTGAAGCCAAGAGCGCAGTTTTCAAGAAACTAGCTGAAATAGGAGACCTTTCCAAACTAACTGGTGAGGAAAGAATGAAGTATGACCATGCCCTCCGCATTTACCGCGACCGCCTGGCCTACGATGATGCCGTGGAGCAAGGAAAACTTGATGCAAGGAAAGCAGGACTAGAGGAAGGCATGGAAAAAGGCAGTTATACCAGAGCCTTATCCATTGCATTAAGCATGAAAACCTCGGGTATGTCTGCAGTCGATATTTCTAAATTCACCGGCCTATCCATCGAAGAAATAGAACAGATATAAAGTGCCGTTTTTGGCATTAAATAACATGTCAACTATGGATAGAATGCCCTTTGAAGCCAAGAGCGCAGTTTTCAAGAAACTTGCTGAAATAGGAGACCTTTCCAAGCTAACTGGTGAGGAAAGAATGAAGTACGACCATGCACTCCGCATTTACCGAGACCGTCTGGCCTACGATGATGCCGTGGAGCCAGGAAAGTTTGATGCAAGGCAGCAAGAAAGAGGCAGAATGCGAGAATTATTTTGATAAATGGCTTTATGTATTAATAAATATAGATACATTGGAAAGCGAATAAGCTTTGATGAGGACTAGAATTAAATGAAAAATATTTATATATTACTACTTCTGCTTATGGCATTTTTGTCAAGCTCAAAGTGCAATGCTCAGGAACTGATATCTACCAAGCAGTTAGACGGTACACAATGGAAAGTTGTGTCGCGTACTATAAAGGATAAGAAAGAAGTGCCAAACGAAACTCATACTATAAAATTTAGTATGTCTGTTCTTAGTGATAGCATCATCTTTCCTAATAGAAAGGTTATGGGCTTTCAAAAACAATACTATATATCAGATGTGGAACCAACTGATATATTTGAGCAAGCTAATGTTGGAGTAAATCGAAAAGGTAAGTACATCATTCTTTATAATGACAAAACTAAAGAAGTGGAATACTATACTGTGATTTCGGCTAGTGATGAAGAGCTAGTGTTATTCCACAAGGCTAATAAAAACGCAATTCCTAACCTTGATGCACTTATCACCTATAAAAAAATACTAATTATTATTACATAAACGTAGGGGCGTAATTCATTACGTTCCTAACAGCAAGAAATCGTATGGGCGTAATTTATTACGTTCCTAGGCCATTTATTTGGTTTTCTGCTATTATGACATTCAAGATTCCTTTGGAATTAGTTGAATCAAATAGAATTAACTTGTAGCCTTCACCGATAATAATATTGTTAATGCATTAAAACAGTTTAATTATCATCATGGAATGCCTCAAAGAATATCATCGCAAGCATCGATACATATGGTCATAAAACATTGATAATCAACTCAGAGCCCCGGATTAGGGCACTGTGGAGTGTTTAAAAATCAACCATCATCAATGAGTCTGGCCTCTACGCTTTATTTCTTTCTTCCAAACTACCACAGGCTCGAGAGTTCAAACATTGGGTAACCAGCGAGCTGCTTCCTCAGATTCGCCAGACGGGTGATTACATTCCAGTAGTCGAGGAGGAGGAGGAGAAGAAAATTATCGCCAAGGCGCTGCTCATCATCAAGCGAACGATTGACAAAAAAGGGATAGAGTATTAAGAATGTTGCAAAAAACATCCACTGTGCCATCAAGAGATTGCTAGTTTTCATTTTATTTTATTACTTTTGCGAAGTAATTTTAAACGAATATTATCACTTGTATTTTATGTAGAATCACTAATCTTTTAACTATGAATGAATTAAAGGAACAAATTGTGGGTGCCTGGGAGACTACCCGTGAGGAAAAGACGGGGGCAAATTCTAGAACAGTATGCCTAGATACTCTTGTATTGGATGCTGATGGCAGATTTTTTCGTGTAAAGAAAACCACTGAGCATGTCGCCAAACAAGATGGAGGCGAAGAACTATATCAAGTTACTGCAACCATCATCGGTAAATGGAATCTTGACGGAGATAAACTGATCTTCTCCGAACAGGCTCCTAGGTATGATGACAACGATTCCAGTTTGAACTGCGAAGGATGCGCCGAGGAGAGACGTAAAGAGTTGGAAGAACTTATGCATGACAGTAGATTCCGGGATTTTACTGATGCACGTTTGCTCAACCATACTGGGCAGATGATGGTGAACCTTGCTATAGAATGCGAGAAGGGAAACAATGGGGAATATCCTGACTGCCATGTGAGGGTGGAAGACGATAAGCTATATATGCGCTGGGAAGGATTCGAAGGCGAGGATATAATGTCCAAGTCTACCTCGGATATAGCAGAAACACTTGACCGCGAAACCCCGCCTAGCTCTCTACAAGATGCCTACGCCATGCCTGCAAATGTATTCTTTGATGCTATGGCAAGACCTATGCCTGAGTATTTAAAGACTACCCAACTGATTGTGCCGAGTGAGGAAAAACAAATGAAGGATGGCGTAGGAACGGCATTCCTTACGGTTGACGTGAGAGGTGAAACCGTAATCGCTGCCTTTACTGATCTCCATCAGCTGAAACAATATGGCGACGACCTCAAGACTTATGATGTAATGTATATTCCTTTCTTGGCTCAGCTCACATCGGGCGACAGCCCATTCAAGGGCGTATGTATAAATCCTGGTCAGGAATATCCATTCTTCATCCCTGCAGCTTCTCTGCAAAAGATGGCAGCAGGCACCTTTAAGGGGATAGAGGAAGAAGAGAAGGAAATGAAAGCTGGAAGTAATTCGTCGAATGCTTCTGCATCCAGCGACTCAGAGGAAGAGGAACCAAGAAAATCAGGCTGTCTTGCCGCAGCAAGCATACTGATGCTTCTTGGTGCCTTAATATTCAAACTTCTGTTATAGGAACGAGCATAAACACGACAATATCACCAAAAGAGCAATGATACCCATACAACCTTTTTGGTGATTTTCGGCTTCTGCCGACTTCGATGGAATTTCAAATTCTGGAGTCGACATGTTTACACGTCGCTTTTCTTGTGCTGCAGGATGCACATAATTTTCGAGGCTCCAGGTACCTTTGATGATATTCTGGATATCCAATCCTGATAAGGCAAACATATTTTTATCCCCCGGATTGAAAAGGAAATAATCAAATACATCTATAAAGGATATCAGTTTCTCCACCGTGAGGCGATACCACGAGAATCCATTAGGATAATGCTTTCGCATCATTGGGATGTCGGTGAATACGGATGCAAACTTCTTTCCATCCTTCTCTCTTGCCTCAAACGTAAACTTGCCTGAGTTGCTGTCCTTCTGAACATATACAGGCATGTGTCTGAGCACAGAACCATTATCTCGAGCCAATTCTGTTATAAAGAACAGATATCCAGCTATTAGTGCATCCTCAACGCTCATCTCCTTCTCTCCTGGCTCAATCGAGAACTCATCACTTCTGTCAAGGGTGAGATCCGACGAAGACATCTCATCATGGAACGACAGTGTATTGGCATCTACATTGATTTTCCACTTAGGCATCGTATGATTGTTGTCGTGGTTGGCTTGTTCGCCGCGATAGATGATATTACCAGAAAGATGGCTGCTGCAGTGAGCCTTGGCAATATTCTGACATTCCTCCTCTTTGAACATATCCAGAACCTTAGTCTTCTCCTCTTCCGACAGTGTATTTAGTTCTAGATACAATTCATTATCATTATAGGAAAGCTGATCGTTATCAAAGTAGATTAGATTTCCATCAAGGTGATAATTTCCAATCAAGATAATTTCTGCAGGATAACATTCATATCCCCCATCTGGTCTGCATTTCTTGGTGATATCCTTGTATCTGCGCACACAGTTCCCCTTACCATCAAAATACATTTTGTACTCCAAGATAGACTTATCACCATCGGTTAGGGATTTCTCAACATTCGCTTTCCAGTAACCAGCTAATTTATCCTCACTATTTATAGGCATAGCATTCGCTTCTTTATTAAATTCATCATTCATAATATGTGGTGCATTTATTCAATTAATTCTTTTTTTCAATGACATACTATGGCAGATGATTGGCTGCAAACATTTCCTTATATTTATTTTTCATAAGTTCAGACATGATTTTCAACATCATTACTCTATTATAACTCAAGAAATATTGATATAAGTCTGTTTTGTTACCATGTTTTAGCTCAACAAACATTCCATCAGTTTTATAGATTGTGTCACCTCTATATATATTTATAGAATCCAAGCTTTCTATTGGCAAAGAACATGAAACAGTCTCAGAATCTTGATTTCCTTCTAAATACAAGACGTTTTTACTTTTGACAATTTCTGTTATCACCATATTGTAATGCAAATTTTTTATACTGTCAATAAGTTCACTTTTATGATGTAAATAGTGTTTTATAAAGCATCTAGTATTTTTAAGTTTTCTTATTTCCAGTCTTTGATTGTTATTTTTTAATAACACAACTGAGTCATTTTTGAAAGAATAGGAATATTCCACTCCTCCAAATTTAATTCTTGAATTTTCGAATAGACACCATTTTTCCGAAACCTTCTCATGGTATTTATCATTATATTTTTTCAATTTACCATCTAATCCTAAATAATAGGATATCCAAATGCCATTACTATTGAAGTAATAAAAATCAGGATCAGTATTCTCATTTTTCTGATCATAAACTACCCAATATTCTCCTTTGTCTGATGATATTTTATTTTCATATTTGCTTGTGCATGCCAACAAAAGAAAGATTATTATCAAATATGCATTTTTCATGTTAGGATTGATTACTAGTTCTCATTCGCTAAAATTTGATTTACAGGGCAAATATAAACAAAAAATCATATAACAGAGAAATATTGGTAGATAATTTGCATTTTGATACGAGATAGCCAAACATTAGAGTATCGCCGCATATTTCCGCAATTCTTCCAATCGTTCCATAAAAGTCTTGTCCATCTGGGCAACTTGCAAATTATAATCGGCCTGCAAACCGAGCCAAATGGATGCTTTAGTGCCGAGAACGGCTTCAAGCATGAGGGCATACTCTGTTGTTACAGGACGTTTGCCATTCAGTATCTCGTTGAACACCGAATAAGACACACCCATTTTCTGAGCGAGTTCTTTCTGTGTAACCCCTCTTGCTTCTATCTCGTCCTTGATCATCTCACCAGGATGAATCAACTCTGAAGACATCATGTCGTTAGCATAATTTTTACTCATTGTCCTTATTTATAATGATTTGACAATTCCAATACATTACATATAGATACCAGCGGTTCACCGCTTTGCATATCAATAGTGAATTCCACTCTATACTGATCATTTGCTCTAACAGAAAAAGTTCCTTCTTTATCACCATGAAGTGCCTCAAAATTTAGCGACCTAAAAGGAAATAGATCCTCTTTTCGCTTTGCCTGTATCAGGTATTTTATAGCTTTCTGATAGCCCCTTATTACCTGTGGCTGATATCGATGTTTTTTATCTTTTGTAGTTCCTTTTTTATAAAGTTCTTCAAGATAAGCTTCATTGAATGAAACCAGCATATCGCTTAATAATTTAATATAATGCAAATATATATATTATTAACAAATTCGCAAAATATAGAATTCTACATCTTGCGAATTTTAATAATAATTAATCACTAATCCACTTATCCATGGCAAACTATAAACATACTTACTATTTTCCACCCCTCATCTGCATTGGCGACATTCCACTGTGTTCTCTCACATATCGGGCGAAGAAGGAGGGGTTGGCAAAGCCCAGGTGGTTGCTGATTTCCTTGATGCTCATATCGGTTTGCTTCAGACAATAGGTGATCTCCTCCATCACTCGCTCGGAGATCCACTCATTGGCGGTCTTGCCCGATTTCTTCTTGCATACCGTGGAGAGGTATTTCGGGGTGATGCACAGTTCCTTGGCATACGATTCCACCGACCGGTGGGTTATCGGTGCAGAATTGAGAAGATCGAGGAATCGGCGGAAATGATTGCTGTTTGGGACTATCGACGATGCCGCTGATGAAGTAGGCGCTGACGGCGATGCCTCTTGTTGCGACCTCTGCTTGATTTCCCCGCACATTGCCAATACGGCTGCACGCAAAAATGACTGAATGACTTCTGTGCGGAAGGGATTATCAGCAGGACTATCAATCAGCAAACGAATCATCTCGTAGAAATTATTGTAGAGTTTCATATCTGTATCGGGATTCATCGAATAGATATGCTGTCGCTGAATATACATTACATCATTCCATACGTCGATCTTCTCACGAAGAAAGCTCTGCAGAATGCGATTGGTGAGAAACATTGCCTTGAAATCGAAGTCGGGACTAATCATGAGGTCGGTAACTATCACATTCGGAGGTAAAATCACCACCTGATTCTCGGTAATTTCCATAGGTCGACCGTTCATCAAGCCATGAGCCTTACCCGCTATGCAAAGCACGATGGCATTCATCCCCATTCGCACAGAATCAGGTTCTGCAAAAGCCTTCGCACTATCTATAATCACAACATCATCATCAATGTAGCCTAATTCCACTTCTACGTTTTCCGCCAGGGTATCAAGGGTTATTTCTTCTGCCATAACTATGTTCTATTTTGGATGCAAAGATAGTGGAATAATCGAAATATCAACACTCTAAAGGTCGATAATTCTGTCCGATTTCTCTTTTAGTAGCAAAACCGAACATTCGACAAGAAATATCGACAACCAACAATAGGATATTTTTCTCTATTTTTGCAACAGTTTTGATAAAATAAATCCAGTAACATCTTTTGTATGAAACAAACTAACATATTATTGGCTGCTCTCCTTTTGCTCTGCGGATGCAGTGGAAAGAAAGCAGAGGAGAAGAAAGCCCCTATCAGGGTATCTACTGAAGTGATTGCTACTTCGGCAAGTGAAAACGGACAGACCTTTGTGGGAACTGTTGAGGAACAGGAGGCTACAGCTGTGAGCTTCACAGGAATGGGTGTTATCAAGCGAATGCTGGTGGCCGAAGGTCAGCAGGTGAGCAAAGGGCAGCTTCTGGCGGTGATGGACGATACGCAGGCTCGCAATATGCTATCGGGCGCAGAGGCGGCTATGCAGCAGGCCAACGATGCCTTAAGCCGCTACAAGATTCTGCACGATGCGGGTTCACTGCCCGAAGTGACCTGGGTGGAAATACAGAGTAAGGTGGCGCAGGCAAAGGCACAGCTGGAAGTGGCCAGAAAGAACCTCGCCGACTGTAGACTGGTGGCTCCTGTGAGTGGCATCATCGGCAAGAAACTGCTGAATGCAGGCGAAACAGCTATGCCTTCACAGGCTGTGGTGAGCATTCTCGATGTTACTACCGTAAAGGTGAAGGCCTCAATTCCCGAGGCTGAGATGAACAGCATCCACACCACAACTCCTTCTACTATCAAAGTGGAGGCTATCGGCCGAAGCTATCAGGGTGGAAAAATAGAAAAGGGAATTGTGGCAGATGTGATGACGCATACCTATGACGTGAGAATAGAAGTGAGAAACTCCGACCGCAAACTACTCCCTGGTATGGTGGCTAATGTCAGCTTTGGCGGAAAGCAAACCGCAGGAGATGCCCTGACACTGCCTTATACTGCCGTACAGAAGAAAGCAGATGGCAGTCTGTTTGTGTGGACAGTAGACAATAGCAACAAGGCACATCGCATCCCTGTCACAATCGGCAGCACCACCGGCAACCGCATAGCGATAACCAGTGGCATTCAGGCTGGCGAGAGAATAGTGACCGAGGGGTATCAGAAACTGAGTGAGGAAAGTGAAGTGAGCTTTTAAAAGGAGACTATGGAGAAGAAAATGAACTGGCTGAAATGGCCATTGGAACACTATTCGATCTCGCTCATGATCGTACTCATCTTCTTTGTGATGGGTATCTTCGGCATGTGGGAGATGCCGAAGGATGAGTTTCCTGCCTTCACTATCCGACAGGGGGTAGTGGTGGCTGTGGTACCTGGTGCTACTAGTGAGGAGGTGGAACAGCAGGTGGCAAAACCGCTGGAGCGCTATCTATTCACATTTGGCGAGGTGAACCGTGCAAAGACCACCACTACTTCGCAGAACGGCATGTGCATGGTAATGCTGAAACTGAATGATGATGTGAACAACAAGGATGAGGTGTGGAGCAAAATAAAGCATGGCCTCAACCTCTTCAAGTCGTCGCTGCCCAACAATGTGCTGGCCTTAGTGGCAAATGATGATTTCGGAAACACATCGGCTCTGCTCATCGCTATTGAGAGTCCTGAGAGGAGCTATCGCGAGCTGAAAAGCTATAGCGATGAGTTGAGCGACCGTCTCAGAAGAATTCCTTCGGTGGCAAATGTGCGACTCTTTGGCGAAAAGAAGGAACAACTCTCGCTCTATATCGACCGAAAGCGGTTGGAGGCTTACGGCATTGGTCAGCAGATGCTCTTCTCGAAGCTGCAGGCGCAAGGCTTCAGCACGTTGAGCGGAAGCCTCAGCAACCCCAACCAGCAGGTGCCTATCCATGTGGATGCTACCGAGAATAGTGTGGAGGAAATTGCCAACCAGATAATATACAGCGATGCTGCCACTGGAAAGGTGGTGAGGGTGCGCGATATTGCTGAGGTGAAACGTGAATACGACACGAGCGATGGCTATATTGAGCAGGATGGACATGCCTGTATGCTGCTCTCGCTCGAGATGACACCAGGCAACAACATCGTGCAATATGGCAAGGATGTGGACAAGGTGCTGGATGAATATCGCAACAGCGAATTACCTAAGGATGTGAAGCTTACGCGTATTGCCGACCAACCTAAAGTGGTGGCTACCAGCGTAAGCGACTTTCTTCGCGATCTGCTCATCTCTATGGTGATCATCATTGTTGTGATGATGGTACTATTCCCATTGCGCTCGGCGATTGTGGCTTCTATCACTATCCCGCTGAGTACCTTTATCTCTGTGGCGGTGATGTATATCGCCCATATCGAGTTGAACATCGTTACCCTTGCCGCCCTTATTGTGGTGCTGGGAATGGTGGTAGATAATAGTATTGTGGTGATCGATGGCTATCTGGAGTATCTCAACAAGGGATATGAGCCGAAGAAGGCGGCGATAGATTCAGCCAAACAGTATTTCATGCCAATGATGCTCGCAACGCTCTGCATCAGCGTGATCTTCTTCCCGTTGCTCATCACCATGAAGGGTGAGTTCTCCGATTCTATTCAGGATTTCCCTTGGACGGTGGGCATCAACCTGCTGGTATCGCTCTTCCTCGCTGTTACGGTTATTCCTGTACTCGAGGTTTGGCTCATCAAACCGGGCAAGGTGAGTACTAACGGCAATGCCATTACACATTGGGTACAGAACACCTATAACCATGTGCTCGACTATACCTTCAGGCATCCTTGGATTACTATCGGCGGAGGCATTGGCGTAATTCTGCTCTCGTTGCTCATCGCTCCACATCTCAAACAGCGTCAGTTCCCTTATGCCGACCGCGATCAGTTTGCAGTAGAGATCTTCCTGCCGGAAGGCAAGGGCCTTGAGGAAACGCAACAGATAGCCGACTCTCTTCGCAAGGTGCTGCAGAAGGATGAGAAGGTGGAGTGCATCACCAGTTTCATCGGCTGCTCTTCCCCTCGCTTCATGACGTGCTACGCCCCTCAGATGGCTGGGCATAACTTTGCCCAATTCATTGTGAATACCCCATCGTCAGAGGCAACCCTCGAATTGTTAGCGAAATATCAGCCGAAGTGGAGCGAGGCTTTCCCAAATGCCTATGTTCGCTTTAAGCGACTCGACTATCTGTCGGTTCCTGAACTGGAGTTCCGCTTTTATGGCGAGAATCTCGACTCACTGCATGCAGCTGCCGAACAATTGATGGTGAAGATGCGCAAGATGCCGGAACTCGAGTGGGTGCATACCGACTATCTGCAGCCTTTCCCTATCATCAATGTGCAGCTCGACCCTGTGGCTTCTGCTCAGTTGGGCATTACCCGCTCTACAGCTTCCCTCACCCTAAATGCTGCTACCAGCGACTTGAGAGTGGGACAAATCTGGGAAGGCGACTACGAGATGCCGATTGTGGTGAAGGATGATACACGAATGAATTTCTCGGATATTGCCAACTTGGGCATATCCTCACCTGCCTCTATGGTGAGCTCGCAGCTATCAGGCCTCGGCGCTAACCACTCGGTGAGTTCGACAATTCCTTTGCGACAAGTAGCGAATGTGAGTCCGAAATGGAGCGAGAGCCGTATTATACATCGAGGGGGTGAGCGATGCCTCACCGTTACTGCAGAATTTGCCAATGGCATCTATGCGGCTCCAGTGGAGGCAAGGATTGTTGATATGATGGAGAACGAGATAAAGCTGCCGCAGGGCGTTAGACCGGAAGTAGGTGGTGAGTTGGAATACAATGCCGAATCTCAGCCGATGATTTCGGGAGGTGTGGGCATCGCCCTCGTCATCGTGTTCTTCTTCCTGCTCTTCAACTTCAAGAAATACGGCATCACCACTGTTTGTATGGCTGCCCTTGCCCTGATGATTCCTGGAGCACTCATCGGTTTGGGATTGATGAACCGTACACTCGGTCTTACCTCGGTAATGGGTGTTATCACGCTGATGGGTATGATTATGCGAAACGAGATTCTCATCTTCGAGCATGCCAATGGATTGATTCAGCAATATCTCACCACACATGCCGACTGGACGGTGGACCGTGAGGGCTATAATAATATGGTGAAGAAGGCGGCCTACGAGGCAGGCAAGCGAAGAATGGTGCCTATCTTCCTCACCACAGCTACTACAGCCGTGGGCGTTGTACCAATGATCATTGCCCAATCCTCGTTCTGGATGCCAGTGGGCGTCACCATTTTTGCAGGTGGCATTGGCTCGCTCATCATGGTGGTAACAATGTTGCCGGTGGTGTATTGGAAAGTGAACTTAAAATAGAATTCATCAATGAAACATACGATATTAATGGGAATGGGACTCTTGATGAGTCTCTCCCTCAATGCCCAGCAGATGCTTTCGCTCGATGCAGTGAAGCAGAAGGCGCTGGAGAATAATATGAAGATTCATTCGGCCGACAAGGCGATTGAGCAGGCTCGTGAGCAGAAGAAGGAGGCCTATACCAATTATTTCCCGCAGGTGCAGGCGGTGGGAATGGCGATGAAGACCAGCAAGGATATGATGAAGGGTGAGATTAAGCCTTCAGAGGTGCTGCCGGCTTCGCTCGCCCAGGTTATTCCTGCCGAGATGGCGGCTATGATTCCTGCCACCATCCCCTACAGCATGATCAACCATGGTGTGATGGCGGGGGTATCGGTGCTGCAACCTGTGTTCATGGGTGGACAGATTGTGAATGGCAACAAACTCGCCAAGGTGGGCGAAGAGGTGGCAGTTTTGCAGAAGCAGACATCGAGGAATGAGGTGATGCTTACTGCCGAACAGTATTACTGGCAGATTGTCTCACTGAAAGAGAAGATGAAAACGTTGGATGCTGTGAGCGAACTCCTGAAAAAATATGAGAAGGATGCCGAGGTGGCCGTAAAGGCGGGTGTGGGCTTGCGCAACGACTTGCTGTCGGTTCAGCTGAAGCAGAATGAGGTTGAGAGCAACCGATTGAAGTTGGAGAATGGCTTGAAGCTCTCTCGGATGGTGCTTGCACAATACATCGGTATGGAAGGTCAGGAGGTGGATGTTTCGGCCAACATCCCATCGGGGGAACTTCCTCCCTACCCTTCGCTTTTAGCCGACGACCATCAAACGATAGTGAATACTCCCGAATACCAGCTCTTGCAGAAGAATGTAGAGGCAACGGCACTTCAGCGAAAGATGGAGAGTGGCAAGATGCTGCCATCGGTGGCAGTGGGTGCTGGCTATAACTATTTCAACATGGGTTCTAGCATCAACAATAATTTCGGAGCTGTTTTCGCCACAGTGAGCATTCCTATCTCGAAATGGTGGAGCAACAATCATGCTGTTAAAAGGAGTCAGCTGGCCGAGGAGAATGCTCGCGAGCAGTTGGAGGAGAGCACTCAGCTTCTGAAGATCCGTCTGCAAAAGAGCAGAAATGAGGTGGAGGAGGCTTATAAACAGTTGGCTTTGTCGCAGAAGGCGATAGCTCAGAGCGAGGAGAACCTCCGACTGAATCGCGACTACTACAAGGCGGGCACAAGCACGATGAATAATCTGCTTGAGGCGCAGCAGAAGTATCAGCAATGCCGCGATGGCTACACCGATGCTTTTGCTGAATTGCAGAAAAAGATTCTGGATTATAAAATTGTCTCGAATATCGAACATTGAGATTAGCCGGGGGAGGAAGATATAGAAATCATTCTATTTGTTGATGAATACTCATTAGAAAACATTTCTCCCTTGCTTGCGGGGGGATTACTCATTCAAACAACATTTCTCACCTGCTTGCGGGGGAATACTCATTCAAACAACATTTCTCCCCCGTTTACGGGGGAGACCAAAGAGAGGGTATACCACGAGCAACCAGGATTAGGCTTTTTAAATAATAGCATTGCTGATTAATCTTGTGGCATACCCTTTCTCTTATCTCCCCCGCGAGCGGGGGAGAAGATATAAATCATTCTATTTGTTACAGAAAAAACAATCACAAACATTTCTCCCTGCTTGCGGGGGAGATCAAAAGTTGACTGAAAATAATCCTAAGTCCGATAAGGGCTTAGCTATCTATTGCTCCATTTTTGAGCACACTACCGTTTGCGGGGGAAAAAGAAGTTTTTGATATATCCAAAAGTTTTAAGCTAAGCAAATTGCAAATAAGAAATTAAACAACTATATTTGCAGATGAATAAAATCGGATGATTCTGAAAAAGATGAATCCACCTAAAACCTAAAATGTCTGATAAAACCAAAATACTTGAAATGAAAACCTTGAAAACACTATTCTTAGCTATTTCCGCTAGTCTGTTTATGATACAACCTGCAATGGCGCAACCCAGATTGCAGAAGGCAGGAAATACAGCCCATCTTGTGGTGAATAATCAGCCGATGCTGATGATCGGAGGCGAGTTGGGCAATTCCTCAGCTTCCTCGCTCAAGGATGTGCAACGGCACTTTGCTCACTTGCATCGGTTGGGACTCAACACGGTGCTTGCTCCTGTAACCTGGGAACTCATTGAACCAGTGGAGGGTAAATTTGATATGTCATCGCTCGACAATATTCTTGCAGAAGCCCGGGAAAATGATCTGAAGGTGGTGATGCTATGGTTTGGTGCCTGGAAAAACAGTATGAGTTGCTATGCTCCCGAATGGTTCAAGCGGGATGTAAAGCGATTCCCTCGTGCACACACACTCGACGGGAAAGCGGTGGAGGAAGCCAGCTCACTTAGTCGAAATGTACTAGAGGCCGACAAACGGGCTTTCTGCCATATACTCCAGTATCTCAAGGAGAACGACCAACAGCAGACGGTGATCATGATGCAGGTGGAGAACGAGATAGGAATGATCGAGGTGCCAAGAGATTATTCGGCCGATGCTACCCGACTCTATAACAGCGAGGTACCCAAATCGCTCACCGATTATCTTCAGCGCAATCAGAAGCAGCTTCATCCTTATATGGCGCAACGCTTCAAAATGGATAAACAGCATAAAACATGGCCCCAAGTTTTTGGCAATGATCCGTATGCCGAGGAAATCTTCCAGACTTGGACCTATGCTTCGTATGTGGAAGAGGTAGCAAAAACCGGTAGGAAAATCTACGACATTCCTATGTATGTGAATGTAGCACTCAACAGTAGGAACCGCACTCCAGGACAATATCCATCGGGTGGTCCCTTGGCGCATCTCATCGACATCTGGCATGCTGCAGCTCCTTCCATCGATGTGCTGGGAGTTGATATCTACGACAAGGGATTTGCCGACTGGACTTCGAAATACCATCTACCCAACAATCCGCTATTTATTCCCGAAATTCGTCTGGAGGACAAGGATGCTATGTATGCCCTCTATGCCTTCGGACACCATAGCGCAATGGGGTTCTGTCCTTTCAGCATCGAGGATTACCCACTCTATCAGAATGCTACTTCCAACAATTTGAAAGAGTTGGATCTCTCAAAAGATGATCAGTTGAATGCATTTACATCCTCCACCGAGAACTTGTCCCCTCTTGCCTCCTGCTATCGCTTGTTACGTCAGGCAGAACCGCTCATCATCGAGCGACAAGGTTCAAAGAATATGGAAGGAATTCTGCTCACCAACGAGGAGCGCGAGAAAGCATTTACCACCCCCGACGGCATTCAATTAACCGTGAAACATAGTTACAGTCTAGGATGGGAACCAGGAGCAAAAGAAGCCAACTGGCCTGAGGCAGCCTGTTTGATTCTACGATTAGACAAGGAAGACTATCTCGTTATTGGAAGTGGTGTGGTGATTACCTATCCAAAAGGCATCGGACTAGCGAAATGCGAGGAAGTATCCATTCGGGATGGGAAACTGCAAGTAGAGCGCACACTCAATGGCGACCAGACTCATCAGGGCCGACACATCCGCATACCAGTGGGCCATTTCCAGATGCAGCACTTCCGAATCTACAATTATAAATAGTCTACCGAAAAAGCATATTCACAAGAAAATAATTCGAAATGACCAATTATTTTTTGCCTCCAATTAAAATAAATCGGCATACGTGGGAGGATTAAAACTATTTTAGTTAACTTTGCAAGATAATCTATTAATATACATCGTTTAAGTGAATAGTGTCATGGCAAAGTTAGGATTTGACAACGATAAATACATCCGTATTCAGTCTGAGCATATTAAAGAGAGAATAGAGAAGTTCCAGGGTAAACTATATTTGGAACTTGGTGGTAAACTATTTGATGATCATCATGCCAGCAGGGTGTTGCCAGGCTTTCAGCCAGATAGTAAACTAAGAATGCTGCAGCAGTTAAGCGATGTGGCAGAAATCATTATCGTTATTAGTGCGATGGACATCGAGAAGAACAAGGTTCGCCAGGATCTTGGTATCACCTATGATGAGGATGTTCTGCGTCTTCGCACTGAATTCCAAAACCGAGGCTTTATGGTGAGCAGTGTTGTTATCACCCACTATAATGGTCAGAGCAGTGCCGATCTCTATCGCCATCGTCTGGAAAGACAGGGTATTCGTGCCTATTATCATTACACCATTGACGGCTATCCTCACAATGTGGCCCTTATTGATTCTGATGAGGGTTTCGGTAAAGATGATTATGTAGAGACCACCCGTCCTTTGGTGATTGTTACCGCTCCTGGTCCAGGTAGTGGCAAGATGGCTGTTTGCTTGTCTCAGCTTTACAATGAGCATAAGCACGGAGTGAATGCCGGCTATGCCAAATTCGAGACTTTCCCTGTTTGGAATCTTCCATTGAATCATCCGGTAAATATTGCCTATGAGGCAGCAACAGCCGACTTGAACGATATTAATATGATCGACCCATTCCACCTGGAGGCTTATCAGAAGATTGCAATCAACTATAACCGCGATGTGGAAATTTTCCCTGTATTGAACACCCTCTTCGAGGGTATCTATGGCGAGTGTCCATACAAGTCGCCTACCGATATGGGTGTAAACATGGTGGGCTTCTGCATCAGCGATGACGAAGCTTGTCAGGAAGCATCGAAACAGGAGGTGATCCGCCGATACTACACCGCACTCAACAAGTTGGCGATGGGCAGTTGCAATGAGTCGGAGGTAAATAAGATCTCACTGCTCATGAAGCAGGAGCGAATTACCACCGATTACCGTAAGACCACTTTGGCAGCAAAGGCACGCAAGGAGGAAGCCAACGTTCCATGTTCGGCTATCGAACTGGCCGATGGAAGCATCATCACAGCAGCCAGCAGTGTACTTCTTGGAACTGCAGCATCTCTTATTCTCAATGCAATAAAATATTTGGGAGGCATCGACCATCAGCTCAAGTTGATTCCTCAATATCTGATTGAGCCTATTCAGAAAACCAAGATAGAATATCTGGGGGGTAACAACCCACGTCTACATACCGATGAGGTGCTGGTTGCACTCTCTGTATTGAGTCAGACCGACGTGAACTGCAAGAAGGCACTCGAGCAGTTGCCTAAGTTGCGTGGATGTCAGGCGCACTTCACCATCATGCTTGGAGAAGTTGACCAGAAGATCTTCAAGAAACTGGGAGTGGATATATCTTGCGATCCTATAAAAAAGAAAAAATAACATTATGAAAACGGACATTGAAATAGCACAAAACACAAAATTAAAAAATATAGACGAGATTGCAGAGGGCATTGAAATCGACGAGAAGTATATTGAATTATATGGAAGGCATATCGCCAAGGTTTCTACCTCTGCCATCAACAACGAGAAAATTAAGCAGCATCACCTTGTTTTAGTAACCGCAATCAGTCCTACCAAGGCTGGAATTGGAAAAACAACGGTGAGTGTGGGCTTAGCTCTTGGTCTCAACAAGATTGGTCGCAATGCTGTGTTGGCTTTGCGTGAGCCATCTCTCGGACCATGTTTTGGTATGAAGGGAGGAGCTGCTGGTGGAGGTTATGCCCAGGTGTTGCCGATGGAGAAGATCAACCTGCACTTTACAGGCGATTTCCATGCCATCACTTCGGCCCACAACATGATTGCAGCCTTGCTCGACAATTATATTTATCAGCATGCCAGCGAGGGATTTGCCCTCAAGGAGATACTTTGGAAACGCGTACTTGACATCAACGACCGATCTCTCCGAAATATCGTTACAGGTATCGGTCCATCCTCAAATGGTCTGATTGCAGAATCGGGATTTGATATCACCCCTGCCAGCGAGATCATGGCCATTATGTGTTTTGCTACAAGCATTGACGATTTGAAGCGTCGCATTGGCAACATCCTCCTGGGATTTGATTACGACAACAATCCTTTTTATGTAAAGGATATGAAGGTGGAAGGCGCCATCACCGTATTACTGAAGGATGCCCTTAACCCTAATCTGGTGCAGACCACCGAGAATACGCCAGCCTTTATCCATTGTGGACCATTTGGCAATATTGCCCACGGATGCAACTCAATAGTAGGCACTCGAATGGCACTCACGTTTGGCGATTATGCCATCACCGAGGCTGGATTTGGTGCTGATCTTGGTGCTGAGAAATTCTTCGACATAAAGTGTCGCAAAGCCTCTCTCAATCCTTCGCTTACTGTTCTGGTGGTCACACTTCAGGCATTGAAGATGCACGGAAGTGTGGAATACGAGCACATCAAAGAGCCGAATGCCGAGGGCATCAAGGCGGGCTTATGGAATCTCGACAAGCATGTGGAGAATCTTCGCAAGTTCAACCAGACGGTTGTGGTGGCTTTCAATAAATATGGGGGCGATACCGATGAGGAAATCGACATCGTTCGACAGCATTGCGAGCAAGAACTGAAGGTGGGTTTTGCCGTGAACAATGCCTTTGTGGAAGGCGGAGAGGGTGCCCGAGAGCTGGCCAGTCTTGTGGTTGAGACAATCGAGAAGAACCCTTCGGGAAAACTCCATAAAATTTACCATAGTCACGATACTGTTGTGGAAAAAATCGAGAAGGTGGCTAGAGAAATCTATGGTGCAGGTCGTGTCACTTTCGCCAAGAAAGCCAAGGAACAACTCAAGCATATCGAGGAAATGGCCATCGAGCATTTCCCTGTATGCATCGCCAAAACTCAATACAGCTTCTCCACCAATGCCAAGGCCTATGGTCCTACGGATGGCTTTGAGTTGGAGATCAAGGATATTGTTATCAATTCAGGAGCCGAGATGCTGGTACCTATTGCCGGAAGCATCCTGCGTATGCCAGGATTACCAAAAGAACCTCAAGCCAACCATATCGATATCGAGAACGACCGCATCGTGGGGTTAGCTTAAATATAAACAACTTAATTTTACCATATCATGACAAGAGCTATTATTACTGTAGTGGGAAAAGATACTGTGGGCATCATCGCCAAAGTATGTACTTATCTGGCCAACAATCAGATAAATATCCTCGATATTAGTCAGACGATCGTTCAGGGTTATTTCAACATGATGATGATCGTTGATATCACCAAGTCGGCTAAGCCCTTTGAAACCATCAGCGTCGAGCTTTCTCAGTTGGGAGAGGAAACTGGCGTTCAGGTAAAGATTCAGTTGGAGGAGATCTTCAATAAGATGCACCGTATTTAATATAGGAGAGACAACTATGATCAATATATCAGAAGTGCTTGAGACCAACCGCATGGTGGAGCAGGAGAACCTGGATGTTCGTACTATTACGATGGGCATCAGTCTGCTTGATTGTGCCGACAGCAATCTCAACACCACTTGCGAGAAAATATATACCAAAATAACTACGTTGGCGCAGAATCTTGTGGCCACAGGTGAGCAGATCTCACGCGAGATCGGCATCCCTATCGTTCACAAGCGCATCAGCATCACCCCTATTGCGATGGTGGGAAGTGCCTGCTGCCATACTCCTGGCGACTATGTGCAGATTGCCAAGACACTCGACAAAGCGGCCAAGGAGGTGGGCGTAAACTTCCTCGGTGGCTATTCGGCGGTGGTAAGCAAGGGTATGACCAAGAGCGATGAGCTCCTCATCCGCTCTATTCCGAAGGCAATGGCTTGTACCGAGCGCATCTGCTCCAGCGTGAATGTGGGCTCTACCAAGACAGGTATCAATATGGATGCTGTGCGGTTGATGGGCGACATCATCAAGGAAACAGCGATGGAGACAAAGGAGGCCGACTCTCTAGGTTGTGCCAAACTGGTGGTGCTTTGCAATGCTCCTGACGACAACCCATTTATGGCGGGTGCCTTCCACGGTGTGAGCGAGGCAGATGCCATCATCAACGTGGGCGTAAGCGGTCCGGGTGTGGTAAAATATGCGCTTGAGCAGATGGATCTCGAGGCAGGTCGTGAGCTCGACGAGAATGAGCAGCCTAAACTAGCCAACTTCGAGGTGCTTTGCGAAACCATCAAGAAGACAGCTTTCAAAATTACCCGTGTGGGACAATTTGTTGCGCAAGAAGCCAGTCGTCGATTGGGAATTCCATTCGGAATTATCGACCTCTCGCTCGCTCCAACTCCAGCCATCGGCGATTCTGTAGCCGACATTCTTAAATGTATTGGTGTAGAGCATCCGGGTGCTCCAGGCACTACTGCTGCTCTTGCCCTTCTCAACGACCAAGTGAAGAAAGGTGGTGTAATGGCGAGCTCGTATGTTGGTGGACTATCGGGTGCTTTCATTCCAGTGAGCGAGGATCAGGGTATGATTGATGCAGTAGAGGCTGGCGCCCTCACCATCGAGAAATTGGAGGCAATGACCTGTGTTTGTTCGGTAGGTTTGGATATGATTGCCATTCCTGGTGACACTCCTGCCACCACCATCTCGGGTATTATCGCCGATGAGAGTGCGATTGGTATGATCAACCAGAAGACTACAGCTGTGAGAATTATTCCTACCATCGGTAAGACGGTAGGCGATACAGTAGAATATGGTGGTTTATTGGGTCATGCCCCTATCATGCCAGTGAATACATTCTCCAGCCAGCGTTTTGTTGATCGAGGAGGTAGAATTCCTGCCCCAATTCATTCGTTCAAGAATTAAAAGTTTTCTCCCCCATGAGTGGGGAAGAAAATATAGATATATTTATTCACTACACTTCTCCCCCGCTTGCGGGGGAGATCAAAGAGAGGGTATACCACAAGCAAAGTTTATTTGCTAATTAAAATATTAGCCTTGTTGCTTAATATTGTGGCATACCCTCTCTCTTATTCAATGGTTTTTACTACCTCTCCGGTTCCCCGAAGCAAACAGAGAGAGCACCCCCCACAAGTAGAGGAGAAGATATAGATTTCTATTTATAGAAAACTATTTTTACTACATTTCTCCCCCGCTTGCGGGGGAGATCAAAGAGAGGGTATACCACGAGAAAAGTTTATTTGCTAATTAAAATAGTAGCCTTGTTGCTATATCTTGTGGCATACCCTCTTATTCAATGGTCTTTATTACCCCTCCGGCTAGGGGTACTCAAAATAGAATAGAAAGTAGCTCAAAACCTGACGAAGCCAAAGCTTTAGCAGATTCAAGTATAAGCCTGATTATGCCACAATTCAAGTATATGCAGAGTTGAAACCCGTATCGGTAGAATGTTCAAAAGTTGATTGAAATAGTCCAAAGCCCGATAAGGGCGACCTATGCGTAACCCCATGCGTGGGAGGGCTTTAGCCCGACAAGCTTGGGGATAAAGTCCACTCCCCCACCACTCGGCCCGATAAGGGTCGCCCCTA
>CAJOPE010000019.1 GCA_905236815.1 uncultured Prevotella sp. | reverse complement strand
GTGCCATGTGGCAGGGGGCTCGAAGCCCCCGAGAACATCATCTCAAAGTCTGACTTTTTCGCTAGCTACTGCAAACATAGTAACTCTTTGATCTCCCCCATAAATGGGGGAGAAATGATGACTAATAACCATCTATTATTTTTCAAAATGATGACTAATAACCATCTGGCTATTTTTCTAAATGATGAGTATAATCTCATTAATTAATCAAAATGACAATTATATCCCATTTAATTTTTAAAATGAAAGCATTTCAAAGCAATTCTCTTTCAATCAATGAGAAGAAAGGATGATATAATTATACTAAAGCGAACTTTTTTGTTAAAAGTTTTAAAATAATGATGACAAAAATCCATTATGCCTTTTTTGGATATTGATTCGTCATAGAAAAATACTTATCTTTGCCTCGTAGATCAACAAAACATAGATGTTTTAATACGAATCGCATTATTAACCAATAAACTTTTAACAAAATGAACAAAGAAACCAAAAACACACAGCAAATTTACGTTGAGTATTCAAACGAAACTCGTAGTGTAGAATTTGAGTATCACCTTGGTGGTGAGATTTGGTACGAGTAAATGAAAAGATAACTACAGCTAACTTTTTATTGATGTTGAAACTAAGAAAATCCCGATACTACTTCAAGTAATATCGGGATTTTTTCTTACATTTCCATTATTTCTTTTTCTCTTTTGTGAGTGTTTCCATCAATTTTCGCTGTAGCACATGAGCATCCAGAACCGACATTTCACTATCCATAATTGCAAAAGCAATCACATGTCCATTTGGAGCATCACAATAACCTGCCAACGAACTTATTCCATAAGGGTGAGACAAGGTTCCGGTTTTTCCCCTCACCTTTCCCTTGATAGCTGGATTCCAGTATTTACGCAAGGTTCCATCCACACCAGCTATTGCAAGATTTTTACGCAGTTGCTTGTAAATAGAAGGATGTTCGTAGCCATATTTAAGAATTTCCACCAGCGCATAAGGTGAAAGATGATTATGTGTGCAAAGTCCACATCCATCATGAATCATCAGGTTGGTGTCTTTCACTCCGATCTTCTTCTTCAGGAAATAGCGCATATAGTTTACACCCGCCTTGGTTGGCTCTGCCTTTGGATTTGACTTGTTTCCGATGGTGAAAAGCAGCGAGGTGGCCTGCGTGTTAGAGCTATTCTTCCACATGCGCTCGATCACCATATCTATCGACCGATAGTAACGGTAGATACAACGAGAGCCTTTTGGCACACCTGCGAGTACCACCTGACTGTCCTTAAACTGAATGCCATTATTGCGAAGGGCCATTTTCAGATATTTCGTCAGGCGATCGGCTCCTTTATAGAGGACTCCATAACTTGAGAACGACAAATCCCAAGGATACCAGTGAGGTTCGCTTGCAACTGGATCTTTCAACACAAGATCGACATAGAGCTTGCCATCAAACTTTCGAATACCCTTATTGTGCAACTGCTTGGCAAATATCGACAGATCCTGCTCTTTCAACTGCGGATCCAATCCTCCCTTAAAGGCGATGTCACCGTGCAGATTATCTCCCTGAAGATTTCCCTTAGTATATAAAGAGGTGACATATTTATAATTAGTACCAAGAAGATGCAGTCCGGCAACACCCGACAAGAGTTTCATACATGATGCCGAAGGCTGGTCGTCGCGCTCCTTATAAGCATAGACAGGCTTATCAGCAGTCAAGTCGTAAACATAAACGCCAAATTTTCCTTGACATCTCGGTGCTTCTGCGAATTTCTTAACTCTACTCTGCAAGGCTGTATCAATAGGTAAATCTTGTTTTTGCGCTTGCTTTATATCATCGTTCTGTGACTTCTCCTTATTTCCGCATCCAGCAAAAACAAGCAAAGTCAGCGATAAAATCATCAATTTTGCTTTCATATATGCAAAGGTAATCAAGATTTTGGAAATATGAGAAAAAACACCTAAATATATTTTGTGAATTCTATTAAATAAGTTACTTTTGCAGAAAATTCAGATCTGAAGAAAACGAGAACGATAATCAATGGCTTGATATGGACCTTGATAGGTTTGTATCTTGCAGTTATTGTACTGTTGCAATTGCAACCTGTACAAGGATTCATTGGTTCCCGTGTTGCTAATGCCATTTCGCAGAAACTTGGAACGAAAGTCGCTGTGGGAATGGTTAATCCGGGCTTTTTCAACCGTCTTATCATTGATGATGTTTTGCTGTTCGACCAGCAAAACGATACCTTGCTCACTGCCTCACGTATTTCGGTCAATATTGATTTGATTCCACTCACCGAGGGCAGAATTTCCATTTCATCCGCACAGTTGTTTGGTATGCACGCACACCTCTCTAAGGCTACTGCGGATGCGAAACCTAATTTCCAGTTTGTGCTCGACTCACTTGCTTCGAAGGATCAAACTGCTCATACTCCACTGAATCTGCACATCGGCAGTTTGATCATCCGCAATGGACATCTCACCTTCGACCAGAAGGATGCTCCAAAGAATGAGGTTTTCAAGCATATTTCGCTCAACGATATTTCCACCCACATCATCCTGAACAAGCTCACCGATGATGAGGTACTGGCCAGTATCCGAAAATTATCCTTCAGGGGATGGAACGATTTAAGTATAAATAAATTGACACTTAAAGCATTGATGAATGATCATGAGGCTAAGATTTCCGACTTCGAGCTCTCGATGCCTCACACCGAACTCACCCTTGGCGACTTGCTGGCTACCTATAAGCTCAATCGTCCGAAGGACAAGGATCACATGTCGTTGGGGGATATCAATCTGCATTCTCTGCAATTCTCGGGCAGCATACAAAATTCGATTATCACGCTTAGCGACCTTGGCAGTTTGTTTAAAGACTTGCAAAACTACCGAAGTCCGCTTTATCTCAATACTGTATTCAGCGGAACCAGTACCACCCTGCGCATCTCAGATCTGAACATTAGGGCAGGAAATGGAGATATCAACCTACAGGCCAAGGCACAGCTGAGCGACCTCGACTCAATTCCACGCTGGTCCACCACGGTTCAGAACATGAACTTGAGCGGAGCTGGCATCAAGCGATTCGCCGCCAACATGGGTCAGCGACTCAGCATTCCGAAGGAAATCATCCGACTAGGAACTATCAATTTCCATGGAAATGCCAAAGGAAGAGGTGCTGATGTTCAAGCGAAAGGTGTGCTTTCCACAGATGCAGGAAAGGCAAACCTCTTGCTCGTGAAGCAGGATAGAAATTTCAAGGGATCGGTTGACACACAAGGTTTTAACCTCAAGCGACTGCTCGAGAACAATCAGTTTGGAACCGTTGCAGCCAACTTGAATTTCTCGGGCACTCTTCCAGATTCGAAACATCCAAAAGCACTTGCCATTAATGCCGATGGCAAGATTTCGCGCTTCGACTTCAACAAATACAGCTACCGCAACCTCACCCTCAATGGTTCGTATGCGGGAAATCTGATCAAGGGTATCGCAAGCATCGACGACCCGAACATAAAAATCAAGGCACAGGGTAACTACAATCTTCTGTCGAAGCTTTATGACGTGAAAGGAACTATCGACAAATATTATGACATTGAGGATGTAAATCTGGATGCCAGCAACCAAGGCAAAGACAGTCACCTGAGTGTCACCTCGCCTTACGCCGACCTGCATCTGGATGGCAAGCTCGACTATGCGACCTTGCCTCAGAGTTTCGCCAATCTTGTCAGAAGCAAGCTCCCTACCCTTCCAGGTCTGCCAAAGACAAAGGCTACCGCCAACAACGACTTTGTATTCGAGGGAACCGTTGTCGACACCCGTTTACTTAAGAAATATCTCAACATCAACCTGGATGCTAACGAGCCAATCAGTCTACAGGGAATGATGAGCGACAAGCAGAAAAAAATCCAGCTAACCGCCACCCTTCCCGACTTTGCCTACAACGGCAAGAACTTCGAAAAGGGATTTGTAAACATCACAACACCTAACGACACGCTCATGGCCGACGTTCATCTGAAAGAAAAGAACGGACCGCTGTATGAGGTGAATGCCAAGGCTGCCGACAACAAGCTATCCACACTGGTTTACTATAACAACTACAGCAAGAAACTCCCTGTAATCGGCAAACTGGATGCCGAGACCCAATTCTTCACTAATGAGGAGAATCAGGATGCTGCACATATTTCAGTCCACCCTTCCATCATTTTCGTGGGAGACAGTATCTGGAATGTGGAACCAGCCGACATTATATATTCGAAGAACAACTTGCTCTTCGACCATTTTGAGATTGCACACAACAAGCAACATATCATTGTGAGTGGACTAGCAACCTCTAATCGTCAGGATTCGCTCATGGTGGAACTCAAGGATATCGATGTGAACTATGTGCTGAACCTGGTAAATTTCCATGCAGTCGACTTCGGAGGAAAGGCATCTGGAAAGGCTTATCTATACAAGATATTCAGCGATCCCGATGGCTGGGCAAATCTAAAAGTGAAAGACTTCACGTTTGAGAACGGAGAAATGGGCGATCTCACCGCCAATGTTTCGTATAATCTCGACCTGAAGCGCATTATAGTAGATGCAAAAGCCGATGATGGACCTGGCCGGCAAACGGAAATATCTGGCTTTATCGCACCTGCCGACAATGATATCCGACTGGATATAGATGCCAATGGCACGCCTATGTACTTCCTGCAAAACTACACGAGTTCTTTTGCCAGCAACATCGAGGGAAAGATTCACGGAAAAGTTGCCGTCATCGGTCCTCTAAGCGACATCAATCTGGTGGGAAATGCCTGGGCAGAAGGCAGCTGCCATATTCTTCCGACAAACACAGACTATACGTTTGACCATGCGGTAGCCGTGGCAACGCCAAACAAGATCGTACTGAAGAACGACACGGTTTACGACCGCAATCATAATATAGGTATCGTTGACTTGAAACTCACTCACGAGAGTTTCTCGAATATGAATTACGACCTCAATATCGAGGCCAAAAACCTGCTGAGTTTCGACCAGCCAACCTTCGGAAATGAAATCTACTGTGGAACCGTCTATGCCTCGGGAAATTGCAGGATAAGGAGTGTTCCTGGTGGCAATATCATCGATATAAATGGTACACCCGAGAAGAATTCTGTCTTCGCCTACAATGCCGCAAGTCCGGCCGCTGTAAGCAATCAGAACTTCATCCACTGGCGAGACATCACAACGTCCATGGAAAAGAATATTGAGATTGGAGATACGATCGACTTCGAACATGAAGAGGTGCCTGCTCCTATCAATATCTCCTCGGATATGCACATCAACTTCCTCGTCAATGCCAACCAGAATCTGGCCGTGAAGGTGGTGATGGATAACACCTCGGGCGATGCAATTACGCTGAATGGCGACGGAGTAATTCGTGCAAATTATTTCAACAAAGGTCCATTCGAGATGTATGGAAATTATAATGTCGACCACGGTATTTACGACCTTACCATCCAGAATGTAATCAAGAAACGATTCCTCTTTGAACAAGGTGGAAAGATCACCTTCGGAGGCGACCCAATGGTGGCACCTCTCAACCTGAAGGCAAAATATACAGTGAATGGTGTTTCGCTGAGCGATTTGAATATCGGAAAGAGTTTCAGCAACAACAACATCCGTGTGGACTGTTTTATGAATATCACGGGCAATCCGAACACTCCAAAGGTTGACTTCTCATTCGACCTACCTACTGTGAATGCGGATGCCAAGCAGATGGTTTACTCGCTTGTAAACAGCGAGGAAGAGATGAATCAGCAGGTGCTCTATCTCCTTGCTATTGGTAGATTTATGGCACAGACAAACAACAACCAGAAGGATGACCCGACACAGCAGAGCCAGACCTCACTGGCCATGCAGAGCATCCTGAGTGGAACCATCAGTCAGCAGCTCAACAACCTGTTGTCGAGTGTCTCAAAGAGCAGTGACTGGAATTTCGGTGCAAACATCTCAACCGGAAATGAAGGCTTCAACAATGCCGAATATGAAGGTTTGCTGAGTGGTCGACTGTTTAATAACCGACTGATATTTAACGGTCAATTTGGCTATCGCGACAATCAGAATGCCACTACCAGTTTCATTGGCGACTTCGACCTGCGCTACCTTATTTTCCCGAATGGAAACTTTGCGTTACGCATGTATAACCAGACCAATGATCGCTACTTTATCAAGAACACGATGAACACTCAAGGCATCGGAATTATCTTGAAAAAAGACTTCAACGGTTGGAGAGACTTGCTGGGCATTCGAAGAAAAGAAAAGGAGTAGTCTGTGAGCATATTTTTGTAAAGTGACAAGTTGACAAAGTGACAAAATGCGATTTGTCCATTTGTCACTTTGTCAACTTGTCACCTTGTCAACTCCGAATATTTTACTATAACAACTTTCTCTCTTTGTTACTATTTACATTATTATATACGCGCGCGTGTTATTATATATATTATATTAATATATAGTATTATAAATATAGTTATATTATATAGTTATGAATTATAAAATTATTCAATTTCAATAATAATTAATCCCTAGGGAAATATATATTACGAAAGCATTTCTTCACTGAAGTCAAAGTTCTATCATTCCGTGTAGTGCAAAATATTGAGAAGTGACAAGGTGACAAGGTGACAAAGTGACAAATGGACATTCTGATTTGAAATATTCGGAGTTGACAAGGTGACAAAGTGACAAATGACGAAAATCGCACAAATAAAACATCCCTCTCGATTAAAATGTAAAATTAGCAAAATCAGAATTAAAAAAAAATGGCCAATTTTGACATACAATAACCAACAGTCAACCAATGCATTACAAGATTTCAATGTCAAATTAGACTTTTCAAAATCAAAATACGTACAGAAAACACTTGCAAGGTTTCCATAAACTCTATACCTTTGCATTGCAATTAGAAAAAAAAGCCATGAAAGCTAATCAATAATGCGCAGATTGAAAAGTAAGAAGGGCTAAATTCGAAAGCAAACTGCATTGAATTCAAGGGCAAGACATACTGAAACCAAAAGCAAAACATATTGAAAACGAAGGCAAAGCATACTGAAAACAAGGGCAAAACATACGGATATCGATTCGATGAAAAACTAAAACATTTTTCTGCAATACGAAACTAGATAAAAGGATAAAAAACAAAACAGAAACAGAACACCGTTAGATACTATCAATTTTTTCGAAAGGAACAACAATCCCAAGACAATTCACAGAGCAAAACGAGGGAACAAGAGAAGAAAATACCTATAGCCCAAGTTGATTAAATTCCAAAAGTGGCAAAAAAGATATACTCCGCAAAATGGCAAAAAGAGAGAAATCCCCCAAAATGGCAAAATGAAATATATCCCAAAAGGTTAAACTGGATGATTCTTAAAAGACACTATCCAGCATTTCTCCCCCACTTGTGAGGGAGATCAAAGAGAGGGTATGCCACGAGCAAGGTTTATTTGCTAACTAAAAATTACCAACTACTATTTGCCAACTAGAATTAGCTTTACTGCTTAATCTTGTGGCATACCCTCTCTCTTATCTCCCCCGCGAGCGGGGGAGAAGAAATAGCGAAAATTATCCCACGAGGTAGGGTGCCAAGCAAGAGTCCACACTCTAGAAACAAGAAAAATCTTGCTAGAGAATAAACCAAAAAAGAAACTAGAAAAGCAGACCAGAAAGCAACTAGAAAAGATGCAAGAAAAGCATCCAGAAAAGAAAAAAAACAAAAAAGAAACAAGATAAGATACAAAAAAAAATCCTGCAACTAGCGAGATGCTAATTGCAGGATTTCTATATCCGAAGAATTCTCCAGGAGAAAACTTAGAAAGGAAGATCGTCGGCACTACCCTGACCCTCAGCAGCAGGCTGAGCTGGAGGGAATGGAGCCTGAGCGCCACCAGCAGGAGCAGCATCCATAGGAGCAGCTGCCATAGGAGCAACACTAGCCTGAACAGCTGCAGGATCTACATGAGCAACCTGCCAAGCACGGATATTATTGAACCAGCGACCATTATATTCGTGAGCGGTTATATCAAAAGAAACGTTGATCTCATCGCCACTCTTGATATTGAACTGAGCAATCTTATCAGCACCAAAAACATCGAATACCATCTGCTTTGGATACTGCTCATGAGTTTCGATAACATAAGACTGAGACTTCCACTCGCCACGGGCAGAAACACCACTGCGCTCAGGAAGCACTACAATAACTTTTCCTTGTAATTCCATTATTCTATAAAAATTAAATTTTTCTTTCAGTGTGCGAAATTACTAAAATAGTTCTAAAAACTGAAATTTTCTAATGCATTTTTTGTTAATCACACTATTTTTTGCTATTTTTGTAGAGCATTTGCAGTTTCGCAAAGAGGCTGCAATTAAGATAGAAAAATCTAAAAATAAAGTATATACTCATGAGATTTACATTATCAAGTACTGCCCTGAGCAGTCGACTCAACACATTGTCTCGAGTAATCAACAGCAAGAACTCCTTGCCTATTCTCGACGACTTCCTTTTCCAGGTTGGAAATGGTCAGATCACTATCACTGCAAGCGATAGCGAGAATGTAATGCAGAGCACTATCACACTCGACGAGTGTGAGGGTGAAGGCGAATTCGCCGTTCCTAACCGCACTATTCTAGACGCCGTAAAGGAATTACCAGAACAGCCTCTAAGCTTTGAAGTTGACACGGATACTTTTGCCATCAAGGTGGTTTACCAGAATGGCCTCTATAACTTCTCTGGACAGAACGCCGAGGAGTACCCACGCACACAGTCTATGGCTGATGCTGCAACAACGCTCACTATCGACTCATCTGTTCTCATCGACAATATCAACCGCTCTCTTTTCGCTACAGCCAGCGACGAGCTTCGCCCTGTAATGAACGGTATCTATTTCGATCTCACTCCTGATGCACTCGCTATTGTTGCCAGCGACGGTCACAAGCTCGTGCGCAACAAGAACTTCACTATCAAGAGCGACACTCCTGCTTCGTTCATTCTCCCTAAGAAGCCTGCTACATTGCTCAAGAATGTTCTTGGCAAGGATGGTGGTGATGTCGTAATCAAGTTCGACGACAGAAACGCAGAAATTCACTTCGCAGATGGCATTCTCAGCTGCCGTCTCATCGAGGGCCGCTACCCTAACTACAACTCTGTGATTCCTGCCAACAACCCAAACAATGCAACTGTTGACCGCAAGACGCTCATCGGTGCGCTTCGCCGCGTGTTGCCATTCGCAAGCGAGAGCAGTCAGCTCATCCGCTTCCATCTCGAGAACGGCAAGCTGGAGCTCACTTCCGAGGACATCGACTTCGCTACATCAGCTCGCGAGCAGATCATCTGCGAATACACAGGTCAGCCTCTCAGCATCGGTTTCAAGGGATCAAGCCTTCAGGAAATCCTGGGCAATCTCGACAGCGACGAGGTGATCGTGGAACTTGCCGACCCTAGTCGTGCTGGCATTATCGTTCCTGCTACACAGCCAGAGAATGAGGATGTGCTTATGCTCATTATGCCAATGCTTTTAAATGACTAATCGATAAATATGAAATTAAATTTAAAGAAGCCTCTGATCATATTCGACCTGGAGACTACAGGACTCGATATCGTCAAGGACAGAATTATCCAGATATCTTACATTAAGGTTTATCCAGACGGAAAGGAAGAGCGCGAGAATCTCTTCTGCAACCCTGGAATGCCTATTCCACAGTTGGTTCAGGATCTCACCGGCATCACTGATGACGATGTGAAGGACCAGCCATCATTCAAGGAGCGCAGCAAGGACCTTGAGAACAAGTTCACCGGCTGCGACTTCGCTGGCTATAACAGCAACCGTTTTGATGTACCATTGCTCGCCGAGGAGTTCCTCCGTGCAGGCATCGATTTCGATTTCAGCAAGTGCCACCTCGTCGATGCTCAGACCATCTTTATGAAGATGGAACGCAGAAACCTGGCTGCTGCCTATAAGTTCTATACTGGTCACAGAATGTGCGATGACCTTGAGGCTCACCGTGCCGACCAGGACACCGAGGCTACTTATCGCGTGCTTCAGGGCGAGCTGGATATGTATGCTGAAAGAGAAAACTATCCAGACAGTCAGCTTGACGATGATGACAATCCAAAGGTCATCAAGAACGATGTAGAGGAGATGGCAGCCTTCTCCAAGCAGAACGACAATGTTGACTTTGCAGGCCGCATTGTATGGCAGGAGCTCAAGGATGCCAACGGAAATATTTTGACAGAGGCCGACGGAACTCCACGCAAGCACGAGGTATTCAACTTCGGCAAGTATAAGGATTGGGATGTGGCAGAAGTACTGAAGAAGGATCCAGGCTATTTCAGCTGGATGCTGAGCAGCGACTTCACCTATAACACCAAGCAGGTGCTCACCCGTATCCGCTTGCGCGAATTCAACAACAGATAAGTATGCTGAAAGGTAAACACATCGTTCTGGGCATCACCGGAAGTATTGCTGCCTATAAGGCTTGCCTCATCATTCGAGGTCTCATCAAGCGAGGTGCCGAGGTGCAAGTGGTCATCACCCCTGCGGGCAAGGAGTTCATCACCCCTATCACCCTCTCGGCGCTCACTCACAAGCCAGTAATCAGCGAGTTCTTCTCCCAGAGAGATGGCACATGGAATAGTCACGTCGACCTAGGTTTATGGGCCGACGCGATGCTTATTGCCCCATGCACTGCTTCCACACTAGGAAAGATGGCCAATGGCATTGCCGATAACATGCTCATCACCACCTATCTCTCGATGAAAGCCCCTGTCTTCATCGCTCCTGCTATGGACCTGGATATGTATAAGCATCCAACCACACAGGCTAATATGGAGCGCCTGAAGAGCTTTGGCAACACCATCATCGAGGCAGGAAGCGGATTTCTCGCCAGTGGACTCGAGGGTAAAGGCAGAATGGAAGAACCTGAGGTGATTGTCGATTTTCTCGACAAAGCTTTAGGCGATGAGGATAACTCATTAAAGAACCGCAAGATTCTCATCACTGCCGGTCCTACCTATGAGAAGATCGACCCTGTGCGCTTCATCGGCAACTATAGCAGCGGCAAGATGGGCTTTGCCATCGCCGAGGAATGTTATCGCCGTGGTGCAGAGGTGACACTCATCGCCGGACCAGTTTCGATGAAATGCAGCGAGGGCATAAAGCGCATCAACATAGAGAGTTGCGAGGAAATGTATCAAGCATCACTCGAGGCTTTCAAAACTGCTGATGCTGCTATTCTAAGTGCGGCTGTAGCCGACTTCCGACCAGCCGAAATCGCCGATAACAAAATTAAGCGTGAGAAGGATGATCTCGTCATCACCCTAAAGCCTACACACGACATTGCGGCAGCCCTCGGAAAGTTGAAGCAGCCTAACCAGCGACTCGTTTGCTTCGCACTCGAAACCAACAACGAGGAGACAAATGCGGAGAAGAAACTAAAGAAGAAAAATGCAGATTTCATCGTGCTGAACTCTACCCGAATTCCAGGTACTACCTTCGGTACAGATGAAAACAAGATTGCGATAATTTCGAAGGAAGGCAAGAAAGATTATGCTAAAAAACCTAAGACTGAAGTTGCTCGCGACATTGTTGACGAGCTCGTTAGCCGTTTGTAATCTTTCTGCACAAGAGTTGCAGGCAAAGATTAATATCAACCACGCCCAAATACAGGGTACGGATGAGTCGGTCTTCAAGAATCTTCAGGAGACCCTGGAGCAGTTTGTCAACGACCGACAGTGGACGAGTCTTCAATTTCAGAAGAACGAACGCATTGTCTGCAACTTCAATATCACGGTTACTGCCTATGATAAAAGCAGCAATCTATTCACCTGCAAGGCGCTGATACAGGCCAACCGACCGGTCTATAACTCCGCCTACACCACTACCCTCTTTAATTTCAGCGACAACAGTTTCGACTTTCAGTTTCAGCAGTTCGATCAGATCACCTTTAACCAGGAGACGATCGACAACCAGCTCACGGCCCTTTTCGCCTATTATGCCTATCTCATCATTGGACTCGATCTCGACTCTTTCGCGCCCAACGGCGGCGAGGCAGTTCTGCAGCAATGTATGAACCTTGCCAACAATGCGCAAAATCTCGAATACAAGGGATGGAAGGCCTTCGACAATGACCGAAACCGCTTTGCCATCATCAACGATTATCTCGATGGCGGTATGGCACCCTTCCGTCAGCTGCAATACGATTACTACCGCAAGGGCCTCGACGAGATGGCAAACAATGCCGAACGAGGAAGAACTGAAATATCCACCGCTCTCACCACACATCTGAAGAAGGTGCACGAAGACAAGCCAATGTCGCAGCTGCCTGCCATTTGGACAGACTATAAGAAAGACGAACTTGCCAGCATCTATACCGGCAAGGGCACTGCCAAGGAGAAAGAGGAAGTCTATCAGCTGCTTTTCTCCATCAACCCTTCCCAGAACAATTCGTGGGAGAAAATACAGAAATAAATGTTACGACAGTTATACATTCGCAACTTTACGCTCATCGATGAACTCGACATCGAGTTTCACTCTGGTTTCTCTGTAATTACTGGAGAAACTGGAGCTGGTAAGAGTATCATTCTTGGAGCTATCGGACTGCTGCTCGGTAACCGTGCAGACTCCAAGGCTATCAAGAAGGATGCCGCAAAATGCATCATCGAGGCTCATTTCGACCTTTCTAAATATGGTATGGAGAGTTTCTTTACCGAGAATGATATCGAGATGGACCTAGAGGATACGATAATCCGACGAGAACTTACAGCAGCCGGAAAAAGCCGTGCGTTCATCAACGATACACCCGTATCGCTCAACGAGTTACGCCAATTAGGTGAACAGTTGATTGATATCCATTCTCAACATCAGAACCTGCTGTTGCAGAAGGAAGACTTCCAACTGAATGTGGTTGACATCATCGCAAAGGACAGCAAGCAGATTGCTGCCTATCAGGCGAAATACAACGATTACAGAAAGGCTCAGAAACAACTCGACCAGCTGCGCGAGAACATCGCCAACAGCAAGGAGAATGAGGAGTTCCTGCGCTTTCAGTGGACCGAACTCGACAAGGCTAACCTTGTGGAAGGTCAGCTGGAGGAACTCGAGCAGGAAGGCGAAACCCTTAACCACTCCGAGGAAATCAAGTCGGCCCTTTTCGAGAGCGACAATCTCTTGTCGGGCGACGGCACGGGTGCGGTAGAGCAAATCAAGAAAGCTGCCAGCAACCTCCACTCCATCGAGAATGTCTATCCCGAAGTGGCTCCGCTTGCACAGCGACTCGAAAGCAGCTATATCGAGCTGAAGGATATTGCCGAGGAAGTAAACAGTGATGTGGAACGCATTGATTTCGACCCAGCACATCTGGATGAAATCAATCAGCGACTCGACACCCTCTATGCCTTGCAGCAGAAATTCCATGCTGAGAGCATCGAGGAACTTATCGCGACCCGCGACAATCTGAAAGAACAATTATCACATATCGACAACAGCGACGAGGATCTGGCTGAACTCGAGGCTGAAGTTGCAGCTAAACTGAAGGCTTGCGAGACTGAGGCTCAGCAACTTACACAACTTCGATTAAAGTCGGCCAAGAAGGTAGAGGAAGAGATGAGCAAACGCCTCATCCCACTCGGAATACCAAATGTGCGCTTCAAGGTGGAAATCACCGACAAGCCAATCGCAGCCGATGGTAAGGACAAGGTAAGCTTCCTCTTCAGTGCCAACACCAGCACCCAGATGCAACCAGTGAGTATGGTAGCCTCGGGTGGTGAGATTGCCCGTGTGATGCTTTCGCTCAAGGCAATGATAAGTGGTGCAGTGAAACTCCCAACGATCATCTTCGACGAAATTGATACGGGTGTAAGTGGAAAGATCGCAGAAAAGATGGCACAGATAATGGTAGAGATGGGCAACAACGACCGACAGGTGATCTCGATTACCCACCTGCCACAGATTGCAGCACTCGGCTCTATCCACTATAAAGTATCGAAAGAGGAAACCCCACAGGGAACTGCTTCACACATGACAATGCTCAATGAGAATGAGCGCATACAGGAAATTGCACAGATGCTCAGCGGAAGTGCCGTGAGCGAGGCTGCACTTGCCAATGCACGCGAACTGCTGGGTAAATAATTAAACACATAAACCTAATAGGAAATGAATAAACTGAAATTACACATAATGCAAATCATCGCTTGTCTGCTGTTGGCGCTTGTGAGCACCACAGCAATGGCTCAGCCAGCAAGCGTTCACAAGGTGGGCAAATCCACCTTCACCCTCACCACCTTCGACAAGGATGGCGGACTTATCGCCTCTGTGCAGGGTGTGTTCCTCGACAATAAGGGAACAGCTGTGAGTATGTTCAAGCCATTCATCGGTGCTGCCAAAGCCACAGTTCACGATGCCAGCGGAAAGGAGCACGAGGTTGAATCCATCATGGGTGCCAACGAGCTATACGATGTAGCTAAGTTCCGAGTAAAAGGTGCCACTCAAGGCATCGCAACAGGTACAATCGACAAGGGAAGCGCATGGCTCGTACCTTATTCTATTGGTAAGCCAGACTTCAAGCAGTTGAAGATCAATCGTGTTGAGAAATTCAACACCACCTATAATTATTATGTCTTCACAAGCTCTGCTCCTGAGAATGCAGCAGGCTGCCCGATGACAACAACCGATGGAAAGGTAATTGGTATCATGCACCGTCTCGGCGAAACCACCATCGCTATCGACATCAATTTCATCGCCTCACTGGCTGTGAATGGTCTTTCATCGCTCGATCCAGCACTCCGTCAGACATTCATCCGCACAGCCCTTCCAACCGAAGAGAAAGATGCTATGACCATGATGACCCTGAAGAAATCGGAGAACAACCCAGAGCAGTATCGTGCCTTCGTAGATGAGTATGTGAGTCTCTTCCCTACTTCTACCTTCGGCTATAGAGAACTTGCAGAGATCTATGCAGCCGCAGACAACTTCGAAGATGCCGACAAGACCATCCAGACAGCTCTGAGCAAGGCAACCGACAAGGCTGAGGTACATTCAGATTATGCCGACCTTATTTATAAGAAGTTAGTTTATAAAGAAGATAAGCCATTCGAGAAGTGGACTTCGGAAAAAGCTCTCCAGGAGGCCGAGGCTGCTTATCAAATCAAGCCAGAGCCAGCCTATCGTCATCAGCAGGCACAGATACAATACATCCGCAAGGAGTATCAGAAGGCCCATGACCTCTTTATCGAACTAACCAACAGTAAGATCAACAATGGTGAGCTTTACTACGAGGCAGCCCAGTGCAAAACACAACTGAAAGCACCTGATGCAGAAATCAAAACACTGCTCGACAGTGCCGTAAACGTAGGAATACGCACAGGAAATGCAGCTCCATATTATCTGGCTCGTGGCGCATTCCTCGACAAACAGGGAAAATACCGCGAAGCTGTTATCGACTATCTCGCCTATGACACCCTTGCCCACCCAGTGAATCAGCAGTTCTTCTACACCCGCTATCAGGCAGAGAAAAACGCAAAGATGTGGCAATTGGCCCTTGCAGATATCGCCCGCTGTGTGATTATCAACCCTACAGAGCCAATATATTTTGCAGAATGGGTAACGCTCGATTTACGAGTTGGCCGCTTCGAGGAGGCAGTGAAAGCAGCTCAACGCTATGTGGAACTTCAGCCAGAAGCAGCCGAGCCATATTTCTTCCTCGGATTAGCGCAATGTCAGAACAACAACAAGGTGGAAGGTTTGAAAAACCTACAGAAAGCTAAGGAAATGGGCGACAATCGCGCTGAAGAGCACATAAAGAAATACAAATAATTGCCGAAAAATTTGGTAGTACTAAAAAAAAGTGTTACTTTTGCATTCGATTTCAATAAAGGCAATGGTTCCGTAGCTCAGTTGGATTAGAGCAACAGCCTTCTAAGCTGTGGGTCTTGGGTTCGAACCCCAACGGAATCACCTTTCGATTATTGAGATATTAAAAAGCCTTGCATTCATTTGCAAGGCTTTTTTGTTTTTATCATCCCTCTCTTTCGCTCACACAATAATCCTAAGTGGAAAATGTTACTATTGTGAAGATGCACATTTTTTGAACACCTCAAAATTGTCATACAAAATGAGTTTTTCATACCTTTGCAGCATAAATCAAATACAACAAAATTATGAAGAATTTATTATTAACTAATACCCTCTTCTTCAAGAAGAGAGTCATGCTTATGAACAATCTAAAATATTGCTGTTTATCACTATTTGTTATGCTTTTTGCATCATGCTCAAATATGTTTGTCAACCATACTCTTGACGAGTTTGTTGGAGGTTGGTATGGACTAAAATGGACTAGTGATTCTTCATCTACTAACCAGTATCTATCTATCTCTATATATCCAAAAGGAATTTCATCTATAGAACTAGAACTTGGAGTTGTACAAGATGAAATGAAAGAGAGAATCAAAGACAGCACATTAACAACAGGGTATTGTGTATCTATTATTGATAACGGCAAAAATAGCGAAGGATGGTATCAAGATAGTAATTCGATTAAAATGGAAGGCAAATTGGAAGATAATATTTTGCATTTCACGATACATGGAAGTAACGATTCTATCGCAGAAGCAGAAATAGAAATAACCTATGAAAATGATTCTACCTTGCATTGGGAAGTAACCAATACCAACGGCAGAACGATAAATATCCCATCAGAAATGGAACTTCAAAGAGATTATTATCTAAATCCGGAGAAACAAGTAGCTGCAAAGGATGTACCTTCGGATCAACTAGATTTTTTTGTCGCAGAAGGAGCTGTTGAGGATGAACTGCTCAAGGGGAAAACTTACTACAATCTTAATTCAAAAGAAAGGAAAACTGCAGTCAAAATCCTCAAAGACTACATGAAAAGTGGCAAATACGTTGAGGAAGAAATAAAGAATTACTATCCTTATACGACAGGATTATCAGAAGAGGAACTCAAAATGAGAAAACAATTAATAGATCAAATCACACCTTTCCCTTTCGATCATTACTTTCATCAATATCTTCCATACAAAGAAAATGGAGAAATCAAGGTAAGAGTATATCTTGCATACCATTGGGAAGGTCCATACCAGATACAGAAATGGTATATCCAGTCAGTATGCGATGGTGGCAAGTATTATGGGGATGCTGTCATAAATCTTACGAAAGGAAAGATTGAATATTTTTCCCTTCATGGCGAAGCATAGTAATATTATTCAGGCTCATTTTATACCAGTTTTTAATACCGATTGCAAAGCATTATAGGGGAAGGTGAATTCATACCAAGTATTCTGGGTAGTAGCTCCTCCGTGATAATAAACCAAAATTCCATCCTTGAAGATAGCGGGGGCAAAGTGGGTATAGTCCTCAAAGTAATCCTCTTTGGAATAATCTGTATGGATATCTTCCCCATCAAGGTGGTTCAAACTATCATTCCATAGCTTATTAACTAAATGTCGTGAAGCCTTCCCCTTTTTGAAGATATCATTCCATGTCATGATATGACTATCAGACTTTCTGAAAGTATAAAACTCAGACTCATAAGATTTAGACAATTCAAGCCCTCTTGCATGATAGCTGTTATAGATCCATAGATGATAGGTAATAAAATTATCCGTCTCATCAACTTTGACGAATGAATATTCTACAGACATCAGTGGCTTATCCTCTTCAAAATCAGAAGAATCTGGCTCCCACGTCGAAAATACGCGAGTGATAGAGTCAAGACTCTCCTTGCATAAGTATTTCTTTGCAGATATGGTATCAAGACGATGATGAGTATCAACACCAGTAATCCTTCTGAAAAGAAATCGTATAATTGAGTCACGCAGAGCAGATTGACTTATTCCTGACGGATAGTCTATTTCGAAGTCGGTTGTAAAATAAACAGTTGAATCTTTTACATTCTCAAATATCAGTTTCTTCAGCGGGATTGTATCAGCTTCAGCTATTTGCTGAGTTTCTGGAGCAATCGCCTGTACCCTCTTTTCCTTACAACTTACGGCAAGAAAAAGAAGAAGTCCTAAAACGATCCAAAGTATATTTTTCATATTTTGCTAAATCATTCGCCATTACAATACAAAGATAGCTTTTTTACTCTCCTTATACTTGAACTTTCATAATTGAAGATAATCCAGCAGATTCATTCCATTAAAGGGAACTGGCTTGGTAAATGTCTTCTTGCGAACATCAACTTTATCTTCTTCGCCCTCATTCGTAGGCGTACATACGCCATCTTCCGCATAGACCAAATAGAACTTGGAACCTCGATATTCTATGCTATATTGCACATCATGAATATTGTTTATTCCACTCCACATCAATGATATAAAGAAACCCTTTGCTGTCGGTATCAGAACAGATACGTCATAGTCGTTAACAGCATATCCTGATGGAACTTTGCATTTAGCAACAACCCGCCCATTCTTACAGATATCTATATGATCTTTTTCCTCCTCATCTGGTCCGAAGGTTTCCTTTACATATCTCACCGTATATTCCTTTTGCTTTCCTGTTAAAGCTATCGGCAGATTTTTCTGCGTCATAATAACTTCTTTCTGATGATTCAGATTATCAATTTGCCATTTCCCATTTTCCATTAACAACTGTGCTTTTATTTTTGTAGTATTACCATCATTATGGCAAACAATATCTAAAAAAGCAGAATCTGCAGACAACCTCTGAACCTTTCCCACTTCATACTTTAACTTCGAGCGATCAGAACAAATTGTCCATATATCATTGTTCATATCGTCAGAATAATACTCATCTACTAGTTTTTCAAAATCATGCGTCAGATATGTATGGTTCAGTTCATTAGCCTTTTTCCTAGGTACAATATCACAAAAGAGTTTCTCGACAAATCGCTGCAGGGTATCTGTATCTGCCTTCTGCTCTATTAGAGCAGTTTTCTGAACTATTGCTTCCGGCTTTGGCTTCTGACTGCAACTGACTATCATCAGCAATAATACGAGTATATAAGTTATCTCTTTCATCTTCATTTCATCTTCATTTCATCTTAAATATCGATCATGCTATATTTGCTAGTTGCTTCCACATAAAACTGTGTCCTTTTTCAGTAAGCCATCTTTGTCTTCCCGCAACTCGATTATATAATATTTATTGCTGTAATTTACTCGAACACTGTTGATACTACCTCTATTTTCATCAAACTCATAGGTACATTTATCATCTATTAGTGTAATGTTATCATACTCACAATAAGAATCATATTTCATTGAACTTATGTTCGTTGGAACATACCTGCAAGAGTACTTACAATTAAAAACAAACTTACTATTAATAGGGAGCTGAAATAGCTTAATTTCCTCTATTAAATTATCCCAATGCGTATGCTGATTTACACAGTTCATTATGTTATTATCCGAAATAGTATCTGATTCTGTTTCGGATATGGTAAGACATAGCGAATCTTCACTAATAGTATATGGACTTTTTATTTTCGAAATAGTATCTCTTAACCATATCCTATATTTCTGCTCAGGGCCCATTTCGGTTTTCAGGTTTTTAGCTGAGCTACAGCTATAAATAATTACTATGAAAAACACTAATGCCGAACAAAAGCATCTTTTAAAAATCCGCATAAACTCTTATGTATCAAGCCCTCACTTTAAATATAGCTTTCTTCAGCACTTTCTCTTCAGAAATACAAGGCGCATGACCATCATGTGGAAAGAAGATTGCCATCTGACCTGGCGTGCAGGTAACAAAAGTCTGGGAATCTACTCCAGGAACAAGAGCTATATCCTTAGCCTCATCGAATTTTGCAGCAGGAAGATCATCCACAGGAGTATAGCCATAGGTTTCTTCTCCGCTAATTGGAATCTGAATATCTATCATCTGTTTGTGATACTCCGGTACGGATTCATCACGTCGAATACCTTTCTTCATCTGTATCTTCAAAAAGACATTCTCTCCCTTGACAGGATAACTACCCTCCTCCAATTTATTGAGATCATGGGTATTCAAATAATTGATGACTTCCTGAAACAGCGGACTAAGGTCCGTATATAACTTAAGATTCACTACTTTGTCGATGATCATAATATTAAATGATTAGAATTGCTCTACAAAGATAAATATTTAAATTGAAAGTGACAATAATTATAAATATAATCTTTCATCTTGAAATATTAGGTTCTATAATCCCACAGCTAATCTTACTAGTACACAGATCACAATATATGGGAGGATCTGATCAATCCGAAAACGCAGATAATTTTGTTGTGTCATTTTCAAAATGGGAAATAAAGTTTCACTATTTTCCACGATTCCTCACTTACTCTGGAAAATATTTGATATAGTGATATAAATTGTATAATTTTGTACTTCAAAAATTATAACGATAATAATGCTAAAAGATTCCAATAAGATTGCTATTATCTCCGGAGAGAGTAAGATAACTTTTTCTGAGTTACTTGAACATATCCATGTTTATGCACAGAAAAATACAAGAAACAAAGGCGAGCGAACATTGATCTTTGCTGACAACAGTGCAGCTTGGATTTATGCATTCTATTCCGTTTGGGCCAATGGAGGCATTGCTGTTCCTGTGGATGCATCCTCAACGTTGACTGATCTGTCCTATATTGTGAACGACTGTAAGCCTACAAGTATATGGACCAACCAAAAGCGTGTTGACTTGGTAAAACAAGCCTTGCAGACTACGGGTCAGCAGGCAGATATCCTCGTTCTCGAAGAGTATGAGAACGAAAGAGGACATGGCATCAAGGCAAAAATAGAATATAAGAAAGAAGAAACAGCCTTAATCATCTATACCAGTGGAACAACAGGTTCACCTAAGGGTGTGATGCTCTCGTTCCAGAATATTCTCGTGAATGTAGAGGCTGTAACTCTGAAGGTTCCTATCTTTACCCCAGAAAGTCGTGCTCTCATCCTGTTGCCATTGCATCATGTTCTGCCACTTGTCGGAACTGTTGTTATGCCTTTGTATGCAGGAGGTGGTGTGGCTATCTGTCCTTCTATGTCGGGTCCCGATATTATGGATACCCTTCAAAGAGGTAAGGTTGCCATATTGATTGGTGTACCTCGACTTTGGCAGACACTTTATGGCAGCATCAAGAAAAAGATTGACGAGAAGTGGATTACCCGCCAATTGTTCAACCTCTGTGCAAAAGTAAATAACGTAAAGTTCTCACGCACCATCTTCAAGGCTGTTCATGATAAGATGGGTGGACATATTCGCTATTTCGTTAGTGGTGGTGCACCTCTTGAGCGAGAGATTGCTCTAGGCTTACAGACTTTGGGATTGGAACTTCTCGAGGGATATGGTATGACCGAGGCTGCCCCAATGATTGCCTTCACTCGTCCTGGTGACTTAGTGCCCAACTGTGTAGGACTTCCACTTGAAGTTGAAGAGTGTAAGATCATTGATGGTGAGATCTGTGCCAAAGGCCCTAACATCATGCAAGGCTATTATAACCGTCCTGAAGAGACAGCTGCTGTCATCGACAAAGATGGATTCCTTCATACTGGTGATCTTGGAAAAATCGATGATAAAGGACGTATCTATATAACAGGTCGCAGCAAGGAAATCATCGTCCTTTCCAATGGCAAGAATGTACAGCCTTCAGAGATTGAATATAAGCTTGAGAAATACACTGAACGCGTAAAAGAAGCAGCCGTCGTACAGGATGGAGATATGCTCAGAGCTATCATCGTTCCACAAAAGCCATGGGCTGATAAGCTTTCTGATGAGGAAGTAGAAGAGATTATGAAGCGGGAGGTGTTGGAACCTTACAACCTGAGCGTAACCAACTATAAGAAGCTGATGAGTCTGTTTGTGTATCGTGGTGAACTGCCTCGTACCAAACTGGAGAAACTACAGCGCTTCAAGTTAAAGGATATCCTGGCCGGTGCCAAGACTGTCAAAGAAACTGAGGTTGTGGATGAACCGGATTTTGAGGAATATCAGATTCTGAAGAACTATATTGAAAACGAGAAGAAGATAAAGCTCAAGCCAACAGATCATATAGAAACCGACTTGGCTTTTGACTCTCTTGATATGGTTTCACTCGAAGGATTCCTCGAGCATACTTTCGGTACACAGATCAAGGCAGCTAGCTTCCCTTCTTTTGCAAATATCGAAGCATTAGCAAAATATATTGCCAACAGCAAGACTCGTATGGAAGTGGAATCAGAAGACTGGCACGAGTTTCTGAATTCTGATGGCAGAAAACTCGAAATTCCAAGAGCATCATTCCTGCTGCCATTATCGCAAAACTCTGCCAAGATATTCTTCAAGGTGTATAATCGTGTGGAGATAAAGGGAACCGAGAATCTTCCTCTAGCTGGTCCTTGCATCATCGCACCTAACCACCAGAGCTTCCTCGACGGTCCACTGGTAGCTGCCTCTATGCCAACCCAGGTATTGCGCAACTCCTATTTCTATGCCAAGGAAGACCATGTGAAGAATACCTTGAGTAAGGCATACGCCCGCAACACCAATATCATTCTCATGGAGCGAAGTAACCTACGAAACTCAATCCTGAAACTCTCACAGGTTTTGCGCGATGGTAAGAATCTAATCATCTTCCCTGAAGGAAAACGTACAAATACAGGTAAGGTGGGAACATTCAAGAAGAGCTTTGCCATACTCGCTTCTGAACTCGAGATACCTATCATCCCTGTTCGTATCTCGGGTGCTTATGAGGCATGGCCACGCAACAGCTTTGTTATCAAACCTCATAAGATTGTTTTAGAATATCTTCCAGCTATCATGCCTGATAAGAACCTCTCGTATGAGGAACTGGCAAAGAAGGTAAAAGACGTTATTTCCAACGGATAACTTAGGGAAACCTATACTCCTTAAATCGCAGGAGCAGCCCTTTCGACTATTCCTGTGATTTTCTTCATAACTAAGGGAAAAGGGGTTCGAAAGTTAGTTCCATTTTTTCGCACGATGAGGTCATCCAATTGTTAAAAAAGCTAACTCGTGCATTTAGGCATGCTAAATGGCCCATTTAGGGGTGCTAAATGGGCCATTTAAGTTCTCTATCTCAATCACCTAAAAGAAGGTAGAATTGAACCATAAATTTCAGATTGCCATCCTTCTATTTGATTTTCAAAAAGCGAAATAATTGCTTTCAGCGGATCTCACTATCAATCAGATACTTGCGATTGAATTTCTAAAAAAATAAAAATGCTTTTGAAAAAAATCAATGATTGCAAACCTTAGAGGAATCTACAGTAAACTGCTCACCTTCTGGCTTGAATTTTCCATGAGTTACCAAGAAATCAATTAACTCTTCAGCTGTAAGGTTTTCTGCATGACAGGTGTAGAAACGCTCGTCCTTTCCGAAACGCTCAATAATTGCCTCCAACAATGTTTCCTTTGTATATAAATGGCCCTCCATCATTGCGAGAACCTCGTGTCCATGTGTCATATTTCTAAAAATTTTGCAGCAAAGGTAGGAATAAAAATGGAGTCCAATGGTAACAAATGTTACCTTTTAACATAAATGTTTGTTAAAACTAGATTTTATCCATATACAAAAACGACATTCTAGTATTTTTCAGCGAAAACGGTTGCGCAGAAAGAAGCATATCTTTTGCAGTATTTCATGCTGATTGTTTTAAAAACATTCGTAATATTGCAGCAGAATTGATAAAAGTCTAAAAGATAGGTTAACAACTTTTCTAAAAAGAAGGAAAATAGTATTAGAGCTTAAATCTGTTTAATTTATGAAACGTATTTTACATTTACTTATCCTCATGTTCATCATGAGTGCACCTACACGAAGCTATGGAAAAGACTACTATTTAATTGGAGACTGGAATGGATGGAAATCCTCTAAAACCTTTAAACTTCAGCCTGTTTATGGACAAGATGGGGTTTATGCAATGTATATGAATGCGGCATATAATGCTAAGAATGATTATGCATTATCGTTTATTGTTGCTCCATCAACAGCAATTGATGAAAATCCGAATGCCTGTCCTGTCTGGACCGAATGCCTTCGCCCGTCCAAGTCGGATAATTATGTTGTATCTACTGGTACAGCAAATGCTGAGGGATTCACCTATTCTGGAGGTTCTGCTGCCTGGAAGTTGCAGAAAACAAGAAATGGCGACAACAATGCCAACAATGGAGGGTGCTATTATTTTGTTCTTGATACGAAGCACAATAAATGGTCGATTACCGCCTTTCCAAACGTACGAGTGCTTTATGTGCTGACAAGCGAGAATGGTTTTCAGTTTGCCGGGCAATATCTTCTGGACAGAAACGAAAATGGAAAGAACTACAATGATAACTACACTGGCTTAATGAACATAAAGAAAGGTGATACCTATAGGTTATGCGATGGCTATGATTGGTTTGGTTCTACTATCGAAAATATGGAAAGCAATAGAAGCGAAACGAATTGGTCGCAGAAAATTCAGAACAATGGCGAAAAAGACATGCCATTTGAATTAAACGGAAACAAAACCACCTACTTCGCCGAGGCAAATGTATTAACCTTGAATAATTCAAATTCTATTTCTTTCGAAGGTGCACGTAAAAACATCATCTTCAGGGAAATATCAACTCCCCATCAAACAGCAATGGCTTATATAAAGTCGGAAATCTCTCATCCAGAATATGAGCAAATGCTCTGGGATCGAGACAACAATCTATATTATACTCGCAATTTCGACCTCACTGATGGCGAGAAAGTTACTTACAAATACGAAATATATGATGGCGTAAACAACCATATTTATGAGCACAAGGCGATTTATGCCAATAGCAATAACGGGATTAACGGCGAGGGAGTTTACAAAGCCATCTATATCAACTCCTTTGCTGCGGGAACTACCGAGCCTATTGAACAGCTATGGCTCACCTTAACGGCAAATAAAACCGAGGATGGAAAGTATATTCGAACTTTCTCCGACTGGTATAATCGCGAAATTCCCAAGGGCTTAAAGGCATATTATACAACAAATTATTCTGAAGGAAAACTCGCATTAGCTGCGATTCCGTCAACAGACAGGATTCTGCCTAAAACTTCCTGCGAGACACTTGACAACCATACTGATTGCAATTCAGGATGGATATTAGTTTATGATGGTTCTACTCAAAATCTGCATTTCGATTGCAATGAGGAAAAGTCAAATGTAATAGAAATTTCGCTACCCGAAGCATCCTCAGATGGATACGAATATCCCGACAACACTTATTATCTGAAGCCTTTTCTGAAGAACTGCAACATTCTAGAAGCCGACCGCGATGTCAACAATACCGTAACTTATCGAAACTATTACTTTGCAAAATACAACAATCACCTTGGCTTCTTCCGTGGCTTGAGCGATGCAAGCAAAAATGATGGAAAAAAGAAAACCCGCAAGGCATATCTTCACATGCCTGCTGCGGTTCAGACAAATGCACAACTCGATGAAATTTCTACTAAATCCGACCTCGGAGCCATCAACAATGCTGCAAAGTTCATACAACTCATTTTCGACGATGACATAACTCTCGGAATTACTTCTTACTCTCACGAAAAGAAATCGGACAACAACCTAATATTCAATCTGAAAGGCGAGAGAGTTTCCTCTCCACAACATGGTATTTATATTGTAAATGGTAAAAAAATGGTATTCAAATAATCTGAGAAAAAAAATAATGAAGAAAACTTATTTACAACCTTTGTGCAGTGTATATAACCTCTATCAAAGAAATCCTTTATTATCAGACAGTCATGGATCAATCGACCAGGATGACGCATGGGCAAAGCCCAACGATTTGCAAGCCAATGCGGAAGAAGAACAAGAATCTGCCAATAATCCAACCTATACCGTTTGGGAAGCATGGGAAGATAAATGAATTTCTACTTTAAATCATTTCAACTATTTTAGGGAAATTATGGACGCACATTCTTCACTATTTCGTATCTTTGCAAACGAAATGTCCAATAATCCCTAATAATAATGGCACTAATCAAAAAAGTAAGAGACAAAGAACCAAAATGGGGCAATAACTGCTATTTCTCGGAAAATGCAACACTTGCAGGCGATATTACTATGGGCGATGACTGCTCAATATGGTTTGGCGCTGTATTGAGAGCCGACGTTGACGCTATTCGCATGGGCAATCGCGTGAATGTGCAGGATTGTGCGTGCATTCACCAGACACAAGGCTCTCCTGTTATCATCGAGGATGATGTGTCGTTGGGGCACGGAGCTGTGGTACACGCCTGTACTCTCCGAAAGGGTTCCTTGATAGGTATGAATGCTGTAGTTCTCGACAATGTAGAAATCGGCGAAGGAGCTATCGTTGCCGCTGGAGCTGTAGTGCTGGCAGGAACAAAGGTCGGTCCTTACGAGATATGGGGCGGCATCCCTGCTAAAATGCTGAAGCAGGCATCGCCCAATCAGGCCAGATCGTTCGCCGAGCACTATATGTATATTAAGGAATGGTATAGAGAATGAGAAATAGCAGAATAAACGAAAAGCCTAAGATGAAGATGCTGGCCGACACCTACTATATCTGGGTGGGTGGAAGCTGCAACTATGCCGACAAGGACCGTGCTAGTGCAGGAGCCTATATCATGGAGCAAAACGACAAGGCCGTTGAGACCTATGTTACTGCCGATCATCACACAACCGAATTTCGAATGATCCTGACTGTGATGATTCATGCAATGGAGGTATTGCCACCCCACTCCACGATTGTATTTCTCACCAATGTTGCCTATATCCAGAACTTCGATAAGCAGCCTGCAGAGGATACATCCAATAGAGATCTTATCCTAAAGTGCATAGAGTTAAAGGAAAAGCATACTTCGGCAACCGTAAAAATCATCAGTTATCACAAATACAATCAGCTTCCTGAAACACACAAACTGGCACATGAAGCTATGATGGAAATAAGATAAAATCAAAAAAATGATAAAGAATATAGTTTTCGATTTTGGAGGAGTTCTCGTTGAGTATAGTTTCCGTAACTTCTTTGCCAAGATGTTGGGAAGTGAGGAGAAAGCTGACTGGTTTCTCGCCAACGTGTTCACAGAGGAAATGAACAGCAAGCTGGACAAACAGATGAAATCGGTGGAAGAATATATCGAAGAATGGAAAGCTACCTGGCCGGAACTCTCTGACAAATTCGACTATTTCAATGCAAACTATACAGATGTATTCACAGCTGAGGTTCCAGGAATGCTAGACTTGATACTGCAGCTGAAAGCACAAGGCTATCGCTTGCTTGGACTTTCTAACTGGTCGACCAAGGTTCACGAGGTGATGGATAAGTTTCCTGCTATCTTCCAGCCACTCGAAGGGTATCTCATTTCGTATATGGTGCATCAGCTGAAACCATCTCCTGATATCTTCCACAGCTTCCTCAATAAGTTTGAAGTAAAGCCGGAGGAATGTGTATTCATCGACGACAAGCCTGAGAATATTGAAGGGGCAAAACGCGTGGGAATGCACGGAATTGTGTTCGAGAATGCAGAGCAATTAGCAGAAGAACTTCGAAAAATACTAGCAGCCAGCTGATTTCCACTAATCTTCTGCCTTATACTCCTTCTCCTTGATAATATCATCAATAGGCGTAAGCTTGAACTTGAGATCTTTTCCGTAAGGAATGACTATACGATAATCACCAGTGTATTCTTCAATTGGATTTCCATCTTCATCCTCTTCTTCAATATCAGATACGGGATGGACAGGCCAAATCAATAACTGTCCATTGTAGATGCAAAAATCGTAAGTTTCGCTTACGGAAAAATTCTCAGTATCCCGCTTCGGGAATTTTAGAATCTCCTTCTCTATAATATCCTTGACTCTTTGATTACAAAGCATTTCAACCAAATAGACCTTTCCATAATAATCGATATAGGTCTCGTAGCTAAAATAGTGATCGCGGCGAAACCCATAGCTCACGAGACTATTATGAAAACTGATATACTCATCGCGCTTGAATGAATAGACACGAAAATCGTCATCATCAGATCGATTCATTTTTCTTTCACAATCATGATAAGCTTTTTGGCTTTCGAATAGCTTATCCAGCAATAAACTCTTATCCTTTCTGAAATATAAATGAACACCCCCGCTATCATCGTAAGGAAAAGTATCAACTGCCACCTCCTTATAGGATTCCTTATGCCCTCTACTCCATTCCAAAAACTTTTCAATTTTAGAAGATACCTCCTCTTTAATTTCATCAGCATTTGCCTGTTTCACCCCAGTTTCTTTAATAATCTTTGGATTAGGCTTTCCCATACATCCAGCAAATAGTAAAGTTCCTAGGAGAAACAAGAATATATTTCTTATATAGCCAAGATTAGTCATTTTTCAAAAAAAGTCAGAGTTTATATCCCCCCAAGAATAATCAAACATCTAGCATATAGATTAGTTAATTCCAAATCCCTCGTCTACTTTATCCAATTCTATGTATTTGAACTTGAGTTTATCACTATACGGAATCTCAACATCGAATGGACACATTTTATCCTCAGAACCACTAATTCGGATTTTTCCTTTATCAACAACAAAGCCATAATAATCCTTTGGTTCAAATCCCCCATAGGTCCAACATTCATCCTGATCAACTTTTGCATGTTCTTTTGCCAAATAACCATTCAGATAATCATTCCCTTCTAGGGCAATAAAATATACCTTATTATTTCGACGACAAACTGTGATATAATAACCAAAGGAATCATCTCTAAATCCAATCATACTATACCAAACATGAAAGCTAATAAAATTATTTGGCTTATAGCTATAGAGACCTATGTTTCCATCAACTTCCCAATGCGTTTTATGATCATCGTCATCATCCTCCAAATCACACCAGCCTTTGAATCCTTTCTTTTGTTTTTCCCTAAGTGACCTAAGAATATCACAATTCCCCGGCTTGAATGCAAGAATACAGATACCTCCCCTCTTTAAAGAATCCATTTCAGGATTTTGTACATTATTATTATTATGTTTACAGTACTCTACAATATCCCCAATAGAACTAACTTCCTTTTCCTCCTTCGCATCAATCAACTTATCAGAAATTGAGTCAACAGAAATAGAATCTAAAGCCTCTTTTTTTTGATTTCCCTGAGAGCAGGAAACCAACATTATAACCAGAACCAAATAAAATAAGGTGGTTTTCATTCGCTTATTATCAATACATAATTTACACTTATCGCTTACAAAGCTACTATTTTTCTTGCAAAAAAGAGAAGATTTCAAGAAATAATTTATACATTTGTCTTTTAAAGACTTAAAAGTATGAAGAGACTCATCTTATTTCTTATAGCCATCACTTTTGCCCTGCAAAGTAATGCTTTTCACTTCCTGGGAGTTACTTTCTGGAATGATGTGGAAGATGCGGGCAAGAAACTAACCAAGATGGGATTTGTTTATTCTGAGGAGGACAAGGGATATATCGGAAAGTATTGCGGTATTCCTTGTCTGCTGCTTTTTGAATACAATCAGCGAAACCATCTCTATGGTTTCTGTCTGTATACTGCCAGTTTGAGTAAAGAGGCCATAGAAACCAATTTTGAGAAGATCGACGAGAAAGTAAAGGTGGAACATAAGTTGACTACGGAGAATGAGAATTATCGCTTTTATTCCTCGTATTACACCACTATCAAGATTTTCAAGGTACAGTTGGACAAGGAGAACAACATCCATTACATGAAGATATACTACGAGAACAATCCGGAATACGTGGAAGAATGACAATAAAAAATTTCAGCAGTAATCTCACGACTACTGCTGAATACTGTTTTTACTTAACATTTAAAAAACGAGATTTATGTAAAATTTTGATTTATGCTCTATATATATTAATCCTAAATCACTCGTATAAATACGAACGACTAAATAGGAAATTTTTCTCGATGATTTATAGAATTAATGTTATTAGTAAAATAAGGTCAATATCTTATGAACTTCTTTTCTGCAAACTTACACCTTTTATTTCACTTATGCAAGTTTTTAGAGATCTTTTTTCTAAAAAAATAATATTTTATATTTATTCTATTTGATTACATATCAAACAGTTAGCAATTTGATACATATACATTTTTTAATTAAAATTTCCATTTTTGCATACCAACAACTGAATTATAACCGAACAAAAGGGGGGAAAGAATAACAGCAAATAATTATCAACAATCTATCCAACTAATGATTATTTGATAAAAATATCTCTCTTTGAGATTTGTACTTTCGCCAGCATATATTCGACATTCTGGAGAATGTTAAGATAGAGAGAATTAGACAAAAGAGCAAAAAAGGGAAGCCTTCCGACTTCCCTTTACTATTTCTATCTCTCATTAAGAGAGGTATAATCTTGATTTTCCAATATATTCTTATAGGCAGGACGAATAATTCTGCGACCTTCGAAATTGAGTTCCTCAATACGATGTGCCGTCCAACCAACGATACGAGCCATTGCAAAGATTGGTGTGTAGATTTCCTGTGGTAATCCGATCATCTCATAGATGAATCCGCTGTAGAAATCGAGATTAGCACAAGCAGGCTTATCCGTCTTGCGATGAGCCATCAAGCACTTAATACCCTCCTGCTCTATCAGTTTAAGGAAGTTGTATTCCTCCTCACGGCCTTTCTCCTTAGCCATCTCGCCAGCAAGTTTCTTCAACTCTACAGCACGAGGATCGCTCATTGTATAGACTGCATGACCAATTCCATAAATCAAACCAGTCTTGTCGTATGCCTGCTTGTCGAGCATTCTATTCAGATAGGTATCAATCTCATCGATATTAGTCCAATCCTTAATCTGCTCCTTCAGGTGATGGAACATATTAATTACCTTGATATTTGCACCACCATGCAAAGGACCCTTCAGAGAACCGATACCTGCAGCTATACTGGAATAGGTATCTGTGCGGGTTGAGGAGGTTACACGAACCGTAAAGGTAGAGTTGTTACCACCACCATGCTCTGCCTGAATAATGAGTAGAAGGTCGAGCATACGCGCATCCAGTTCGGTATAGTTGGTATGCTTCAGCATATAGAGGAAATTCTCTGCAATTCCGAGATTCTCGCGAGGATGACGAATGTGCAAACTACGTCCCTGCACACTATGACGATAGATGTTATAGGCATAAGCCACAATCGTTGGGAACTTCGCAATGAGTTCGATTGACTGACGCATCAGATTGTCACGGCTGATATCATCAGGATTAGGATCGAATGTGTACATCTCGAGCACACAACGAGCCAGAATATTCATAATATTGCTGCCCTCAAGATCGATAATATGAACTATCGTACGATGATCGAGCGGCATATTGTCGTTGAGCAATTCCTTAAATGCAGTCAGTTCCTCCTTGTCAGGAAGTTCACCTGAAAGAATAAGGTAGGCAATTTCCTCAAATCCGAAACGCTTTTCCTTGAGCAAAGGAGATACAAGGTCGTCCAATTCATAGCCACGATAATAGAGGCGGCCAGGACAAGGCTGAAGTTTATTCTCCTTATCTCGCTCATAACCAACTACATTACCGATATTGGTAAGACCAACAAGTACACCAGATCCGTCCTCATTTCGAAGACCTCTCTTCACTCCGAACTCAGTAAAAGCCTCCCTTGGAATTTTGCAGGAATTCTTTACTGCGTCGGATAACTTATAAATTAGATATTCCTTATTCATTATGCCTCCTTCTTTGCAAAGTTCAAAGCACTACCAGCCTTGAACCAGTTGATTTGTGTATCGTTATAGGTGTGCTCTGCAAGGAAACTCTCCTCGCTGCCATCCTTATGCTTGAGAACGATGGTTACCTTGCTGCCTGGAGCAAGTTCGGTAAGACCAGTTACGCTGATGCGGTCGTCTTCCTGTACCTTATTATAATCGTCCTTGTTGACGAAAGTGAGTGCGAGCATACCCTGCTTCTTCAAATTAGTCTCATGAATGCGGGCAAAACTCTTGGCCAAAATCACTTTTACATTCAGGAAGCGAGGTTCCATAGCAGCATGCTCACGACTAGAGCCTTCACCATAGTTGTCCTCGGCAACAACAATAGAGCCCAATCCATTCTCCTTGTAAGCCTTAGCTACTGAGGAAACAGCCCCATACTTACCTGTAAGCTGATTCTTCACACGGGTTGCACTTGCCAGCATTTCATTGCTTTCAGCCTCAACATCCACCTTATCGAGTTCTGGCGCAAAAGCATTCACACCACCCATCAGCATATTATTAGCGATATTCTCGAGGTGTCCGCGGAACTTCAACCAAGGACCAGCCATTGAGATGTGATCGGTAGTACACTTGCCCTGAGTCTTGATAAGCAAAGGCATCTCGGTGAAATCTTTTCCATCCCAAGCAGCAAATGGCTCGAGTTTCTGCAAACGATTAGAAGATGGAGCAATTACAACCTGCACATCCTTATTGTCCTCAGATGGTGCGATAAAGAGGCCCAATTTCTCCATACCCTCTACTCCATTTTCCTTATCAGAGGTTTCAAAACCTCTTGGAGGGAAATCGAAGCCCTTAGGTTCATCGAGTTTCACACTGTTGCCATCCTTATCTAATAAGGTATCAACAGCAGGATTGAAATCGAGACGGCCAGCAATCGCCAACGCTACTGTCATTTCCGGTCCACCGATAAATGCATAGGTGTTAGGATTCTGATCGGCACGGCGGCGGAAATTACGGTTGAATGAAGTTACAATTGCATTCTTGCGATTGTTATCATCGGTATGACGCTTCCACTGGCCAATACATGGTCCGCAAGCGTTGGTCATAATGATAGCTCCAATCTTCTTGAAGTCATCGAGGATACCATCACGCTCTGCAGTATAGCGAATCTGCTCAGAGCCAGGGTTGATGATCAACTGACCCTTTACAGGAATATTCTTTTCGTATGCCTGTCGAGCAACCGAGGCTGCGCGAGCAAGATCCTGATAGCTGGAGTTAGTACAACTACCAACCAATCCTACCTCTACTACCATAGGGTAATCGTTAGCAGGACCCTTTGCCTTCATATGACTGATAGGAGTAGCTGCATCAGGAGTGAAAGGACCATTAAGATGAGGCTCGATCTCATTTAAGTTGATCTCTACAATCTGGTCGAAGTATGCCTCAGGATGAGCATATACATCATCATCCGCACGCAGTTCTGCAGCATTCTGCTGAGCCATAACAGCAACCTCCTGACGGCCCGTCTTGCGAAGATACTCGTCGCTATTGGCATCGTATGGGAAGATAGAGCATGTAGCACCCAATTCGGCACCCATATTACAGATACTAGCTCGACCTGTAGCAGAGATGCTCTTCAAGCCATCACCGAAATACTCAAGAATAGCATTAGTACCACCCTTAACAGTAAGGATACCCAAAATCTTCAGGATAACATCTTTAGGAGATGCCCAACCTGTGAGGTGGCCTGTGAGATGAACACCAATAAGACGAGGCATCTTAAGTTCCCAAGGCATACCAGTGAGCACATCAACAGCATCAGCACCACCTACACCTACTGCAACCATACCAAGTCCGCCAGCATTAGGAGTATGAGAATCAGTACCCACCATCATACCACCAGGGAACGCATAGTTTTCAAGAACTACCTGATGGATAATACCAGCACCAGGTCCCCAGAAACCAATATGATACTTCTGAGATACTGACTCAAGGAAATCATAAACTTCCTTATTCTGTTCCTTGGCAGCAGGAAGATCCTTGCTTACACCAACATCTGCACGAATCAAATGATCGCAGTGAACAGAAGCAGGTACGGCAACCTTGTCCTTGCCAGCATTCATAAACTGAAGAAGGGCCATCTGAGCAGTAGCATCCTGCATTGCAACACGATTAGGTCGGAAATCGACATACTCTACACCTCTTTTATATGGGCGTAGCTCAGCAGGAGTATACAAATGTGAGAAAAGAACCTTCTCAGCATAAGTTAACGGACGCTTAATGGTATCCTTAGCAGTTTTTACATTCTCTGAATAGGAAGCATAGAAGCTTCTCAGCATATCAATGTCTAGTATCATAATCTTATTCACTTTAATGTATTACGATTGCAAATATACGAATTTATTTTCAATCCGAAAGCACAAATCCATAGATATTTATCAAATTGCAAGCAAAATTCTAATTTTACTACTAATTTGATGCACATTATAGAATATTTATTGATTTAAAGTTGCATTGAAAGAATTCTCAGATGGACCCCAAAAAGGTCATAGATAAAACAAGTAGGTATATAAAAAAAGATGTCTCCACTCTCACGAGCACAGACACCGAATACTTTAAGCGAATAAATTAACTCTTGTGTGAATTTTATGCGAATAGAATATTTTTCTGTTTGCAAATATAACATAAAAACCTTTATTGTACCAAAGGTTTTCTTGAAAAAATTACAAATCCACTAATATTTTTCTTGTTTTTTTACATTTACATAATAATTTTGTTCAAAATTTCAAGAAATGTATCAAAAACTATAAAAATAATATCATTTTTTAAAGAAAACAGAAGCGTTACATCCACCAAAACCTGATATCATTTTCACGAAAGAAAACTTATCTGTTTTTCTGTTTTCAGAGGAAATATTCACTTTTTGTGATACCCCTAATTCTTCAAAGCCTCGTGTTCCCAAAATAGTATGGTCATCAAGCGAATGCATTGAGAGGATAACTTCCAAGATTCCAGCTGCACCCATCGTATGTCCATAGTATCCCTTTAATGAATTCGCAGGAATTTCACTAAGCCCTGCTCTACTGATAGCTTTTGCTTCCATCTCATCATTATACATTGTAGAGGTTCCATGAACATTCAGGAAGGCGAGTTCATTCACATCAACATTCTTCAAAACTTGTTGGAGTGTTAGGAAACATCCCTCTCCATTCTTCGACGGAGCAGAGATATGATAGGCATCATTACGCATCGCAGCATTTACTGCATTCCAATGCTTTCCATCAAAACCTTCTGATCGCTGGTAAATAACACAGGCAGCAGCCTCGCCTAAGTTCAAGCCAATACGTTCGATATCAAAAGGACGGCATTCGTCGGCCGACACCGCCTTAAATGACTGAAAACCAGACACAATGAACTTCGATTGAACCTCAGCCCCAGCCACAATTGCATAATCGTAATGCCCTGCCTCCAAGGCTCTCTTTGCCATGATCTGGGCAGAAAGACCAGAGATGCAGGCATTGCAAACCGTAATAGGTTGTGCAGCATGATGAAAATAATCAGCTACCCTACGGGCTGATTGTCCAAGTTCAGACTCTTGATTCTCAATATTTCCCTTTGTTGAAGAAAAAACCATCAACACTCTATCAGAAGTTATATCCACCGAAGTCTGCTTCAACGCCTTTGAGATAGAATGAATCAGAACACTCTCGTAGCGTGAATAGCCATCTATAAGGAGTGTTCCCCACTGCTCGTCAGAAAACAAGGAAGCCGTAAAAGGTTGTGGGACATCCCATTTACCCTCATAACGACATAAACAAGAATTACCAGCTTTCACCTCCTGATAATTCTCTTCTGAGGTAAAGCCTAAAGGGGAAATAATATTATCTGCAATCAGTTGTATCATCTCTTCGAAAACAAAATCAAATTTATTTCGTAACGGAATGCAAAGATAGGAAAATATTTTTGTAACTTTGCATCCAAACTAACCAAAATAATGGATAAGAAAGAAAAAATACGTGAGATGTTGGAGGAGGCACTTCCTCTTGTTGACTTTGATTCAGATTTTCTTTTCAGTGAATTAGACTCACTGGGAATCACAACTATTCTGATGATGTTGTCGAGTGAATATGGTATAGAACTGGAATCAACAGATGCTACACCTAAGAATTTTAAGACGCTTGACAATATCGTGAAGATGGTGGAAGCAAAACTTGCTGAAAAAGAATGATACTGGAAGACTTCCTAAGAACTGACGCAGAAAAGTATTCCAGTAAGGTTGCTGCTATATGTGGTGAGCAAGCAATGACTTATGAGGAATTGTATAATGCAGTTCTTCAGCGATCTCGTGATTTTTCCCACAAAAAGGGAAAAGCTGTGATATTCCCTACCACTCAGAGCATCGACTTTCTCATCACCTACTTTGCCATTCACCTGGCAGGAGCTGTTGCTGTTCCTCTAGAACAGCAGATTCCCGAGGAACGAAAACTAGACATACTGTCTATCGCAGAAAAAGATGAATTACCAGAAGGAGCTGCGGATATTCTTTTCACAACAGGCACAACAGGAAAATCGAAAGGAGTTATCATCAGCCACAGTACAATTATAGCTGAGGCGGAAAACCTTTCCTTAGCCCAAGGATTTGATAAGGACACCGTGTTTATTATCTGCGGCCCTTTGAATCATATCGGCTGCCTATCAAAGGTTTTTCCTATTATCATGCAGGGGGGGACACTTCTCATTCTGGAAGGAATGAAAGATTTGAATGCTTTCTTCAACGCACTAGAATACCCTAGCGATAAACTGGCAACATTCCTGGTCCCTGCCAATATCCGAATACTCTGCACGTTGGGAGCAAAGCGCCTGAAAGAGTATTCTCACAAGTTGGATTTCATTGAAACTGGAGCTGCCCCAATGATGCATGCTGACATGCTGAAAATTTGTGAACTTCTGCCTACCACCCGAATGTATAACACTTATGCCTCTACGGAAACCGGCATTATCGCCACCTTTAATTATAATGTAGAAGGTAAAAAACGATGCATGGAAGGTTGCCTTGGAAAGGCTATGAAGAACTCTCACTTTGAAATTACTCCAAAGGGCACAATAGCCTGCAAGGGCAAAACCTTGATGATGGGTTATGCTGGTGACAAGGAACTCTCCAGACAAGTGCTGCACGACAACACAGTCTATACTTCCGACATGGGAAGAATCGATGAAGATGGTATGATTCACATGCTCGGACGAGAGGATGACGTTATCAATACAGGTGGCTTGAAGGTTGCGCCAACCGAGGTGGAAAGCATTGCATTGGAACTCCCTGAAATTGAAGACTGTATTTGCATTGCTGCCACACATCCTATTATGGGAGTGGTGCCAAAACTATTAATTGTGCAGAAAGCAGATTGTTTACTTGACAAGAAGAAAATTGCCAACCACCTTGCCAGTAAACTAGAGAGATATAAGGTACCTTTCTATTATGAGGTAACAGACAAAATCGCCAGAACCTATAATGGAAAAATCAATCGCAAATTCTATAGATAACTATTTGTTATCTACAGGATTTGCATAAATACCCAAAAAGATATCACGAAGAACATCTGTTTCTGCAGTATCATATTTCTCCAACTGTGACATATAGTTCAAGAAAATCTGCTTTTGTTCTTCAGTATAATACTCTACATACTTCGTCTGTCCATATCTCAAATCATGGGCAATGTAGTTATTTGGAGTTAACACATAGGCTGCATGAATACGCTCATCCAAAAGTTGAGCCACCTTCTTGTGAAATTCATTGCAAGTACAATTCTCGTACTTACGAAGTTCTACCTCAGTTATCTCCTTACAGAAAGCAATATGTACCTTTCCCTTTGGTTGAGTGATACCCGTTAGGATGCTAGTAAGGTCCTCGCCAGGCTTTTTGATATACTTTCCATGACGGCTCTCATAAAGCTCTATGGCCTTAAGAATATCACAACTCTCCCATTCATAGCTGATACTTACTGGGAGAATATGCAAATCGGAAAGTCCTTTTATCTTATCCTCAGGAAGACTCATACCGAACATCTTGATGATCCCTTGGTCTGTTTTGTCATTTCCATCCTTTGTTCTACCATTGCGCTGAGCAATCCATACACTATGCTGAAGATCCACAACAGCATGACGGATATAGTCGCTCAGATGCTTGCTTTTCACATAGAAATCGCGGATATTACCACTTCCAGCACGTTCTACACGAAACATTTTATTTGACTTGCCTATATCAGTTACTAAACCTGGACTCATCAAATTTGCGCCAAAAGTAATTTCCGAAGTATCTCTGCCCAACTTGAAGAGGATGTACTGAAGCAGTGAAGCATCCAACATAATATCGCGGTGATTGCTTACATAAAGATAAGGCTTGTCAACTGCAATATTCTCCAGACCACTATAGCTGAAATCTGTCATCGTGCGTTCGATAACCTGTCGGTTTACCTGCACCATCACCTCAAACTGGAAGTCTTGAATTTTCTTGAAACCTCTAACCATTTCTCGTATTTCCTCCAGGTTTCTATTTGGATAAATCCAGGTAGAAATCAAGGGGAAAGCTTCACTGACAGCAATGCGACTCATTGCTGCAGGAATCTCGCTGTCATAATATGGACGAATATCGTCAAAATTTTCCATCTCTTAACCATTTAAGGAAATCTTCTTTCCATGTAATAGCCTCTTTGGAAGTCTTTGTTGGATCTGTTCCAAAACCATGTCCTCCGGTCTTATACTGCTTGAAATGATGCGGTACCTTATGGACAGTCATAGCACTATCCATCAATTCTGAGTTATGCTCTTTCACAATCGGATCATCCTCACAGTTTACCAAAAAGACTGGGCAATGAATTCTATCCGCATGAAGTTCCATCGAGAGGCTGTCTCTCATCTTCTGATTGCGCCATCGGTATTCTCCCAATAATCCTCGTCTACTTCTACGATGCACACTTGGATGCGTCATCGTGACAACTGGATACATTGGCGCCACAAAGTCTGGAGATATTTTCTCCGCCTGCATCTGCAAGTCCTCGGCTGCATTCAGCACAAGATGTCCGCCTGCAGAAAAACCAATCGCACCTACTTTCTTATAGCCCATCGCTCTGACCTCACGCATCTTTGCTCGAAAAGCCTCCAACTGATCGGGATATTGATTTCCTCCGAAGAGTGCACGAGTATGCCATGCAAACCCAGCCCATCCAGCTGTAGGATAGAACAAGGTGTAGGCTGCATAACCATTCTGGCGAAGCCATGCTGCAACTTCCGTTCCTTCAGTTTTTTTGCTCAACCAGCAATAGCTGCCTCCAGGACAAACAATGATGGCGGTACTATCAGCTCTGCTAGCTGCCATTAGCGACAAATCAGCGAGCAAAAATAATAATATTATTTTAAATCTGTGCATTAAATTCGTTAATTTTGTTGGTAACTTTATTCATACCCACAATCGCCTCTGTTGTATTGATTGCTGTCAAAGGAACACCACAGAAGCCATGAAGATTCACATTCTGTCCCGTCATAAATAGGTTGCGAACTTTGGTAAATACAGGAACCTGTCCCTCTGCGATATTGACGCAATCCTTGTGAATGCCATAAAGTGCACCATCTGGTTCGTTGTAGTAATCACGAATTGTCAATGGTGACGATGTAAATATATGAGCTATTCTATCTCGGAAGCCTGGATAAAGTTGTTCTAGTTTATCTATGAACTTATCTGCAATCTTCCTGCACCATGCTTCGTATTCAGGTCCTCTATGGCCCGACTTTGTATCTGACCATTTTTCACAAACATCAATAGTCATCGGACAATTACAGATGAGCTTAGTGGCATACTTTCCTTGATTTTCCTCGGCAGGTGTAAGATAAAGGAACCCTCTAGGGAAGTTGTCTTCATCATACTGGTCAAAGTTCCATACATATCCGTAATCATCCTGATAATAACACACATGATTTATATATGGAAATGTTTCTGGCTTGAAAACCACATATACGCAGAAGGAACTATAACTATTTGGAGCTTCAGTTATACGTGTACGGTAGGACTTAGGGAAAGCCTTCTCATCTGTAATTTTCAATAAAGCTGCAGGATGAATACTACAAACAACCTTTATATCATCTTCTGGAGAAATCTCAACAGTTTTTCCATTAACCTCAATGCCTTTTACCTGTCGCTCCTCAATAGTGACATGCGTTACTTCGCTATTATTCAGCACTTCTCCTCCACCCACTTGGATTACTTCTGCCAGAGCATCAGCCATCTGCTGGCTATTTCCCTCAAAACGGGAAGGTCCATCAATATATAGAACATTGATCAGAGCATGGATATAGGCTGGTGTGTGTCCTTCGTATCCACCATACATTGGATTCATATATCCGAGAATATCACGGAGTTTCTCATCCTTGATATAATGAGCAACAAACTGGTCTGCAGGCCAGAAAAAAGATTCAGAATGAGTAAAGATGTGGTCATTTGTGGTACGAAGATAATAGAAATCTATCTGGTCAACCATTGCATATAAAGCATCCACATAAGCTTTCACATTTTCTGCCTCATCAGGAAATTGTTCCTGGAAATAGCGGGTGAAGGCTTCACGACCTTCTGGAATGCGCAAGACCCTACCGTCGCTGGCATAGGTAATCTGATCCATGCAATCAACATCCAGGTCACGAATCTTTAGTTTGTCAAAGATTCCCAAGTATTTGCATATCTTGTTGATTGACTGTCCTTCACGAAGGCCACCCAACATGTGCATACCTGTTTCAAAACCAGTACCATAACGGCGAAAAGTTTGAAGTCCTCCTCCAATAATATGGTTCTTCTCAAAAACGGTTACCTTATAACCTTCTTTCGTGAGTAAAGCTCCAGAAAAGAGGCCTCCTAGACCACCACCTATTATATATACTCTATTTTCCATTCTTAACATCTTCCATTATTTTCTCACTGGTAAGCAGTTCTCCACAGGTGACGATTGTTCCTACCAGCACTCCCAAAATGCCATGGCTGTTTATATTTTGTCCTGTAAGTAAAAGATTCGGTACCTTTGTACGATGATGTATACGTCCTGCTGGGCCAAGGTTGATATCTTTCGCTACACCATACATACCTCCGTCTACTGTACCAGTATAATCAAGATATGTAAGCGGAGTAGATGTGTAATACTCAGCAATCTGGTTTCTAATCCCAGGAAATTCCTTTTCCAAAGCATCCAACAAGCGTTCAGCATGTTCCTTCTTGAACTGCTCATAATCAGCACCTCTTCTTCCAATACTTGTTCCCTTCCATTTCTCCACATCTTTCATCTGCATATAGGAAAGGATGACACCACTATGGGCATACTGCTGTTTTTCCTCATCGCAGAAATGCATATAGAGATAACCCTCAGGCCAAGTTGTCTCAGTATATTTCTCACAATCCCATGGAGTATCTTTCTGATAGCCATAGAAGTTGTAATTCATATAAGGTACAGTATTCTCTTTGAATCGAAGATAAACAGAAAAACCTCCTACTGTATTTGGAATCGCCTCAACTCTCTTTCGGTAGGCAGGACGAATCATTGAGGAAGAACATAGTTCCATCGTTCTTACAGGATGAGCATCACTGATAACGATATCCGCCTTAAAAATACTACCATCACTGCAAGTCACTCCTGTAGCTTTCTTATCATCACAATCTATGCTTGTCACTTTCATTCGAGTAAGCACCTCGCAACCATATTTCTTCAAAGTTGCTACCAAAGAGGTTGCGATGTGATCACTACCTCCTACCACTCTCCATGCACTCTGATTATAGAAATCCATCACAAATGCATAAGTTGAGAATGGGGTTTTGTCTTTTTCTGCAGCATACAGTGGCAGATTACCTACAATGACGTTTCGAAGTACGGGGTCTGTGATCACTTCCTCCACAACATCATTGATACTTCTAAGCATATACTGAGTATTTACTGCAGCATCAGTCTCTGTATGCTCCAGAGAATGAAGGGATGAAGCACTTGCTACTCCCTCGATAACATCGCAGAACTGCTCGAGATTTGATTTCTGGTCTGGGAACAACTCACTCAATCGCTCAACAAAGCGTTCTCTTCCTGTTGCGAAAGGATATCGCTTTCCATTCAAGGAAATTACCTCGTAAGCCTCATTATCTAATTGTGAGAGTTTCACATCTACTTCTAGATAGTCAAGCAGGCGACGAAGGGTTTGTCCCTCGGCAGCAGATCCAATGAAATGCATACCTGTCTCAAATTTCACCCCTTTTCGGGTAAAGCACTGCAGACAGCCACCTGGTTGGAAATCCTGTTCCAAGATGGTAACATGATAGCCATTTTTGGCTAGTACTACTCCACACGAGAGACCTCCAAGGCCACTTCCTATGATGACGACTTCTTTCATTGCATCTGATAATATTCTGATAATTTGCGATAATTGTCAATATACTCTTCTGTTTCTAATCGATCGCAAATTTCCTTATAATGTTCTTTATAATAATGATGAATCTGATTGGTGATTCGCAATAAAGCCAAATCACTATCTTTCTCTTCCTTGATAATCTCTGATAACTTGATACGCTTCTGCACCTCTACATAGATACTTCCTTGACGAAGCATGAAATCTTTCTTTGGCAAGACATGTCCCACTCCATGGATGAAGACTGGTAGTACATCTGCGCCTAATTGCTGTGCAAGATAGAAAGGTCCCTTGTGGAATCGTAATATCTGATTGGTGACACTTCGAGTTCCCTCTGGGAATATACAGATGCTATAACCTCTATTGTAGAGATCACGTAATTTATCCACATTAGCAGCAATACCATCACTTACAGGTAGATATTCTGCATGATGAATTACCCCACCATAGAAAGGATTATGCCACACCCAGTCATTGGTCAGGAAAATTATCTTCGGGGTGAGCATCAGCAGACACATAATATCAAGATGACTCTGATGATTGCAAACTACAATAGCAGGTTTGTCGAAAGTCTCTCCTACCCGATTTTCCATAATCATCTTTACTCCAGGTACATGGTTGATTGTCCATCTACTCATAAACTGAATAAGTGCATGATAGCGAACCTTTCGTTCTTCTGTCACCTTTCCGAAATGGAAATAGAACCATGTATATGGCAATACAAAGAGATACATCATACAGAGGAAGAATATCATTGCTCCTAACGAATAGACAAATCGCTTAATAGTCAATGGCAATGGATAAGGGATATCTTCTTTCGTGAAATGTGAGTCTCTTCCCCTTACCAGCCACTTGAATACTAAAGGTGGTAGATAATAAGCCATCAACACAACGGTTGCCATACCAATAACGGTTACTGCTCCTAATGATTTCAAGGCAGGGTGACTTGCAAAAACTAAACTTCCTATACCAATAAACATCAGAACAGCAGACATCATCACACTCTTCTTATAACTGTCGAGCCGTTTCTTTCCTGTAGTGTATTCATACAAGAGACCTTCTGTAATGAAAATTGTATAATCATCGCCTTGTCCGAATATGAATGTAGCTAGAATGATGTTCACTATATTGAACTGAACTCCGAAGAGTTCCATCAAGCCCAAAATCCAAATCCAGGAAACAGCCAATGGAAGAAATGACATCAAAGACAGTTCGATTCTACGGAAGGATACCCACAGGAAGAAGAAGACCACAAATCCACATACAAAACCCACATAGTTGAAACTATCATTGAGAACTTCAACTAATTGAGTTGCTGCCGACTTGGTATCAGGCGTTTCCAATTCATTTAGAATGGGTTGGAAGTCTTCGTATTTCTTAGTTAGAGGATGTGAATTGGAAACGATTGATTTAAAAGGCTCAAATGCCGCATTTGAGAAGCCTAAACGGCCCACTTGGCGATCAAATTCAGCCTGCATTTCCTCACTCCATTTTAATCCATATTCATAAGATGCCTTCTTCTCGATAAAAGGTGTCGACTTTATTGCCTCACCACCTGTCATAATCGCCATATCTTCCTTCTGTTCAGCAGTCATATAGTTGATATGCTGCAAATTGCTATCGAAGGAAGTCTGCAAAGAAAAATATCCCAGCACAAGGGTGATCACGCATACTGAGATGAATACTGGTGTCTTCGATCTCAATCCCTTGAGAAATGACAATCTACCCGACATCCAGCATTCTGGAAAGAAGGAGATACTATGAACCGCAGACCTATTCTTCGGGATAGAAGCAAAAACAGGAAGGAAGATAAGAACAAACAGAATAGTTCCTATCAGCATCATACCTCCAAACAAGCCCAAATCCCGCATAGCCTGTGCATCCAGAAATATCAAACAAAGAAATGCTGCAACGGTGGTGATATTACCAATCAACAAAGGTGGTACCATTTCATTGAGGGCATCCCGCTTGTCAACAGCCTCTCGAATGTGATCAAGGAAATGCAACGGATAGTTAACTGCTATACCGATGATAACACTACCCACACCTAAAACAATAATGGACACACTCTCATTAAAAAGTGACATTCCTGCCAAGGCAAACAACCATCCAAAAGCTATGGAAATACCTATCCACAAGATATCCTGAACTCTTCGATAGTGCCATATCAATAATCCCAAGATAAGAAACACTGCTGCACCCGATGCAAGTAAAGAGTCTGTCTTTATCTGCTGAGCATTGGTAACTGCTACCAAAGGAGCACCGATAGCTGTTATTCTTAGGGAAGGATATTGCTTTGCCGACTTCGCAAGTACACTATCCAGTGTTTCTGCCAATTCAGCATTCTTATGTGTTTCACTAGAACCATAAGGACTATTGAAGGTAATCATAGAATGTTTACCATCCTTCGTGAAAAGATAGCCATCAATAATCTGGAAAGTTTGGGCAGGACTCGCCTTCTGCAAACGTTTCATCAATGGGTCGAAAAGATGCAATGGATCATATTTCAAAGTGGTCATCGCCATACCATTGGAAACAATCAATTGCTGCTTATCTTTCTCTAACTGCTCTCGGATATAACTACTGTCTGCAAGCAGTTTTTCAATTCGCTGTTGATCTTTATCTGTAAGAAAGTATGGAGCATTGCGATAAGCAAGGTCCAGCACCTTCTCCATTTGACTCTCATCGACAGATACCTGTAAATTCTTAATCTGAGGGAGAGTAGCCAACTGCTCACCTACCGTTTCCATAGCCTCTTCTAACGAGTCTGTATTTGCTGTAGCTGCAGAATCCTTCTCACTGAATAAAATCGCAATTCTACTCTGTTTCTCAGCCGCCTTCGATAAATCAGCAAGTTCCTGCTTGTCTTTTGACATAGGAAGGAATTTGGCAATATCCTCTTCATAATTCACACGAAGAGCCATTACTACAAGGATGCAGCAAAACAAGAGCAAACCCGCTGCTGTTAGCACACGATGCTTGCTCAAGAAATCATAAATGTGTAAAAAGAAACGACTCATTTTCGGTTCCTCCACTTTCTAATAGCTCTATGAGGCAGATAATAGAAGATTGCTCCTGTCGTGAGAATCGTATTCAGTATCGTTATTCGCATGAAGTCACGAACTGGTCGAAAACTGCTCACACGCTTATTCTCAGGTGGATAATATACTCTGATTGGGATTTCGACAATCTGTTCTCCATGCCATGCTGCATATACGAGAAACTCAAGCTCGCTCTCGTAGCGGGAAGTTACATGCCAACCACTATTCAACATTGATAATGGATAGAGACGATAGCCACTTTGGGTATCACTCAGATTAAGTCCTGTCTGGAAATGAAACCAAAAATTCGAGAAATTGTTGGCAAAAGTATTTCCTTGTGGCATATTATCTGCAGAGAGATTTCTCGCACCAACTATCATTGCTCCCTTATTCTTCAAGAAAGCATCAATAAACAAAGGAATATCCTCTGGAAAATGCTGACCATCACTATCAATAGTTATGGCATATTCATACCCTTGATGGATAGCTTTCTTAAAACCTTCCTTCAAAGCATCGCCTTTACCCTTGTTAATCTCGTAAGCCACAATTGTAGGATGGAGATCAGCCTCAAGAAGTGCTTGCTGAGACTTTTCTGGCTCACCATCCAATACCACTATTATTTGATCGGTATATACAAGACAACGTGAAACAACATCTGCAATAGTTCCTTCATTATGATAAGAAGGAATAACGATGCTGATGCGTTCACGCTTCATGGTTTCCTTTATCTCGTCAATCGTCATTCTTTCTCAAATATTAATGAAAACTTGGTATATATCTTGTCATTTCCCTCTACACTTCCCTTAGCGTGGAACTCCTTGAGATTCCACTTTATAGTAATTTCAGGATCATCTATAGGAGAAACCGGTATCACAAACTTCAGGTTTTTCACTTCCTTCAATACGAGTTTTACTCCTAGTTTCAACTCCAGTAACTCACGAATGATGCGGATAATACATACACCAGGAGTAATAGGATGATTTGGAAAATGAGCTTTATAAATGATATGCTCTGGGTTAAGACGAATTGTAAATTCGTCGACATCACTGAAATCCCTCTCGTTTACATTCACAAGATTACCAGTTGGTCCTACTATAGAAAACATTTCATTTAACAGTTTCATCTTTTTGGTTTTTAGCGTGTTACCTTTACGTCTTTAAACTCGATAGTTACCTCATCTCCACTCATCTGATACATCTGAACCTTATTGATAATTTGCTTCGTCTTATCAAAATAGAGGGAAACAGACTTAATATATTTTTTCATCTGAGGTTTCTTTGGGGTGAGCTTTGCTATCCATACATTGCCATTCACAAACATTACAACAGAAAAATCCTTGTTGTTTCGAAGATTCTTTCCTGTGATACTTCCTTGTACCATTGTTGCAATCTTCTGAATATTTGCGCTCGACTTTAGGTTTATCTCTTTTGTCTTCTTACCTGATTTCAAAAATGCCTTACCATTTGTCACCTGAAAGGTGAAATTGAAAGGTGAAGTATACTGCCAAAGTAGATTTCCATTACTGGAATAATTCATCTTACCCAGAGAGATTGCAGGTTCATCGAGATAGGAAGCCTTTGTCGTCTGAGTGAAATTGCCCGACATCGTTTTAACATTCTGTGCCGAACGACTTATCGTATTGACCATCTGTTGTGTCTGCTTCACACTGGCACGTTTCTGTGCACTAACAGGTAGGAGAGAAACAACAAAGAACAAAAAGATAGTTAATATTCTCATTTATTCAATTATTTTGCTACAAGAATGCAACCCAACATAATCAACAATACACCCGCCCATCTTGTAAGTGGAACTTCTTCATGGAAAATGAAGATCGCTGCCAACATTCCAAAGACATAAGCCAGAGATACCATCGGATAGGCCATGGAAAATGGGAAATTCTTTATGATATACAACCATAGAATTGTGGCGAGTGTATAACAAATGCCACATCCCAAAAACCACCAATTGGTGAGCTGACCACTGAAGAACTGCCATGTCCACGAAAAAACGGGCATCTTCTGAAGTGCAAACTTCAGGAGAACCTGTCCTCCACTCAACAACAAGGACTGAACAATGGCTAATACTATCAGTTGCATCTCTTATATTTGATTTCAGCAGTATCCTCTTGATGAGGAACATGCTTGATTATCACATCTTCTATTTCATAAAGAGCATTAGCGGGATCTGTCGAAAGCATTACCGCCTTAGACCTGTCGCATACCACTCCCTCTTTCAAACCTGTTGATTCCAGCATCTGCTGCATCTCAGGGGTAATTTCATCATTCTCGCACACAAGAGCGGTATTAATCTTTCCGCTTTTCATTTGTAGGAATGCATCCAGCAACGCACACTCAAAAGAGATGCCCCGTTGACTATAGGTACTGTTATATCCATGATTCTTGGTGTATATACCAATCATCGTTGCTATAGTGTTATGGGTAGATTGCATGAAATGGGTAGGCATACTTACTTCCTCACCTTCCATAGCAAGAGCATCCAACAGGTGCTCTGTCTCTTCCCAACAGCCAAGTGCTGTACCATTGATAATTGCATCCGGATGTTCTATTCCGCTGTCCTTCATCGCTTTAATAGCTGTGACCAACGCGCGTTTCAAGAGACGACCATATCTTCTCGTCTTTATCGGATTGATATAGTTGCGATACTCCTCTTGAGGAACATCCTCGGCGATTGCTATTACATATACCTTATTCTCCATACTTTCCGATAATCAAAGTTGAATCGTTACCTCCAAACCCGAATCCATTACATAGAATATTCTTCAGTGGGGTTGTTACAGTTGTATCCACACAAGGAAGAATACAATTTTCATCTGCTGTCTTAAAATTCAGATTCTTTGGAAGGAATTGATGTTGCAAGGCCAGCAGACAGAATACAGCCTCAATACAACCACTAACACTGGTGGTATGGCCAGTAAAGCCTTTCGTGGAAGATACAGGTGGAACAGCTTCTCCAAAAACTCTTCGAAGAGCAGCACTTTCGCTAGCATCATTGTTTTCGGTTCCTGTACCATGCGCATTGACATAATCAATCTCTGAAGCCTTTAACCCAGCTTCAGAAAGTGCTTGCATCATAGCAAGATAAGCACCCTCACCATCATCACTTGAAGCCGTTTGATGGAAGGCATCACAAGCATTTCCTGTTGCCTTCAACTCTGCTAGTATTGGAGCATTCCGTTTCTTGGCATGTTCCTCGCTTTCGAGAATCATCCATGCGGCACCCTCTCCTAAATTTAAACCTTTTCTGCTTGCATCAAATGGTCGGCATACTGTTTGATCCAAAATCATCAATGACTTGAAGCCATTGAGATGAAAGCGCGATAAACTCTCACTTCCTCCTACAACTACAACATCCTTTCTACCCGACTGAATAAGCAACTCACCCAACCGGAAAGCATTTGTTGCAGAACTACATGCTGTAGATATTGTTGAGGTAAAATCAAAACAGCCAAAATAATCAGCAATAACATCGGTGTTGGCACCACAATCATGACGATCGAGAATCTCTTTCGTCATCTTGGCAGGATAAAACTCCTCTGTGATATCCATACCAGCCACTGTCGTTCCACAAATCAGAGCAAGACCATCCTCCTGCAGTTTTGCCTCCTCAAGAGCTTCCTTTAAGGAAAGAATACCCATCAGTTCCGTTCGGGAATAATGGACATCTGATGCAATTCCCAAACGGGACTTCATTTCCTCATTGGAGAGTTTTACCTCACCTACAGGGAATTCCTTATGAGAAGTTCTGAGATAACGCACCTCGCCCACTCCACTTCTTTCATGGATGAGTGAATCAAGACATTCCTGCTTATTGTTTCCAATAGCCGAAACGATACCTGCCCCTGTTATCAGCACCTTTGTCATTGTTCAGAACAGATTATTTTTTTCTATTCTTCTCAACGTATTCTGCCATCACGTTGATGCTCTTGAATATCTGCTTGCCTTCTTTTGGATCCTGAATCTTGATTCCAAATTCCTTCTCAAGCATTACGATCAACTCCAATGCATCAATAGAGTCAAGACCTAAACCGTCTTCCCCAAAAAGTGGCATATCATTGTCGATGTCCTCAAGTGCTACATTCTCAAGATTGAGCGCCTGAATGATCTTTGATTTCAAATCATCTTGTAACATATCTATTTTCTTATTTTTCTATTAAACTTAAGTCGGCTAGGAACTCTTCTGAATTAGTACTATCAAGCCATCCACAAAAACAACTGTTAATAGTCTCATCCACTAGAGTTTCCTCAACAACCTTTCTAATTATCTCATCATCACGGTGTTCCAAAACATAGAAGCAGGTTTCACCTTGATAGTGATTACGAATAGCAATCTCTCCAGTAACGATATTTGGAAGCGTATAGACAAAAGCAGCAGGACTAGGGAAATAGTTTTCCTTATCCTGAATTGTCTGAGCATATTTTTCATCTATCGCCTTACTGCTATGTTCATTGAAGAAGATTATTGCCCGGTCGCTTCTAGGTTCTTCCTTGCGGTCTCCTTCATCCTTTAACAGGAGTTCAGAGGCAACAAATCCTAATCGACAGAGGGCATCCATCTTGAAGAATTTCGGATAATCACCTACATATCTACGATAGGCATCCTTGAGCAATTCGGCCCCGACACCCTCCACCTCCAACTTACGATCGTTGAGCACAATCTCCTTTGGAGTGATATGTATTTTCCCTATTGTCTTCATTCGTTGTTTAAAGCTATCTTCATCTCACCTTCCGCGATGACTTCCTCACCTCTCTTAACAATTGCATCCACAAGGGTGATACCCATGATATCTTGCAACACATTTATAGTGGTATCGAGATGGTCGCCCACACAAGGCTGAACATATACCTTGAAAGCTCGGATAGCGCCAATAAAGCCTACTTGTATACCTCTTTTCAAGACATACTTGTTGTAGTATCCCAAACGAGCCGCACAAGTCTGAGCAATATTCTCAGCAAGGGCACAAGTATCCAGTCGTCCCTCCTCCACAAAGAGATTATCCTCACGGATAGTGAAATTGGTCGTGGTTGTCTTCATATCAAAACTCGTCAACTTATCCACCATCACGAAAGGCTCCTGCTGAGGCAGCAATTCGTGAATATCTATTTCCTCTAATGACTTCGACATAGTTATTTCCAGAATTCAAAGTAATTATACCATTGCAGTGGGAACTTTCGGATGACACTCTCCAAATTGGCCGCATATTGACAGGCTAAATTGTTGGCACGATCACGGATTGTTGCTCCTTCTGCATGAATTTCCTTGATGAAAACCTTATATTTCTTAGGTTTCACCTTCATCACATTCACTGCTATCACGGGAACTTCTCGCTGAGCAGCAACAGCAAACGGTCCTAAAGGAAAGTCTGCCTTCTGTCCCAGAAATTCACATTCCACATGTTTAGGTGAACCAAAGATGCGATCGCCAGGAATACTCACCACACCTCCATCTCGCAAAGCATTGCTCATAGCAAAGAGGTGGCTCATATCCTTGCGGATAGGAATCATCTTGATGTTGTGCTCTGCAAAAATCTTCGCACGATTTTCCATAACCGTTTCAGATTCACCAGCATACACCAATGCGTTGAAGGTCTTACGACGAGAGGTTAGTGTATAACCTGCTGCTTCATAGCATCCCACATGAGCACTCAATATTACAAAACCACTCTCACCATTCTCCAGTTTCAGATAGGTATCATAATCGCTTACCTCCACATCCAGTTTTCCACCGGCAAACATATAGAAACGATCGAGTACCACCTGTGAGAAATAGCAGTGATTGCGGTAAGTGTGCCAAAAAGCTTTCCACCACGATTCTTTCCAGATGTGGCGGAAATAGTGATACATTGAGATGTAGCCCTTATGGGCAAAAAGCAGATAGAAAGGAACTACAAATATCTCCGCCCCCAGATAAACAAACTGAAGTGGGAGAAATCGAAAGCTGCCGATGAGCATACGATGCATCGTCGTTGTGCCCTGCGTGTTACCTTTCCAGTCTTTTTCAGGCATTTACCTTGCTCTCAATATAGTCGCAGAACTGGCTCAATGTCTTTACACCTGCCATCTCCTCTGGCTTGATCTTGAAGCCAAACTTCTTCTCTACGATGACTACGATATCTACAAAATCCAAACTGTCGATACCCAGATCATCCTTCAGCTGAGCTTCAGGTGCAATCTTCTCCTCATCGATCTCCAAATCCTCGATAAGGAATTCTCTTACCTTATCTTCAATTTCTTTTCTTTCCATTGATTTTATTAAGTGTTGATTTATAATTTACATTCCATGATGGAGTGGCCCTGTCCGAGATTGTCGTGGATCTTCACCACTTTCAATCCTGCCTTGTTGATTACTTTCTCCATATCGTCGCTGCTATACATCTTGCTGTTGCCATTGGCGATATCCGAGAAGTAGATACTAGTCAGTGTCAAGCACATAGCTGCTGGTTCAAATCGCTGACGGTTCCATAGGTTCTCCATTATATATAAGGTGGAATTACCATCCATTATCTTTGCTGCACGTTCGAGGATGCTTTGTATCTGTTCCAAGCTGAAACAATCGAGGAACTGACTCATCCAGATAGCATCATAATGCTTGTCGGTTGGGAACTGATTCTTATCATCCAGCACATTCATGCCAATACCATTAATGCGGTCGGCTCCAGACTTACCCTTTGTCTGCTCCTGCATCATACCAATCTGCTGTGGAAGGTCAACTATCGTTACCTTCACCTCACTATCATGGTTTACACATTGCATCGCCCATCGTCCGGTATTGCCACCCACATCCATCAAGGTTTTGGGATGGTTGGCAAAAACAATTTCCAACGCTTCCTGAAAGGAGCTGTCGCTATAGAAATGGTCGAAGGCAAACCAGCTTTTCTGAGCAGCCTCAGGCAAGGTTGAAAGTCCCTCGTAAACGGTTGGCCAATCACCAAGTGTTTTCAATCCGGCAGGTTTTCCTTCCTTGAAAGCTTCCTCAAGATAGAACATACCCTGATAGTTCACGTCGTGGTTGAAATCCATATTTACTCGCGTAGCAGGATCATTCACCAAGAACCATCCTGTCTTCGAGATCGTGAACTTATCGGTCTCCTTATTGATTAACACAGTACCTATTGACAAGGAAGCCTCCAGCAGACACTTTGCTGCATAAGGAGTAATTTTGGCTTTCTCTGCCACCTCGTCAATCGTGAGTTCCTCATCGCGGAGCATATCCAGAATGCCCCACTTCACCATCAGTCGTGACACCTCAAAAAGGATTGGACCAAAGGCGATAAACTCAGCAGCTCTCTGTGCTTCACGAGCCGAGAGACTTTCCTGAGTATATTTCTTATCAAGAGAATCTGACAAATGCATAGTCTTATTCTTTAACTTTCTTGATTACAAGTGCAGAATTGGTACCACCAAAGCCGAAGCTGTTCGATAAGACCACATCCACATTGCGTTCCTCGGTCTTTACTGCAAGATTGAGGTGTTCGCTATATTCATCAGGATTTTCGAAATTGATGTTTGGCGCAACGAAATTGCCCTGCATCATCAAAGTGCTGTAAACGATTTCGCTGGCTCCTGCCATCCACATCTCGTGTCCTGTCATACTCTTAGTAGAGGATACCAATGCATGCTTGTTTCTGAAAAGGCGGTCGATAGCAATTGCCTCGAACATATCTCCCTGATGGGTAGATGTGGCATGGGCATTCACATAATCGATATCGTCAGCCTCTACTCCGCCCATCTTCATGGCACGGGTCATTGCAAGCATACTTCCGTCATCGGATGGAGTACTGATACCTCCTCCATTTGAAGAGAAGCCATAGCCAACCACCTCAGCAAGAATAGGTGCACCACGCTTCACGGCACTTTCATAGTCCTCTAATACTAAGGATGCCGCACCACCACCTGGTACCAATCCATCGCGGTCTCTATCGAATGGGCGACTAGCCTTGGTTGGCTCGTCCATGCGCATTGAGAATGCACTCAAGGCATCAAAAGAGGCCATACTATAGAAGTTCACCTCTTGAGCACCACCACAGAGCACACGATCCTGCAAGCCCTGCTTGATGAGCAGATAACCCAGACCGATGGAATGGCTACCACTGGCACAGGCCGAACTAACGGTGAAGTTGATACCTGTGAGATGGAAAATACTGCTCAAGTTCATGGTAACAGTTGAGTTCATCGACTGGAAGATGAGACCTGAGCCCAACATCTGGGAATCGTGCTCCTCATCCATGATATGAGCTGCCTTGATAACAGGCTCTGCCGAAGAGTCGTTACCATAAATTACACCCACCTCGTTCTGCTTCAGGAAGTCATCATCGATGCCTGCCTGTGCAAAAGCCTCTCGAGTGGCCATAAAGGCATACTGAGCCTCCTCTGGCATTCCCATTCGTTCACGACGAGAGAGAAGTTTTTTCAGTTCTGGACGCTCAACGATAGCTGTAAGTGCCGACTGATAACCATATTCCAGGCGTTCCTTCTCGATACCAATTCCGCTCTTACCCTCTCTAAGAGAGCGAGCTACACTTTCCTTATCTGTTCCCAGACACGACCAGATGCCCATGCCTGTAATTACTACTCTGCGTTCCATTAGGTATAAAGTCCTCCATTTATCTGAATCACCTGTCCGGTGATGTAACTAGCCTTGTCGCTTGCCAGGAAAGCAGCCAGATGAGCTACTTCCTCAGGTTTTCCAAACCTCTCCATAGGAATCATCTTGCTGAGTTCCTTCTTGTCGAGGTCTTTGGTCATATCCGTATCAATAAAACCAGGAGCTATCGCATTTACAGTTACCTTGCGCTTTGCCACTTCTTGTGCCAAAGCCTTGGTAGCACCTATGATAGCCGATTTGGCTGCACTATAATTTGTCTGACCAGGCAATCCCTTGATACCACTAAGCGATGTCATATTGATGATTCTGCCATCACGATGCACCAGCATATTCTTGAGTAATCTACGGGTAACATAGAAGAACCCATTCAGAGGAGTGTCAAGCACCTGCTGCCACTCCTCATCCTGCATGAATATCATGAGATTGTCTTTTCGGATACCCGCATTATTCACTACAACCGAGATATAATCATCCGGATGTTTCTTTTCCCATTCCTCAAGAGCCAAATCTATCGCCTTTGGATCGGATACATCAAACGAAAGGAGTTCAGCCATTCCGCCGTCTTCCTTAATTTCATTCAACGTAGCCTGAGCAGCTTCAGTATTGCTGCGATAGTTGATCACAACGGCCATTCCCTGTGCAGCCAGCTCTTTAGCCACTGCCTTTCCTATGCCGCGAGATCCACCCGTTACGAGTGCGTATTTCATTACAATTTACTTTTTCTTTTATAATATTGTGCAAAGGTACTAAAAAAAATCAGAAACAAACGAAAACTATCTGCAATTTACACTTGTTATTAAAAATTTGGAAAAAAGTTTGGATATTCAAAAAAAAATCCTTAGCTTTGCCTCAATATTCGTGAATACATTTAAACATCAACTTACAATGAGAAAATTATTACTTATTTGTGCTCTTTTGTCTTCTCTCGTATCATTTGCTGGAGAGAAAAAATCCAAAAACAATGCTGAAGGTACAAAAGAAAAAATGGAGGAAATTATGGGATATCGCCAGGAGTTTATTAAACTCATTGATTTTGATATGCCTGACCTCGAAAGCGACAAGAATAAAGGCATAACCATGTCGGCTCGTGTCCGTATGTACCAAACTCCAAAAGGCAATATATTCTTCTTCCGCCTTGAGGGTGGCCTCACCGATCAGAAGCAGGTTGCCTTTATCGAGTATCTTGACCTCTGCAAACTGATTCAGGCTATTAATGTTCTTAAAACAGAGAACGTTAAGGATATGCAGTACGAGAATGTGTTGTACCTCAAGAACAAATATCAGATTACAGATGATATTGAGGTAGGATACCACATTCGCCGAGGACGTCCTTTCTGGTATATCGACATCCAGGGTGGCGGCCCAAACCTCACCTTTGGTGATCCTGAGCAAATGTTAGCAACTCTCAATTACGCCAAAAATAAAATGGAGCAGTTGAGAGTAACTTACTCAAAGTAGTAAAGCCACAGTTTTACGACCATTGGTCGTATATTTTACCACTTTTTCATATATCCTCTCCCCCTGTTTGAAGGTCGAGAGGATTTTTTATAATACCATGACTTCTCCCAGCTGTACTCGTTGGTGGAATTAAGTATGCACCAAATTAATTTCGCCAACTGGTTATTAAAACTTCCCTAACAACAAATATAAAGCCGAACAATTTGTGACTGCTTTTGTCATTGTCTGAATATGGAATACAATTTACTAGGACAATATACGATTTAATTCAATAAAAAAAAGTTCCACCATATTTTGAGGTAACTCATTGAATATTACAAAATTAATAATGAAGGAACTTTGTAATATGCATTCAACTATACTTGCATAAGCCACACGAAGGTGAAAATCTATTCCTTCTTAAATCAACTGATAATTTTATTGGAGTCAAATCTTCATTTCTTCTTTTATGCAGGATGTGGGACGAAGGAGAGCTTCGTCTTCCTCGAGGCAGATTATAGTCTGCCTTAAGGGCGATAATAGTCTGCCTAGAGGCAGACTATCCAATATATATGTTTTTGATACCTCATATTTTTATTCTTAGCACTCAATATAGGCCATTAGAAATAACAAAATTAGATAATAAAAAAATGGAAACTACATTTTATAATGTTACTGAAGTTTCGCATGTAAGGAATCAATGCATATATTAACTTAAATTTGGAATAAAAAAAAGGCTTCAAAGTTTGTATAACTCATTGAAAATGAGTAATTTTATAGTGACCAAACAATAAAATTCAAACTTAGAAG
>CAJOPE010000018.1 GCA_905236815.1 uncultured Prevotella sp. | reverse complement strand
ATACTGAGATACGCAAATTTTCTAGAGCATAAATACTCTCAAAAAATGAAATAATATTCAACGTGTAGACTTTTTCAGCAGCCTCGGTCTCCCCCACAAGTGGGGGAGAAATGTAGGAGAATAGCCTTTGCTATATTCTCCAATTTTTTTTCTGTGAATTATCCAGGTTGACTTTAATAAAAGCTCGATCATCAAAGCTGAGATTTCCTTTTACCAATCCCTTTGTCGCTTTGAATTCTGACAGATTCTGAGGGTCAATGGCAAGATGCTCTTTCAATCGCGCCTCACTTTCCGAGAGAGTAGGGCAAAGGAAAGGATAGCCATCACTTGCCAATACAAACTCCTGCTGGATGTCTTCGATTTTCTTCACACCCTCTATATAGATAGGGAAACCATCAATCACAGCATACTCCTTATTTTGTCCTTGTTGCATCGCCTCAATTAAGTCGGCCACTATATGCTGTCGGCCCTCATCGTAAAGTTGCTGCTTGTCAGTTGCTGAAGCCAAATGGTCGAGAATATAATCTACGCGCTTTTGGGCAATTCTAGCCTCGTAAGGTTTGTCATTGGTAAAAAGTTTGCCATCGACAATGCACTGGCAATCGCCCACCATCCATATTTCATTATGGAATCTGCTATAGATAATAGCACTGGCAGCAAGTCGTTTTTCGGGATGTTGCTCCATATCATCCAGCGAGATATCGTAGAGCTGATAGATGTCACGAATACCTCTGGTGATGCCTTCGCAAAAAGCCTCCATTGTGATGTCGGCACTCATCGATTCAATAAAACTCTTGATGAGCAGCATACAATAACGCCCGTTCTTCATATCCGGAGATATGTGAACGGGAGTTTTACTAGTGCTGCCATCAATAACGGCAATGAAGTTATCTGTGACGACGATTCCGTCCTCGCACGTCTCTTGATTCTTCTTGCCTATGATTTGGCTTTCTATTATTTCCATTTCTGTTAGTATCGCTGTCGTAATCGCGTTTGCGATGATTATTGCTATCGAAATTCGGGTTGAAACTCTTCTTTTTCTTGTCCTTGAAATAGTTGCCAACACCTGGATTGTCATAGGTACTTCCTACAGGCTTGTCATCATAGTTGGCCTTTGGATAGCGTGACTTTCCGTTATGTGATGGTGCAGAATTTCGGCTAGGACCTCCTGGATAGAGTTTCTTGATAAGGTCGGTTCGGCCAATGCGACGGAGTTCCTGCTCGATGTTGCGACGTTCCTCCGGCTTGTACCAGAAGAAGAACATACGCTGGGCAAGTTTCTCCTTTGGAGTCTTGGCACTAAAGACAGGCTCGAGGGTATAAGGATCATACCCTGTATACCACATCTCTGAGGCAATGGACATTGGAGTAGGGGTGAAATCCTGTACCTGTTCCAAATGGAAATCGAGGTCTTTGGTGATAACAGCCAGTTCGGCCATTTCCTCTTCAGTACATCCAGGATGACTGGAAATGAAATAAGGGATGATCTGCTGGCGTAAACCTTCCTCCTTGTTAATCTTGTCGAAGATGCGCTTGAACTCATAGAACAAGTCGAAAGATGGCTTGCGCATCAGATTGAGCACCTTGTCGCAGGTATGCTCTGGAGCCACTTTCAATCGACCACTCACATGTTTGGTAATCAACTCGCGGGTGTATTGGCGAGCTGCAGCATTTGCCTTTTCATCCTTACTCTTATGAAGTAGTAAGTCGTATCGAACACCACTTCCGATGAAACTCTTCTTGATTTCAGGAAGAGCATCCACTGCGTGATAGATGTCGAGAAGTTTGCTGCAATCCGTATCGAGGTTTGGACAAACCTGCGGATGGATGCATGAAGGACGCTTGCAGCGTTCGCAGGCCTTGAGATTGCGGCCGTGCATACCATACATGTTAGCGGATGGTCCACCTAAATCGCTTAGGTATCCCTTGAATCCAGGAAGTTTCACTACTTCCTTCACCTCCTTCATAATGCTTTCCTTGCTTCGGCAAACCACAAACTTACCCTGATGGGCAGAAATGGTGCAGAAGGCGCATCCGCCGAAACATCCACGATGAATATTCACCGAGAACTTGATCATCTCATAAGCAGGGATGGTCTTGCCCTTATATTTCGGGTGAGGCATGCGGGTATATGGAAGGTCGAACGAAGCATCCAGCTCCTCCGTAGTCATTACTGGATAAGGAGGGTTGACAACCGTATAGACATTATCGACCGCCTGCAGCATTCGCTGGGCGTGCATCTTATTGGATTCCTCCTCGATGTGGCGGATGTTCTCGGCTTCAGCCTTCTTGTTGTGAAGACACTCCTCGTGAGAGTGCAGAATGATATCATCCTCGGCAAACGCATTCGGAATGTTCTCTTCCTTAGCGAGATACACCGTTTGAGGAATATCGTGAATATCTTTGATATTTCTTCCCTCGTTAAGTTCTTCTGCCAAGGCCAGAATGGATTTCTCGCCCATACCATACAAGATGATATCGGCACCCGATTCCACAAGAATACACTTCTTGAGCTTATCCTGCCAGTAGTCGTAATGTGTGATTCTACGCATACTTGCCTCGATACCTCCAAGAGCAACGGGCACATCAGGATATATTTTCTTAAGAATCTGGGTATAGACAATAGTCGGATAGTCAGGACGCATATCGTGTCGTCCGTCAGGACTATACGCATCATCTGAGCGAAGTCGGCGGTTGGCGGTATAGCGGTTCACCATAGAGTCCATGGCACCAGGAGCTATACCGAAGAAAAGGCGAGGCTTACCAAGTTTCTTGAAATCTCGGAAATCACCATGCCAGTCGGGTTGAGGAACGATGGCCACACGATAGCCCGCAGCCTCAAGTGTGCGGCCGATAACAGCAGCACCAAAGGCAGGGTGGTCGATGTAGGCATCGGCAGAAAAGAGGATGACATCAAGCTGATCCCATCCTCTTAACTCACATTCCTTCTTTGTAGTAGGGAGGAAATCTGTTAGTTGCAATTTCGTAATAATGTTTGTTACTATTAATCAGTGACTTCCTGTGGATCGTCACCATCCTTTGGCTGCTTTTCCTTCCAACTCACGAAGAGTTCCACGAGGTTGTGAAGTCCAAGTGCCTTCATATTTGAATTATAGATCACATCAAGGCAGAGGTCGAGGAGGGCTTTGTCCTTTCCTGCTTCTGACTCAAGAAGTGAACGAACGTTCAATTTCAGTTTATCGAGTACCTGTTCGTCGATTATGCCGTTGCTGTCAACGAGATTGCGAAACAATTGGTAACTATCGATAGTCTTTAAATGTGCATCAGTAATCTCGATTGAACGAGTACCTGATTGGTTTGCCTGGATCTTATACATAATTAAAATCGTTAAGGTTAATACTTAATTGTCGAGATACCTGAGCATTCCGCTCATTATCTTTTTTCTAGTATCGCTACTTTTGATACATTCAAATGGGAAGCCCATCAGGATGCTGGCATAGTCAGTTCCCTTATAGGCAACTGCAGCTCCATTGCCATCACCATATTTCATCGCCTGCTCTCCGTTGGTGGCAGGGACGAGAATGTCGGGATGGGTTGCTGCATAATGTTCTTCATTGAGTTCCTTATGGAAATCAAAAATGGTGCCAAAGCCATTCACAGTTCCATCAATCTGGGCACTGTCGACTGTGGCATATTGTGCCTTGAAGATCTCAGAGAGGAATGCCTTCTCCTTCTCTTCTTGCATATCACTTCCTACATAGCTTCCGCTTACCAGCAGTTTGCCTCCGCCCTTTGTGAAGTTGCGGATAAAATTCTGCAGGGTAGGGGTGAATGTTTTATAATATTCTGGAGTATAGCCATCGTTGCGCTCCAATCCCTCGATGAGGTCGACAATCTTGAAGCTGCTCATTTCAATATTGCCAGAGCGAAGTGCCTCGGCAGAGCAGCTTATCACATTATATTTGCCTGTTGCCGCGATAGCTTCGGTGTGAGCTACTGGGTAGTTGAACTCATTGCCACACATATACTTTCCTGTCATCTCATTGCCGCAATAGCCTAATCCTCCAGGACCTTCAACTCCCATTTTCTTCACATCAAAGTCGGTCTGCTTACCGCTCCAACCCATATATACACCATAAGGTACACCTGGGTCCTTGTCAAAATCGAAACCCTGTTTCTCGCCATCATCAATTACTTGAGGAGAAGCCAGACGATGGAAGTTGTTAACTACCAAAACCGTCTTTCGGGCATTTGGATTGAAATATGCAGAAAGAACCTCAGTAGGGAAGCTCTCGCCACCTTCGTTGCAGGCAGTAATCTTGAAGTTGTACTGAATGTTCGGCTTCAAACGGAAAGTGATATAGTTACGGTCAACATTTCGACCATTATCAAAACCATTAGAGCCGGCAGCTGTATATACGTTATAGGTCTTTGCAACTGCAGATGGTTCCTGTGGATCATTTTGCGGAGCCCAATTCAGAGTGCAATAGCCATTACGGTCCATTTCCAGATAAAAATTCTTAGGAGCCAGCGGTTGAACCACATACTCCTTACCATGATTGGTCGTGATATAGCGAAGCAAGGTCTTGTAAACCGATCTTGCCATCGTGAATTTGAACATAGGATCTTGTCCCAGTTTCATATCAGGGAAATTCTGGTGAGAGAGGGTCTCAAGAATCGCTGAAGGAACATCAGGCAAGCGGGTTTCCGAATAGTTTCTATCCCAAACATCTCTCATAGCCCATTCTCCATATTTAGCTCGAAGATCAGTTACGACATTGTCCCTCAATGCCTTAGCAAAATCTTTTGAAGTAATACGTGGAATGCCAGAAGAGAAGACACCCTCATTGAAGTTTGATGTACAGATAGTAAGCGTGCCATAGGTTGACTTGCCATCTTTGCAGTAACCAGCATCACTGTGTACAGCCAAAGAAAGTTCTAGAGGAACGTTCAAACCTCTTCGGGCAGGCTGATAAATACTTCCACCACAAAGATAGTTGGTCATCATGGAACGAACATTGATATCATCGGCATAATCGCTGGCACCACGTCGTCCACTATAAATATTATAAGGCATACCAGCCCATTGAGCATAGTAGCGGGCCCCCTCGATGCAACGAGGAACACCACTGACACTGGTTCCTCGCTCAATATTTCCCATACCACCACCAAAGCGGACAGCATCAGTCGTTACATAGCCACGTTTCGAAGAGTGATTGGTGACAACCACACGATTGTTTGGTGAGCATCCTCCGTCGAAATCGAACGTACCTAAATAAACCCAAGTGCCGCCACCCATTTTCTGGTTGACGGTAAACTCAGTTGCAATTCCTTTATGATAAACTATGTAGTGAGCATCAGGAACGCTATTAGGTAGGGTGGTATAACTTACATAGACAGCATATCTTCCGTCTTTTGGTATACTAGGCTGATAGGAAACCAGACTAGGATTTTTCTTTTTGGTTGCTTTTATTTGTCGAACAGTTCCATCACCAAAGGGATTGTCCATGTCCACATAGACTTCCTTTTTTTGCGCAAAGCCAAGAGCATCGGCATCTTTCCATTTCTTTCCGTTCTCAATCTCGGTATAGTATGGCTCTCGGGTGAAATCATCGTTGTCAACGATTACTTCCCTTGGTTGCCAGTCGCGCTCGCGAGGGCTGAAAACAATAGCGCCAGCTTTTTCGAGCATCGGCATCAGAAACGGAGTTACAATAGAGGAAGTGAATAAATCCTCGACAGTTCCAAAGAGATTAGGACGCTGCCATTTCCACTTCTTTTTCTCGGTATCAAAATAATATCCGTGAGCAGCCCAGAGTGATATGTGTCGGTTTTGAAGACCCTTACTGATAAAATTAGGTTTGGATACGTTGAACACCCATGGGTCGTCATCGTAATCCAAATCTCCCCATGCTCTGGTATTTCCGTCGAGATACTGAGCATGCGCCATTGATGCAGAAAGCAGCAATGGTAATATAAGGGTATGTTTTAAAGTGTTTAGCGCTAAACGCCTTTTTATATGTAGTATAGTACTATGAATCATTGTCACATTACAAAGTTTTCAGGATGCTTTCCTTTGCATCCTACGTAGTACTCCTTGATTTCCTTCATCTGGTCATCTATGTTTCCATTAGGAATAATCTGCTTAGTACAACGAATCACTTTTTTCTCGTAGTCGGCAGCATATAATAAAATAGGTATACCTGCTTCTTTTGCGATCCAGTAAAAGCCTTTCTTCCAGTCGGAATTTGGACTACGTGTACCCTCAGGGGTGATGCATAGTGCGAAATGGTCGGCATTACGAGCTGCATCAGCCAGGGCATCTGTCATTCTTGAATGTTTGCTTCTGTAGACTGGGATTCCTCCCATCTTTCGAAATATTGGTCCTAGCGGCCAGAAGAACCATTCCTTTTTCATCAGGAAGTTACTTTTCAAGCCTTCGGCCTTAATATATGCCTCTCCCAGGAATAAATCCCAGTTGCTAGTATGAGGTGCAAGGCATATTATATATTTATTAGGATGGGATACAGTGATTTCTGTCTTCCATCCTAATTTTTTATAGAGAATCCACTTGCAAAATGCTTGTAACATTGGCCTTTATCCCAAATTACCAATCTGATCAATGATTTCTCCAACTTGCTTGTTGAAGTCGTCGATAAGAGTTTTAAAATATACTCGCTGATCCATACCTGGCTCAGGATGAGAAATACGGCGAACAAAGTCGCTATGAATAATAAGAATTGATGAAAGCAGCGCGTCAATATTTTCCTTATCTTGGTTCTGACCGTAGAGTGAGGCTGCAACACATTCTGCGAAAAGGTCGCTGCAAATGTAGTTGATAGAGCGCTTTAAATCTCTTTTCTTTGCCATAATCGATACCTATTTTAATAAGTTAATAGTAAATTATAGTTCAAAGATAGACTTTTTTTTTGAAATACAAGTATTAGATTGTGTTTTTTTTCCCTTTTGATGATTTTTATTTCAAAAGTTTGCGATTATCAAATAAAAAAATTATATTTGCAATTAAAATTCTCACGTATGAAAAACTAATTAAATTATTGACTATGGAAAAGAGTGAAGTATCTTATGCACGTTCAGCCTACAAACCGAAATTGCCTAAAGGCTTGCAAGGAGCTGTTCAAATTCAAGAAGGCGAGAAGGCTGAACCAGAAACAGATAAGGCAGAAATTAAAAAGCTTTTTCCTAATACCTATGGTATGCCCTTAGTAAAATTTGTGGCTGGTGAGGAACCTAAATGTGAACCCTTTAATGTGGGTGTGCTCTTGAGTGGAGGACAGGCTCCTGGTGGTCATAATGTTATTTGTGGTATTTTTGATGAAATAAAGAAACTTAATAAGGATAGTCGACTTTTTGGATTCTTGATGGGTCCTGGTGGCTTGATTAAGCAAAATTATAAGGAGTTAACCTTAGATATCATTGATCAGTATCGTAATACGGGTGGTTTTGATATGATTGGTAGTGACCGTACAAAACTGGAAACTAAGGAGCAGTTTGAGTCAGCTATCGATATTCTTCATAAATTGGAATGCCGTGCCTTGGTGATTGTGGGCGGTGATGATTCTAATACGAATGCTGCTGTTTTGGCTGAATATTGTCAGGAGCATAACACGGGTATCCAGATTATAGGCGTGCCAAAGACCATTGATGGCGATGTGAAGAATAAATATATTGATGTATCTTTCGGCTTTGATACTGCGACAAAGGTTTATGCTCAGTTGGTAGGTAATATTGAGCGTGATACTAAATCTTCTCAAAAATATTGGCATTTTATCAAGTTGATGGGTCGTTCTGCCAGCCACATTGCATTGGAGTGTGCTCTTCAGACTCATCCTACTGTCTGCTTGATTTCTGAGGAGGTTCAGGCTAATGAATATACCCTTAATGAAATTGTTAATTACATTGCTGGTATTGTTGCGGATAGAGCTAGCCGTGGTATGAACTATGGTGTGGTACTCGTACCTGAAGGTTTAATAGAATTTATTCCTGCTATTGGTAAGTTAATCAGTGAGTTAAGTGATTTGCTCGCAAAGCATGCAAAGGATTATAAGGATCTTGGAAAGAATGGATTGAAGGAATATATTATGAGTCATCTCACAAAGGATAGTGCAGATGCTTTCGAACTGTTACCTGATGATGTCGCTTATCAGTTGGCAATGGTTCGTGATCCTCATGGCAATGTTCCTGTATCTCAGGTAGAAACACATATTATGCTTGCTCACATGGTTAATGCCCGCCTGCAAGTTTTGAAACGTGAGGACAGATATAATGGTAGTTTTTCTACACAGTTCCATTTCTTTGGTTATGAGGGACGTTGTGCAAATCCAACAAATTATGATGCAGACTATTGCTATTCTTTGGGTATTTGTGCTGCTCAGTTGGTGGCAAATGGCAAGAATGGCTATATGGCTTGTGTAGATAATACTGCTGATTTGAATGTTGACAACTGGGTAGGTGGTGGAATTCCACTTTCTATGTTGCTCAATATGGAGAAACGTAATGGAAAAATGAAGCCTGTTATCAAGAAAACTCTTGTTGACCTGAATGGTGCTCCATTTAAGAAATTTGTTCAGAATCGTGATAAGTGGGCGAAGGAAACTTGCTATACCTATCCTGGTCCTATCCAGTATTGGGGACCACCTTCTGCTTGCGACCGAAAGACAAAGACACTTAAACTTGAGCATGAGGCAGGACAGGATGCTTCTGATTTAGCAAAGAAATAATTTGACAACGAAGAAAAGATTTCATAAAAAGACAACCCGCCGCGTGACTGTGAGTCACGGGCGGGTATTGCATAAGTATCCCCGCTGGGCCTGGTGGCTTGGCGGAGTTCTTGTTGTGGCTCTTTATGTATGGCTTTTCTATGCGTTGTTTGTTGGACCGACAGGTTTTAGATGGAGGGCTCTGTATGGAGATCCAAAATATCCTGAGGGCTATGAGATTCATGGTATTGATATTTCTCACTATCAGGATAATATTGATTGGGAGGAACTCAGTAATGCTATGATTAAGGGTTATCCTGTTCGATTTGTTATGGTGAAGAGTACGGAAGGTTCTACTAAAATGGATGAGAATTTCCGTCAGAACTTTTATAATGCACGTGAATATGGATTTATTAGAGGTGCTTATCATTTCTGGAGTAATAAGTCGTCTGCACGCGAACAGGCACAGTTCTTTCTTTCAAAAGTAAGATTAACTGATGGTGATCTCCCTCCTGTGTTGGATGTGGAGCATAAGCCTCAGGATAAATCGGTAGAGGATTTCCAGCAGGATATTCTCACTTGGCTTCATGTGGTGGAGGATAGATACCATGTGAAACCAATCATTTATACCTATTATAAATTTAAGGATCAGTATCTCAATGCTCCTGTTTTCGATGATTACCCTTATTGGATAGCTCACTACTATGTAGATAAGGTGGAGTATAAGGGGAAATGGAAATTCTGGCAGCATACCGATGCGGGTAAACTGCCAGGAATTAAGGGATATGTAGATTTCAATATCTACAATGGCAGCTATTACGACTTAAAGGGAATGTGTATAGGTGCCCGGAAAAATGTTATTTATGGTGATTAAGCGATTATTCTGCACTTGATAGCTTTAGGCAAGTCCAGTTTTCATCAACTTTTCTACCAACTTCTTTCAGATTGAATTCAGCTGCTTTCTCTAAAAGCACTGGGATATCTTCCTCATAGAATCCACTTAATATAAGTGTGGCGTTTTTTGACATCACACTCTTAAAAGCGTGCATATCGTTAAGAAGAATGTTACGATTGATGTTGGCAACAACGACATCGAAAATGCCACTAATGTGATTAATGACGTGTGCATCTCCATGATAGATTTGCATATTGGTGATTTGGTTGATGCCAGCATTGTGCTTTGCATTCTCAACGCTCCATTCGTCGATGTCGTAACCTGCAACATATTCTGCTCCAAGTTTTGCTGCGGCAATTCCCAAAATACCAGTTCCACAACCGCAATCAAGAACTCTCTTGCCTTGTAGGTCCATAGAGAGTAGGGTAGATACTATCATACGGGTTGTCTCGTGTGTGCCTGTACCGAATGCCAGCTTGGCGTCAATCGCAATGGATATCTGCGAGGTTGGATTGCTGGTGAGCGATGAAAGCTCGTCGAGAGTGGTGTTTTTCGCATCGTAGATAATTACTTTGTTATCTACAAAGATAGGGTCAAATCCCTGTTTTTCCCACTCGAGATTCCAGTCTTTGTCCTCGGCATCTTCAATCGTGTATTCGATCTTTGCCTCCTGGATAGGAAAATTATCAATTTGCTCGCTTAAAGTGAATTGGTCGAAGAGATCTTTCTGAACATAGCCTTTTAGACCATCAGGAGTGTCTTCGAATGATTCAAAGCCAGCCTCTGCTATACCGTCGGCGATGAGGTCGCGGCATACCTGAAGTAGTTCGTTTGAACAGTTTAGCTTGAATGTTGCTACTAAATATTTCATAATGGCGTTAAAATTTCACTGCAAATTTATAAAAATTAGGGGAAAACCTATCATAGTTTAGGGTTTTTCCGTACATTTGTGGAACAATTAGGAATATTTTTGTATCAGATAAATTATAAATAGAGGTAAAATGAAAAAGATACTAGCTCTTATAGCATTAACTGTTGGCATGCCTTTCATGGGTATGGCGCAGGATGACGACCTTTATTTCGTTCCGAAAAAGAAGGCAGAAAAAACTGTTAAGCCTCAAAAGAAGGAAGTTCAGACACCAGTTTACTATTCTGGTTCGGATAGGAATATAGATGAGTATAATAGGTATGGTCATATGAGTAGTCGTTATCAGAATATCACTACAGACAGCCTTGGAAATGATATTATTAATTTCCAGGTTGGTAATGGTGTGTATCCTGATACAACTTATATTGACAGTAGTTTCGTAAAGAAGTATTTAGAGGAGGATGTAGATTACCGCTATACACGTGATTTTAGTCGTTGGGATGGCTATTACGATCCTTGGTTCTATGGATATTATGGTTATGGACCATATTATTGGCGCCATCGCCATTTTGCTTATGATCCATGGTATTATCGCTATGGTTATGGCTATTACGATCCATGGTATGATCCTTGGTATCTAGGCTATTCTGGCTGGTGGAATGCTTATTATGATCCTTGGTATTATGGCTATGGATATTATGGCTATGGTTACGGCTATGGTTGGGGTCCTTATTATGGAGGTTACTATGGTGGCTACTATGGTAGATATTATGGATATTCTCCTTATTACGGTGGTGGCTATGCTGTCGTAAATAGAGGTCATGCTGGTACAAACTATACATATGATAGAGCTGGTGCTGGTCGCCGCGGGGGTAGTTATGGCTATGTTGGAAAATATAGCAATAGTGGCCGAGGTGTGAACAGTACGTATAATGGCCGAGGAAATACTAGTTTTGGTAGTAGATCGTCATCTAGCTCGTTTGATTATGGAACTACTAGAAGCAACTCTTCATTTGGTACTCGCAGTAGTGGCAGTAGCAGTGGTGGCTTCTCTGGTGGAGGTCGTTCCGGTGGTAGCAGCGGTGGTTTCTCTGGTGGTGGTCACTCTGGTGGCGGACGTTCCGGTGGAGGTCGTAGATAATTTTAGAAAATTAAAGCTATGAATACAAAATATTTGTTTTTGGCAGCATTCGCATTGACTGCAATGCCTGCTGCCGCTCAGGAAACGTATGAGAATACTAAACTCATAGAAAGTGATTTAAATGGTACTGCCAGATATGTTGGTATGGGTGGAGCAATGGATGCCTTAGGAGCTGATATTTCTACCATCAATAGTAACCCTGCTGGTATTGGTCTTTTCAGAAGATCTAATATGAGTGTTTCTTTTGGTGCTGTGTCACAAGAGGGAGGTAAGAACTTTGCTAATGGCAAAATACATAATGCCAGTTTTGATCAGATAGGTTTTGTATGGTCAAGACCTACGGGAGATGGTTCATATTTTAATCTTGCTTTCAATTACCATAAGGGTCGAAACTTCGATTATATTCTAGATGCTGCAGGTTCTTTGCGTAATTCATCTCAGAATGGTATCACTTTCCTTAAAGGAATTGGCGGAGTTGATAAAACAGGGACTAGTACTTATAATGTAGATCGCAAGGGTAGTGGACCATGGTTCGGAACTGATATATGGACTTCTCAGCTTGATAATCTGTATTATAATAATTTTAATCTTGATGCGAATGGTGCGCCCGCTTGGAATTCTGCATCAGGTTTCCAGATGAACCGTGCAAATACGGGATATATTGGCAGTTATGATCTTAATTTAAGTGGAAATATCCAGGATAGGGTTTATCTGGGTTTGACATTCGGAATTAAGGATGTTCATTATCGTGGAGTAGCTGCTTATACAGAAAATTTAGTTGATAATGATGGTAATGGAGTAGGCTCGGTAACAGTAAATGATGATAGACGTATTACTGGATCTGGATTCAATGTCGTGCTTGGTGCCATTTATCGCCCAATAGAAACTTCTCCTTTTAGAATAGGTCTTTCTATTGCTACACCAACTTGGTATGATCTTACAACGAAGAACTTTACATCGTTTGAAAATCATACAAACTATGAATCGTCAGTTCCTGGATACACAACAAGTGAGGCGTATGATTTCAAGGCTAGCACACCATGGAAATTTGGATTGAGCTTAGGTCATACAATTGGTAATTATCTCGCATTGGGTGCAGGGGTTGATTATGCAGACTATAGCTATCTTGGTACGAGAGTAATTGAGAACAGCGGTTACGGATATGATTATTATTATGACGAATACTATTCAACAGAAAGTTCTTATGTTGATGATAATATGAATGATCATACCAAGAAAACACTGAAGGGTGTTGCTACCTTTAAGTTGGGTGCGGAAATTAAACCTGTGCCTGAATTGTCAATCAGAGCAGGATATAATTATGTATCCCCAATGTTTGAGGAAACTGGATTCAAGGATCTCACAATAGATAGTTATGGTACCAATTATGCTTCACAGAGTGATTACACAAACTGGAAAGCTACGAATCGACTTACATTAGGTCTTGGTTATGCTTTCAAGAATTTCACAATTGATTTGGCATATCAGTTTAGCAAGACTTCTGGCGATTTCTATCCATTCGAAAGTGGTTATGGTGAGTTTAAATACTTCAATACAGACAATAATAAGTTAGAAACGGAAAACATTGCAATCTCTTCTAATCCTGTAAGTGTTGATAATAAACGCAGTCAGTTCTTGATGACTTTAGGTTATAAGTTCTAAAATATTTAGATTATTACCTTATATTATATAACCAGATTACTCTTTTCTCAGTTAATGGGAGAGTAGTCTGGTTTTTTGTTTTTGTTTCCATTATCGATGGATTTTATTCAAAAAAAGTTATTTGATGCACTAAATGTTAATTGTAAGCCGTATAAAATGTAAATTAGGCTTTTAAAAGTATACTTATATTACATTTTATGAAAAAATTACAATTATATAGCTTTTTTTAGGCTAAAAAATTTGGGAAATGTTTGTAAGTTCAAAAATAATTTGTACCTTTGCAAATGAATAAGAACCACTTGTGGTTTCGAGTTCAAATTAAGTTGATTAAAGACAATAACTTTAAATAAGATTAGTTTTTTTAGTGGTTAATTTAGTTTTAGTAAGTATGTTGATAGGATTTGTCGTGAGACAAGTCCTATTTTTATTTTGTATCTTTGGTAATCTCGTAGAAATTTCCTATCTTTGTCGAAAATTATAAATTTGAAATGAGAAGAATATCATTGTTACTTCTGGGCTTGATCTTATCTCTGATAGCTCCGGAATATATGCCTTCTGCTAAGGCTCAAATAAAAAGACAGTTTCGTGGTGCCTGGATTCAGTGTGTGAATGGGCAGTTTATTGGACTTGGTACAGAGCGTATGAAGGATACGCTTACTTACCAATTAGATGAACTTCAAAAGGATGGTGTGAATGCTGTTATTTTTCAGGTTCGTCCTGAATGTGATGCATTGTATGAGTCTGATTACGAACCATGGAGTCGTTTCTTGACAGGAACACAGGGACGTGAGCCTTATCCTTATTGGGATCCTTTGAAGTGGATGATAGAGGAATGTCATAAACGTGGAATGGAGTTGCATGCTTGGATTAACCCATACCGTGCCCGTTTGAAATCTACAACATATAATTCTGCAAAACATATCACGGTAAAGAATCCTGAACTTTGTTTTAGCTATGACAATCAGTTGATCTTAAATCCAGCATTGCCTGAGGTTAGAGAATATACTTATAAGATTGTTAAAGACATTGTGAGCCGATATGATATCGACGGATTTCATATTGATGATTATTTCTATCCTTATCCTGCTGCTGGGCAGACAATTCCAGATGAGGAGCTGTATCGTCAGCAGGGAAGTGCCTTTGCTACTATCGGTGACTGGAGACGCGATAACGTGAATGTCTTTATTAAGGGGCTGGAGGAAACGATTCATAATACTAAGCCTTGGGTGAAGTTTGGAGTTTCACCTTTTGGTATCTATCGTAACAAAAAGTCTGATCCTGTGAATGGTTCCGAGACTAATGGCTTGCAGAATTATGATGATCTTTATGCTGATGTTCTGAAATGGGTGAACAATGGATGGGTTGACTATCTTGTTCCTCAGTTATATTGGCAGATTGGTCATCCTGCTGCAGATTATAAAGAACTTATCAACTGGTGGGATAAGCATGCTTCTGCTCGTCCTTTATATATTGGTGAGGATGTGGTTCGTTCTTCTCAGTATCCTGATCCAAAGGATAACCGAATGAATCAGATTCCTGCCAAGCATATCCTTCATATGGAAATGAACCATGTTGAAGGTACTGTGCTTTGGTATGCAAAGGCTGCAGTTGACAATGTAGGAAATGTTGGTAATATTCTTCGATCAAGTTATTGGAAATATCCAGCTCTTCCTCCTTTGATGTCATTTCTCGACAATAAGTCGCCAAAGAAACCAAGAAAGTTGGAAGTAGTAGAAACCAGCGATGGGCCAGTGTTGTTCTGGACAGAACCTAAGGCAAAGCGTTGGGGTGAAGTTGCTAATCGATATGTTATCTATCGATTCAACAAGTATGAACGAATTAATTTAAAGAATCCTGCAAAGATACAGGCGATAACATACGACACTTTCTATAAGCTTCCAATAAAGAGCGGAACTTATACCTATGTGGTAACTGCACTCGACAGAGTTGGTAATGAAAGTGATGGAAAGAAGATAAAAGTAAAGGCTAAGTTATAACTTAGCCTTTACTTTTATTATTTAGTCTTTAAATAAGTCATCCAGGAAATGATCGAGATCCTTGTCCAGACCTTCCATTAGGTCTCCGCCTAGGATAATGGTGTCGTCATCGGCAACATAAATTTCAGCGATATTCTCCTTGTCGTCATCCTCAAGTACGAAACTATATGGCTTAAGAATACCCATCTCGTCTATCTGGTTATGACATTTTTTGAATTCTTCACGCAAGGTAGCAGTGATCTCCTCATAGAAATTCTCGTCCTTGTTGTCAATCCACTGTTCAACTACGCATCTTGTAATTTCTTCATCGTCGTCGTTGAAGGCAAGAAGTTCACCACTATCTTGAGAAACGCGAACGTGAATATCTGTCATAATTCCCGTCTCGTTGTCGGCAGGAAACTTTTCGCTTACCTTGCGGATGAAACGCTCAATTTGCTGTTTGGTTTGATCAGTTGCTTTCATTTTTTTACTTGCATTAAATAAGATTACAATGCAAAGATATTAATTATTTTTTAATTATCCGCTCTTTTCCTTTTTTTTTAGGCGTTTGCCATTATTTTTATTAATTTTTATTTGTCGTTTTCCAAGAATATAGTATCTTTGCATTTGTAAACTCGAGTTTGCAAAATGCCTTGAGCTTTATTACTTCTAAACAACATGAGCAACAAGATAAAACATTCTGGTATAATAGAATCGGTGGAGAACGACTGTGTGCATGTTCGTATTCTTCAGTCTTCTGCGTGTGCGGGCTGTAAAGTGGCTGGACATTGTTCAGCTTCAGAGTCGAAAGAGAAGATGGTGGACATCACCGATACTAATGCCTTGAATTATAAAGTAGGAGAGAGTGTGACCATTTCAACAGAGAATTCAACAGGCTTTAGGGCTGTGCTTTATGGCTATGGCTATCCGTTGATACTTCTAATGGCAGCACTTATGATCGTTGGGGCTACTACCAAGAATGAACTCTACTCAGCCTTGGCGGCGTTAGGAATTCTGGTACCTTATTACCTTATTATATATGTAATGAGAAATAAGATTAGTCGCCAAGTGTATTTTACGATTGAAAAATAATCTAAAACAAATACAAAAAATTATGAACTTTATTTTAACTGCAGTATTGGTTCTTGGTGCGATTGCATTGATTGCTTCTGTAATCTTGTATGTCGTATCTAAGAAATTTGCTGTGCATGAAGACCCTCGTATCGGCCAGGTTGCAGAATTGCTGCCAGGTGCCAATTGTGGTGGCTGTGGTTTCGCAGGTTGCTCCAATATGGCTGAGGCGCTGGTAAAGGGTGCTGATGCTGGTTCTCTTGATGGACTTCGCTGTCCTGTAGGTGGCGATGACATTATGGGACAGGTTGCCGATTTGCTTGGTATGGCTATGGCCAATTCTGAGCCTATGGTAGCTGTAGTGAGATGTAATGGTAGTTGCGAGAATCGTCCTCGCATTGCTGAGTATGATGGCTTGCAGACTTGTGCAGCTATGAATTCCACTGGTGCTGGTGAGACAGGCTGTGGTTTCGGCTGTTTGGGTTGCGGCGATTGTACTAGAGCTTGTCAGTTTGATGCTATCCACATGAATCCTGAAACTGGTCTTCCTGAGGTCGATGAGGAGAAGTGTACTTCTTGTGGTGCATGTGCCAAGGCTTGTTCTCGTCACATTATCGAACTTCGCAAGAAGGGTCCTAAGGGTCGCCGAGTTTATGTACAGTGCGTGAACAAGGACAAGGGCGCTGTTGCCAAGAAGGCTTGTAATGTTGCCTGCATCGGATGTGGCAAGTGTGAGAAGGTGTGCAAGTTTGAGGCTATCACTATTGCCAACAATGTTAGCTACATCGACTTCAATAAGTGCCGTATGTGTACAAAGTGTGTTGACGAGTGCCCAACAGGTGCTATTGTCAAGGTTAATTTCCCTGTGAAGAAGGCTCAGCCTGTTGCTGAAGTTGCTTCGGAAACAGTTAAAGAGGAGGCATAAGGATGAATTTACATACATTTAAAATAGGTGGTGTGCATCCTGAGGAGAATAAACTTACCTCAGAGGTTGCAACTAAAACAGCCGAACTTCCAAAGGTAGCAATTTTCCCTTTAAGTCAGCACATCGGTGCTCCTGCTAAACCTGTTGTTGAACGTGGTGCTAAAGTAAAGGTGGGTACACTTATTGCTGAAGCAGGTGGTTTTGTAAGTGCTCCTATCTACAGTTCTGTGTCAGGAACTGTCGCAAAGATAGATACAGTTATTGATGCTACAGGTTATCGCAAGCCTGCCATCATCATCAATGTAGAAGGTGATGAATGGGAAGAGAATATCGACCGTAGTGAGGAGTTGGAAACTCTCGAGGCTCATCCTGAGCTTACCCCAGAGGAAATAGTAAACCGTATTAAGGTGGCTGGTGTCACTGGTATGGGTGGTGCAGGTTTCCCAACCTTTATCAAACTTTGTCCTCCTCCTGGAGCAAAGGCTGAGTGCGTAATCATCAATGCGGTAGAGTGTGAGCCATATATCACTGCTGACTATCGTTTGATGATGGAACATGCTGATGAGATTCTCGTGGGTCTTGATCTCTTGATGAAGGCTGCCAAAGTTGAGAAAGGCTATATCGGTATTGAGGAGAACAAACCACAGGCTATCGAGTTGCTAACTCAGAAGACTGCTGGCAATTCTCGTGTAGAGGTAGTTCCTTTGAAGACAAAGTATCCTCAGGGTGGTGAGAAGCAGTTGGTTGATGCAGTAATCAACCGTCAGGTTCCTGCCCCTCCTGCTATTCCTGTCAATGTTGGAGCAATTGTTCAGAATGTTGGTACTGCTTATGCTGTTTATCAGGCTGTTATGAAGAATAAGCCTCTCTTTGAACGCTATACAACAGTAACTGGTAAGCAGGTAAAGAACCCTGGAAACTTCCTCGTTCGTATGGGAACCCCATTCTCTCAGATGATTGAATATTGTGGCGGTTTACCAGAGGGCGACAACAAGGTGCTTGCTGGTGGTCCAATGATGGGAAAGGCTATCCTGAGTCTGGATGTACCAGTTTGCAAGGGAACTAACTCTATCACAGTGCTTACTGGTGATGATGCACATCGTAAGGCTATTCAGCCATGTATCCGTTGTGGAAAATGTGTGGATGCTTGTCCTATGGGTCTTGAGCCATATTTGCTCGCAACCCTCTCTGATATGCAGAACTATGAGCGTCTGGAGAATGAGGAAGTTGTTTCTTGCATCTCTTGTGGAAGCTGTCAGTTTACCTGTCCTTCTCATCGACCAATCCTCGATAATATCCTTCAGGGTAAGGGAGCTGTGATGGGCATTATCCGCGAGCGTGCTGCAAAGGCAAAGGCTGAAGCTGAGGCAAAGAAAGCCGAGGCAGCTAAGTAATTATTAATAAAAAATAGCAAATAAATAAAATGGGAAAACTAATAGTTTCTCTTTCACCACACGCCCATGGAAATGAGTCGGTAGAGAAGAATATGTATGGCGTTGTCATTGCACTTCTTCCTGCTATCATCGTTTCTCTTGTCTATTTCGGACTGGGTTCTGCAGTTGTTCTGCTTTCTAGTGTGGCTGCCTGCGTTTTCTTTGAGTGGGCAATTTCAAAATATCTTCTTAAGGTTGAGCCTTCACTTATGGATGGTTCTGCCATTGTTACTGGTATCCTTTTGGGTATGAACCTTCCTAGTAACCTTCCTGTATGGATCATCCTTTTGGGAGCTTTGGTTGCTATCGGTATTGGTAAGATGACATTTGGTGGATTGGGTAACAATCCTTTCAACCCTGCACTTGTTGGTCGATGCTTCCTCTTAGTGAGCTTCCCTGCACAGATGACCTCATGGCCTGTAGCTGGACAGCTCGGTAGCTATCTCGATGCTCAGACAGGAGCTACTCCTCTTGCAATTATGAAGGAGGCAATCAAGAGCGGTAATGATTCTTTGCTTAAGCAGATTCCTGATGCCACTCAGTTGCTTTTGGGTATGAACCCTAATGCTGGTGCAGGTACAATTGGTGAGATTTGTGCATTGGCACTGTTGGTAGGTTTGGCTTATCTACTTTGGAAGAAGGTAATCACATGGCATATACCAGTATCAATCATTGCTACTGTATTTGTATTCTCAGGTTTAATGCACTTGGCAAATCCTGCTTATGCAGATCCATTCACAGTGATTTTGAGCGGTGGCTTGATGCTCGGTGCTATCTTTATGGCAACTGATTATGTAACTAGTCCAATGACTCATAAGGGTATGCTCATCTATGGTGTAGCCATCGGTTTCCTCACAATCGTGATTCGTAACTGGGGTAGCTATCCAGAGGGAATGAGCTTCGCTATTCTTATTATGAATGGTTTCACACCACTCATCAATCACTATGTTAAACCAAAGCGTTTCGGCGAGAAGCCAAACAAGGCCTAATTCATTGTTTTAATTCATCATTAAAGAATATAAAGATGCAAAAACTTCAATCATCTTTAACAAATATGGTGTTGGTTCTAGTAGGTGTTGCCCTCATTATGGGTGCTCTGCTTGCTTATGTGAACCATCTCACCGAAGGACCTATTGCTGAGAAGGCACAGAAGACTCTTGCTGCCGGCATCAAGGAGGTAATGAAGAGTGATAATGTGAAGGTTGCCGATCCACAGGAAGTGAAAGAGTCTGTTGATGGCAAGGAGGTAGCATTTACCATTCATAATTGTACAGATAATAGTGGCAAGGTGCTCGGAGCTGCAGTGGAAAGTACTACTGGAGGCTTTGGCGGTGACTTGAAAGTATTGGTAGGTTTCGACCCAGATGGAAAAATCCTTGGCTATACTATTCTTCAGACATCTGAGACTCCAGGTCTTGGAGCTAAGGCAGATACCTGGTTCCAGGCTGACGGAAAGGGTAGTGTGATAGGTAAGAATCCTAAGGATGGCAACCTGCATGTTAGCAAGGACGACAAGAGTGGCAATGCTGTTGATGCTATCACAGCAAGTACTATTACCAGTCGTGCCTTCCTCAAGGCTATCAACCAGGCTTATGCTGTTTATACCAAAAAGGGTGCTGATGGCGATACAGGTGCCAGCAAGCAGGCACATTCATAAATCATAATAATTCATTATTAAGATATGAGTAACATTAAAATATTAATGAATGGACTTATCAAGGAGAATCCTGTCTTTGTGCTTTTCCTTGGTATGTGTCCTACACTGGCTACCACTACTAGTGCCATCAATGGACTTAGTATGGGACTTGCCACTATGGCAGTATTGATCTGCACCAACTTTGTGATCTCTTGCATCAAGAAGATCACACCAGATATGGTCCGCATCCCTGTATTCATTGTTGTGATAGCTGCATTCGTAACTATCCTTCAGATGTTTATGAATGCTTATGCACCCGACAGTATCAACAAGGCTTTGGGTATTTATATCCCACTGATTGTTGTAAACTGTATTATTCTGGGTCGTGCAGAGAGTTTCGCTTGTAAGAATTCACCATTGGCAAGTATCTTTGATGGTATTGGCATTGGACTTGGTTTTACCTTTGGTCTTACACTTCTGGGTATAGTACGTGAGATTCTCGGTGCAGGAAGCGTTTTTGGTATCACATTATTACCAGAAACCACTAATATCCTTCTCTTCGTTCTTCCTCCAGGAGCCTTCCTCACATTGGGTTATCTAGTGGCAATCATTAACAAGATTAGAGGCTAATAAAAAGAAACAATTATGGAATATTTATTGATATTTATCTCTGCAATCTTTGTGAACAACATCGTGTTGTCACAGTTCCTTGGAATCTGTCCTTTCCTAGGTGTTTCCAAGAAGATTGATACAGCACTTGGTATGGGTGCAGCCGTAACTTTCGTGTTGGTGCTTGCTACTATCGTTACCTATTTGGTTCAGAAATTGGTTCTAGAACCATTCGGACTTCAGTATCTTCAGACATTGTCTTTCATCCTTGTGATTGCAGCCCTTGTTCAGATGGTTGAAATCATTTTAAAGAAAGTGTCTCCAAGTTTGTATCAGGCATTGGGTATTTTCCTTCCACTGATCACCACTAACTGTGCAGTGCTGGGTGTTGCAATCCTCGTTATTCAGAAAGACTACACCCTGATGGAGAGTGTTGTTTACGCTTTCTCAACTGCGATTGGTTTTGCACTCTCACTGGTATTGTTTGCTGGTATTCGTGAGCAGCAGGAACTTGTTAAGATACCTAAGGGTATGCAGGGCATGAGCATTGTTCTCATCACTGCTGGTTTGCTTGCACTCTCCTTCATGGGCTTCTCTGGCTTAGAGGGAGGACTTAAGACTCTCTTCGGTTTGAACTAAGCAAATTCGTAGAAAAAAAATATGATAAAAGGTACGCATTTCGATAAAAATGCGTACCTTTGTCGTTGAATGATATATGATGCTAAGGCATCTACTTCAACATAAACCGAGTTAATATATGAAACAGACAATTTTAGTTACTGGTGGTACTGGTTTCATAGGAAGCCACACAACAGTTGAACTTATTGAAGCTGGCTACAAGGTGGTCATTATCGATAATCTAAGTAATTCTAAGATCGAAGTTCTCGATGGTATCGAGAAAATTACAGGTGTTCGTCCTGCATTCGAACAGGTGGATCTCCGAGACAAGGAAGCAACCGAAGGTGTTTTGAAGAAATATCCAGATATAGAAGGTATCATCCACTTTGCAGCCTCTAAGGCTGTAGGAGAGAGTGTGCAGAAACCTTTACTATATTATCGCAATAATGTGGTTTCTCTCGTAAATCTTCTCGAGTTGATGTCTGAATACAATGTAAAGGGAATTATCTTCTCTTCAAGTTGTACTGTTTATGGTCAGCCAAAACCTGAGAATCTCCCTGTAACAGAGAGCGCTCCTCATCAGAAAGCTACTTCTCCTTATGGTAATACCAAGGAGGTTAACGAGCAGATTATTTATGATTATATTCACAGTGGTGCTCCAATCAAGAGTATCATTTTGAGATATTTTAACCCAATTGGCGCACATCCTACAGCGCTCATCGGTGAGTTGCCAAATGGTGTGCCAAACAACTTGATTCCATACGTTACTCAGACTGCGATGGGCATCCGCAAGGAACTCACCATCTTTGGTAACGACTATGATACTCCTGATAAGACGTGTATCCGTGACTACATCTATGTAGTAGATTTGGCAAAGGCTCATGTCGCAGCTATGCGTCGTGTATTGGATGATGCTGATTCTCCAGAAATCGATTATTTCAATATCGGTACAGGTAAGGGCGATTCAACATTAGAAATCGTTGAAACCTTCGAGAAGGCAACAGGTGTGAAACTGAACTGGAAATATGGTCCTCGTCGTGAGGGTGATATCGAGAAAATCTGGGGTGATTGCTCTAAGGCCAACAAGGTGCTTGGTTGGAAGGCAGATACTCCGCTGGAGGATGTTCTCGCCAGTGCTTGGAAATGGCAGCAGAAACTTCGTGAAGACGGAGTTATGTAAAGATATTAATAGATCCGCATAAGCGGACTATATTTTGTGTTTGTGTTGTTGTTGCCCCTCGACGTGAGTCGGGGGGGTAATTTTTTAGATTTACTTAGTAGATGTATTAAAACTATTAAGTAGTTTTTTGTTGTTATTCTTTGATTATGATTTTTTTTTATCTACTTTTGCGGTAATAAGTAGTAAATGATATTTAAACCTATTGACGGATGCATTTCCTCAAATTGGAGCATTCTATAATAAATAGTTAATGAGAATTTTTCTTTTATTGTTATTTTTAGTTTTCTCTATAGAAGTGAACTCTAAGAGAATAGATAATGATAGCATTGTTAAACATTGTTGTTATAATGATTATATGGTAAGTTTTAAAACATATTATATTCAAGACTCAGTTCAAACAAATGAATTGTTGATGCAGAATCCAACAGTGGTAAGGCAAACTCTTAGTATTTTTATTGATAAGGAATTTGTAAAGAACATTGTTATCAGTAATAGACAAATTAATGTATGTGCAAAAGATAATAGTGAGTTGGTAATCTCCCAAATTCCTATTTTAGATCTTAGTATTGTAAAGGGGACTCAATCATATTATTTGTTCTTGTATGGAGCGCTAAATTGTTGTGGAACTGGCTGTCCTGAATATTTTGGCATTTATGATTTGCAAGGAAATAAAATCACGGAATTTATCTCGACAGAACATAATGATAAGTATAGGAGATTTAATAAATTTGTTGGGAAGAATAAAATAGATTTGGATAAGAGCTTGTCTAAAGTATCAATTCTAGATGAGCTAATAAGAGAAAAGTAAAACAAAAAAGCCATCCCTCAAACGAGGAATGGCTTTTATACCTTTATATAATTGGTAATTAGTAGGCTCTAGCAATGATAACCTTGTTAACAGCAGGCTTGCCGCTCACCATATCAATTCCAGGATTGCTCTGATCTACGCCGAAAGGAATACAACGGATAGTTGCCTGTGTATCCTCCTTGATCTTAGCCTCAGTTTCTTCTGTACCATCCCAAGGGCAGAGGAAGAAACCACCATCCTTGATGCGCTCCTTGAACTCATCGTAGTTGTTGCACTCATAAATGTGCTCATCGCGATACTTCTTAGCCTTCTCGAAGATGTTCTTCTGGATATCATCGAGCAAGTTCTTTACGCGCTCTACCAAACCATCGAAGCTTACGCTCTCTTTCTCGAGAGTATCACGACGCATAATCTCGATAGTGTTGTTCTCGAGGTCACGGCCACCCATAACGAGACGAACAGGAATACCCTTCAACTCGTAATCGGCAAACTTGAAGCCAGGACGCTTGTTGTCGGTATCATCATACTTAACGCTAACGCCAAGAGCCTCCAACTGGTCGATTACTGGCTGCAACTTCTCGCTGATAGCCTGCAACTGCTCATCGTTCTTCCAAATAGGAACGATAACCACCTGAATAGGAGCGAGCTTTGGAGGAAGTACCAAACCATTGTCGTCAGAGTGAGTCATGATGAGGGCACCCATCAAACGAGTAGAAACACCCCAAGAGGTAGCCCATACATACTCAGGTTTGTTCTCCTTATTTAAATAAGTAACGTCGAAACTCTTAGCGAAGTTCTGACCAAGGAAGTGACTGGTACCACTCTGAAGCGCCTTACCATCCTGCATCATAGCCTCGATAGTGTAAGTGTTAAGAGCACCAGCGAAACGCTCAGTCTCACTCTTTGCACCCTGAATAACAGGGACACCCATATAGTTCTCGACGAAATCAGCATATACATGCAACATCTCCTCTGCCTTTGCTTCAGCCTCCTCAGCTGTAGCGTGAGCAGTGTGACCTTCCTGCCAGAGGAACTCAGAAGTGCGGAGGAAAGGACGAGTACGCATCTCCCAGCGCATAACGTTACACCACTGGTTGCAGAGAATAGGCAGATCACGCCAAGAATGAATCCAGTTCTTATAAGTGTTCCAGATCATTGTCTCTGAGGTAGGGCGGATGATAAGCTCTTCCTCGAGCTTAGCCTCTGAGTCAACTACGATATCGCCATCCTCAGTTGATTTCAAGCGATAGTGAGTAACCACAGCACTTTCCTTAGCAAAACCCTTAACGTGCTCAGCCTCACGAGCGAAGAAGCTCTTTGGGATGAGGAGAGGGAAGTAAGCATTCTGAACACCAGTCTTTTTGAAAGCCTTGTCAAGAACAGCCTGCATCTTCTCCCATATAGCATAGCCATAAGGCTTGATGATCATACACCCACGTACAGGTGCCTGCTCAGCCAGGTCAGCCTTTACAACCAAGTCGTTGTACCACTGACTGTAGTTTTCAGCGCGCTTGGTCAATTGCTTTAATTCTTTAGCCATTTTTTTATATTGAATTTTAATTGTTTATACATCTTTTAGGGATTTTTCCTAACAAAATAGGGATTCCACCCTTTGGAAGTTGCGGGATATTCCGTAATTTCGCAGCAAAGTTACAAAAAAATGTTGATTTCGCTATAAGAATGACAAAAAAAGCGTTATCTTTGCATTTAATATAGTAGCAAAAACAATAAAGTATACACATATAATTAAAACGATTATGAAAAAGATGAAAATTTCTGTTGTTGCATTATCTTCTCTACTTCTGTTAAGTAGCTGTGCAACTTCTCAGGGTACTGGTACAGGTATTGGTGCTGGTGCAGGTGCTGCTCTTGGTGCACTGATTGGTGGTATGACAAATAATAGCCACTCAGGTACAGGTGCTCTTGTTGGTGCTGCTATTGGTGCTGCTGTAGGTGGTACTGCTGGAAACTTGATCGGCCGTCACATGGATAAGGTTAAGTCTCAGGTTCAGTCTCAGGTTAGCAACGCTAAGGTTGAGGAAATTGAAATCAATGGTTTGAAGGCTGTAAAGGTTACATTCGATAGTGGTTTGCAGTTTGATATGAGCAAGGCAACTTTGAAGAGTGATGCTAAGACTGACTTGACAAAGTTCGCTAGCGTTCTTAAGGGTGATAAAGACTTGAACGTTGCTGTTTGGGGCTTCACCGATGCAACTGGTGGTGACAAGGTTAACGTTCCATTGAGTAAGAATAGAGCAAATGCTGTTTCTAACTACTTGAAGAACCAGGGTGTTGCTTCTGCTCAGATCAGAGATGTTCAGGGTAAGGGTAGCCAGAATCCTATCGTTGATTCAACTGTAGCTCCTGAGAACCGCCGTGTTGAGGTTTACCTCTATGCTTCTGACTCTATGGTTAAGAAGGCTGAGAACGGTACTTTGAAGTAATAACATAACTTTTAAAGGTTGGAAAAATAGAAGTGAAAAAACTTCGAAATATTTTACGTTGGGTGGTGGTACTATTTTTTAGTACCACCATTCTTGCTGTTGTGGCATATCGTTTCATTCCTGTATATATCACTCCTCTCATGGTAATTCGATGCTTTCAGCAAGTTGCTGATGGTGAGAGCATTAAATTGCATCATCATTGGGTTCCGATGTCGGAGATATCAGAACACATGCCTGTAGCCGTAATGGCTAGTGAGGATCAGCGATTCCTGCTGCATCATGGATTTGACTTTAATGCCATCCAGAAAGCTGCGAAAAATAACGCCAAAGGAAAGAAGGTGCACGGTGCGTCAACTATTAGTCAGCAGACTGCCAAGAATGTTTTCCTGTGGCCAGGTCGCTCGTGGGTGAGAAAGGGCTTTGAGGCTTATTTCACTTTCCTTATTGAGCTGGTTTGGAGCAAGCAGCGCATAATGGAAGTTTATCTCAACTCTATTGAGATGGGAGATGGTATTTATGGTGTGGATGCTGTTGCTGAGTATCATTTCGACAAGAAGGGAAAAGATCTTTTCCGCGAGGAGTGCGCCTTGATTGCTGCCACTTTGCCTAACCCAATCAAGTTTGATAGTGCTCATCCAAGTGCCTATATGAAAAAGCGCCGTCGACAGATTGAGCACGAGATGAAATTTATTCCTACTTTCCCGAAGGAAGGTGAGGATGTGGATCCAAAGACCGTTGTCGGAGGAGCCTATAAATAGTTAGAAAATTGGAGTTAGAAGTTAGGAGTTTTTCTTGACTTCTATTCTTGTTTTTAGAGTTATTTTACTTTTTGAATTTTCAAGATGACAAACGAAGAACTGTTGTCGCAACTGAATGAGTCGCAGCGAAAGGCTGTTGAATATATTGAGGGACCTTCGCTGGTAATTGCTGGTGCAGGTTCGGGTAAGACGCGTGTGCTTACCTATAAGATTGCTTACCTTCTGCAGAATGGTTTTGAGCCTTGGAGCATCCTGGCACTTACCTTTACCAATAAGGCTGCCAATGAGATGAAGGAGCGTATTGGCAAACTGGTGAACCATGATTTGGCCAAACGCCTGCAGATGGGTACTTTTCACTCAATCTTCGCCCGAATCCTGCGTGGTGAGGCTGAACATATCGGCTATAATTCGAACTTCACGATTTATGATGAAACAGATTCGCGATCACTCATCAAGGCGATTGTGAAGGAGATGCAGCTAGATGATAAGGTGTATAAGCCTGCTGCTGTTCATAGTAAGATCTCAATGGCGAAGAACCATTTGATTCGTGCTAATGAGTATGCCAACGATAAGGAGGTGCTTCAGCGGGATACACAGGCACGTATGCCGAGTCTTTTCAAGATTTATCTGGCATACGAGCAACGTTGTCAGAAGGCGAATGCAATGGATTTTGATGACTTGCTTGTGCTTACTTATATCCTTTTCCGTGATCATCCTGATATTCGCCAGAAATGGGCTGACCGTTTTGACTATGTGCTGGTGGATGAGTATCAGGATACGAACTATGCTCAGCAGTGCATCGTGCTTCAGCTTACCAAGCAGAAACAACGTGTATGTGCGGTGGGTGATGACTCGCAGAGTATCTATAGCTTTCGTGGAGCAAACATTGATAATATTCTGAATTTTAGAGAAGAATATGATAATGCTCAACTCTTCAAGCTGGAGCAGAACTATCGTTCTACTCAGCGAATTGTTGAGGCAGCGAATAGTTTGATAAAGCATAATTCTCGTCAGATTCCAAAAGATGTATTCAGCAAGAATGCAGAAGGTGAGAAACTGGTTTACAAGCCTGCTTATAGTGATAAGGAGGAATCCTTGATCGTTTGCAAGGATATCAAGCGTATCCGAAAAGAGGAGGGGGGAGCCTATAGCGATTTTGCTATTCTCTACCGCACAAACAGTCAGAGTCGTAGCTTCGAGGAGGAGTTGCGAAAGCAGAATATTCCTTATCGACTTTATGGTGGACTGAGTTTCTATCAGCGCAAGGAAATCAAGGATATCATTGCCTATTTTCGTCTGATAGCCAATCCGGATGATGAGGAAGCTTTCAAGCGAATCATCAACTATCCGGCCAGAGGGATTGGTCAGACGACAGTAAACAAGATTGCCCTAGCTGCCCAGGAGCAGCAGGTGAGTTTCTGGCAGGTGATTTGCTCGCCCGAACATTATGGCTTGAATGTGAACAAAGGTACACTTGCCAAGATTGATGGTTTTAGAAATCTTATCTCGGCTTATGTCGAGAAGATGCCGATGACGGATGTCTATACTCTGGGTACTGAATTGATTAAAGAGAGTGGTATCAGCAAGGATATCTTCTCTACAACTGATACAGAGGGCATTGCACGCCAGGAGAATCTTGAGGAATTCCTGAGTGGTATGCAGACTTTTGTGGAGGAACGAAGAGAGGAAGATCGTGGAGACGAGATCTATCTTACGGATTATCTGCAGGATGTTGCTCTGCTAACCGATTTGGATAGCGATAATGGTGATGACAACGACCGTGTGACGATGATGACTATCCATGCTGCCAAGGGTTTGGAGTTTCCAACTGTATTTATTGTAGGTTTGGAGGAGAACATCTTTCCTAGTCAGATGAGTGCAAGCACTCCAAGGGAGTTGGAGGAGGAGCGTCGTCTGCTCTATGTAGCGATTACCCGAGCAGAGAAGCACTGCATCATCACTAATGCCAAGAACCGCTGGCGTTATGGCAAGATGGAGTTTGATACCCCAAGTCGCTTCCTGGCAGAGATTGATTCTGATTTAATGGAGGAAGTAGGCGAGGAGACAAGCTACTCATCCAGCAGAAGCAATAGTTTTTCAAGAGGTTATGATTCTGACTATCGCTATAATCGTTTTCGTGATCAGATGGAGGGACCAGAATGGGCACAGAATAACCGTCCGGTTGCTGACCGTTTTATGGCTGATCCAAAACCTAAAATCACAGGTGGATATGGTTCTCAGTCGAGAAGCGACTATAGCCGTAAATACTCTTCAAACTCCCGTCCGCAGACACCATCTATGCCTCGACCAACAGCACCTGCTGGTTTCAAGCGAGTAACTACCACTTCAACCTCGGCTCCTGTTGCCAGCAACAGTTCGTTACTACACGAGGGTAATCGCATAGAGCATCAGCGCTTTGGCGTAGGAACGGTAGTAAAAGTAGAAGGAACTGGCGAGAATGCCAAGGCAACTGTGGATTTTGTGAATTCAGGAAGAAAGCAATTGCTTTTGAAATTTGCCAAATTCACGATTGTTGGATAAAAAATAAATCGTTGTAAGCACTTAGCTTACAACGATTCATCTTCAGGTTTTTGTATTCCCTTATTTAGTTTAGGCAGATGCTTCTTTTTGCGAAGCCATGCTGCCTTTCTTTCTTCGTAATCTTGGCGATGACGTTCCAGAAAATTATCTGCCATAGATCTATTTCTTTTCTTTGAATCTACTATAGATAACACTTATCTGGATAGGATCATCCTCTGTTCCCTGCTTCAGTTTCACGGATGAGAGACTCATCTTGCTGCTGATGCTGTTGATGCTTTTTCCACTTGATGATGTTGTTGTGTGAGCATTAACTGGTACGAGAACAGCCTTGTTCCATCCTTCTTCTGGTTGCTTACCACTAGCAATAGCCTTCTTGTAATTTTGGTACATCCAGAAAACAAGTCCACTTATATTACTAAAGGTGTATCCGTTGGTTGTACTTGTTGACAAGGTAGTTATATAGCTAGTCTTGTTATTGAAGAGACTTCCTTTCTCGAAGAATGTGTAGGTGCTGTCTTTTGGCAACATCAACATATAGGTAGGATTCTTCAGAGAAAATTCGCTGTTAGTAGTGTTGTTTACCTTAGGGAAGGTAATCTTTACATTGTTCAGTGTATCATTCTCATGACCTTTCATAATGTCGAGGACCGGAATCTCTACTTCTGTGAAGATGCCAGCAGGTGACTTAACATAAGTGCAACTATTGTCTGCGAGCAGACGCTTGATGCTCTCCTTGTCGTTATCAATCTTAGTAGTCTGAAGAACCTCCTCAGTACCATGTACACGGTAGAAGTTAGAGTAATACTTTGTTGTAGTAGTCTTTGTTCCATCGGTAGCTGTTTCTTCAACATCTGCATGGTTACGGAAATAGAATACGATCTGAGTATCGTAAACTGTAGCCAGATTATAGTTGCCACCAGTATGCTCGATAAAGAAACCAGGGGTAATGTTCTGAATGAACTTGTAAGGGTTCTCGAAATTACTCTTGTCTTTATAGTATTCACTAATCAAATAAGTACCATAATTATTATAGGTAGTCTTATTTCCGTCCTTATCAACTTTTGTATATTCATGATTCAGAGGGAATTTGATAGTATTACCATTTTCGCTGAGTGTATAGCTTCTCTGACTTCCGTAATTACTCTTAGATACGTATCCTTCTTTTACAGGATCAAAGTTAGAGTAGTAGGCACCTTCCTTAACAGGTTTGGATAGCTCATAAATGCTGGCACTCATTTTCTGAGTGCTGTCGCCTTCCACGTTGTTATACCAGATTTGCAAGAAACATGAATCAGCATAAACATTGCCGTTTTCGTCCTTACTATCAATGTGGGAAAGGTCTGGAAGATCGATCTTGATAGCTGGAAAGAACTGGGTCATATAGTCTGCTGTAACATAAGCACCTGTTTCTGGGTCCTTAATTCTTCCCAAGACAGGGTCAGCACCATTAGCATAAATCGAATCAACTGCGAAAGAGTTGGTTTTTACTCCGAAGGTAGCATAGCTAACTTCCATGTTATCCATCTTGTCTGTGAGGGAGTTTCCGAGCGAGTCGGTAGTATCCTCACAGGCAGTAAAAGCAAGTGCAGCAAATGCTGCTACTGCTAAGAATTTTAATTTCATACTTAGTGTTAAACTAGAGATTTTCGATAAAGTCCTTGTAAGCTTCTGTGAACTCTTCACCTGGATAGCTCATTACAGGGCACTTATTCTCGTTTGCATAGTCGAGCAATTCCTTGTTCACATTCTCTGTAGCCTCGATAACGCCATCACTATAGTCGATAGCGAATTTACCAAGTTCCTTGAAGTCGAATTTCTCACTATACTTGTCAAGGAATTCAGCCTTTGCGTCACGGAACTCGATACATTCCTTGAAGTTCTCACCCAAGTCGTTTTTAAGGGTGTTGGAATAAAGGCTTGTAACTACCTTGCAGTTAGCGAAAGAAGGCTCCTCGTTGTAGGCCTTCTTAATATAGAAAGGTACTACGCCGCTAATCCATCCCTGACACACAACAACATCAGGAACCCAGCGTAATTTCTTAACTGTCTCGAGAACACCACGAGCGAAGAAGATAGCTCTCTCGCCGTTGTCGGGATATGCAATGCCAGCCTCATCATGCTCCATGTCGCGCTTGGTGAAGTAGTCATCATTATCGATGAAGTAAACCTGCAGTCGAGAGGTTGGGATAGACGCCACCTTGATGATCAGTGGGTGATCGGTGTCGTTAATAATAAGATTCATTCCAGAAAGGCGTATTACCTCATGAAGCTGTCCGCGGCGCTCGTTGATAGAACCCCATTTAGGCATAAAAGTTCTGATTTCAAATCCAGCTTCCTGCATTGCATGAGGCAGATCTCTACCCATTACAGACATTGCTGACTCGGGTATATACGGTGTGATTTCCTGGTTAATGAATAATATTTTCTTTGCCATAATTAAATTATTTCGTGCTGCAAAGTTACAAAAAAAACTTCAGTTTTTCTAAGAAAACACTCAAAAAGACACTTTTTGTGGACTTTATTGGCAAATATTTAATATTTTTCTTCCTTATTTAAAATAAAAGTTGTTATTTTGCACTCCGAAAATAAGTAATCATGAAAGTATTCGATAAGATTGTTGACCTTCAGAATGAGCTTTTCAAAGTTCGTAAGGAAGGTAAGGAAATTGGGCTCGTGCCTACAATGGGAGCGCTTCATGAGGGCCACGCCTCTCTCGTAAAGCGTAGTGTAAGAGAAAATGGCGTTACAGTTGTTTCTGTATTTTTGAATCCGACTCAGTTTAACGACAAGGGTGATCTTGAGAGATACCCTCGCAATCTGAAAGCCGACTGCAAACTACTAGAGGAATGCGGTGCTGATTACGTTTTTGCTCCATCGGTAGAGGAGATGTATCCTACTCCTGATGAGCGCCATTTTGAATTCCCTCCAGTTTCTACAGTTATGGAAGGCGCTAGACGTCCTGGCCACTTTAATGGTGTTTGTCAGGTGGTTAGTCGCTTGTTCTATATTGTTCGTCCTACCCGTGCTTATTTCGGCGAGAAGGACTGGCAGCAGATTGCTGTTATCAAGCAGCTCGTTAAGTTTATTGGTATGAGTGAGTCTCTGCAGATTGTGGAGTGCCCAATCATCCGCGATGAGGATGGTGTTGCAAAGAGTAGCCGTAATACATTGCTTGCTGCTGATGAACGCGCGATTGCACCAAATATCTTCAAAGCCTTGAAGGAGAGTGTGGAATTTGCTAAGAATCATACAGTTAAGGAGACTCATGATAAGGTTGTTGCCGACATCAATGCTGTGGATGGCCTTGAGGTGGAGTACTTCGAGATTGTTGATGGTGATAGCTTGCAGGATGTTGACAGTTGGGAGGCTTCTCCTTATGTTGTCGGCTGCATCACCGTATATTGTGGCAAGACTCCAATTCGTTTGATCGACCATATCAAGTATAAGGGTTAATATTCCGGATTATGCAGATAGAGGTATTAAAATCTAAGATTCATTGTGCCACTGTGACTGAGGCCAATTTGCATTATATGGGTAGTATTACCATCGACGAGGATTTGATGGATGCTGCAAATATGATTGCTGGTGAGAAGGTGCAGATTGTGGATAATGATAATGGCAATCGCTTTGAGACTTACATCATTGCTGGTAAGCGTGGTAGTGGTTGTATCTGCTTGAATGGTGCTGCTGCTCGTCAGGTGCTGGTAGGGGATACGGTGATTATTATCTCCTATGCCCTTATGGATTTTGAGGAGGCTAAGACTTTCAAGCCTTCTGTTGTCTTCCCTAAAGAAGGAAACGTTTTATAATTCATAATTCACAATTCATAATATTGAGAGTTTTTTTGAGGACATCCTAAATTGGGATACTCTTTTGAACTTCAGGTTATGAATTGAGTTTTTATATAGTAACTTATATTATAAGGTAATATAATTACGCATTGTGAATTAATACGAAATTAAAAAAGCGAGTTGAAAACCAACTCGCTTTTTTATTGTTCTTATTCGATAACGACCAATGGATCATCTTCCATTACAGCCTGACCTACCTTTACGCAGATAGCTGTAATCTTACCGTCTTTCTCTGCCTCGATATTGTTGGCCATCTTCATAGCCTCGAGCACTACAACGGTGTCGCCAGCCTTAACTTCCTGACCAACCTCAACGTTGATACCAGTGATAGTGCCAGGCAGTGGAGCCTTAACAGCATTGTTGGTATTTACGTTGGCTGCTGCAACAGGAGCATCGCCAGCCTCTTCAGCTACAGGCTTGCCAAGAACAGGTTTCTCCTTCTTTGGCTCTTCCTTCTTCTCGAGCTGAACATCGAAATCTTCGCCGTTTACGTTTACGGCTGCAACATTGTTCTCGTCAATGTCACCGATGGTTACTTTGTATTCCTTACCATCGATAGTATATTTGAATTCCTTCATTGTCTTATGGTTTTTGAGTGAAACTCAGCATCTTTGCATTCCAAAGAGTGTGACGCTTCTTAATTGTGATAATGCCTGGCTCCTCGTCGTGTACGTTGTTGCCTTCATACTCATAGAGTGCCATTGCAATAGCTGCAAATATATTCTTATCCATAACGCCCTCCTTTTACATTGGCATACAAGCGTGCTTCTTAGCAGGGATGCTCTGGCGCTTAGAAGCGAGCTGAGCAAGACCGCGGCAGATGCGGAAACGTGTATTGCGTGGCTCGATTACATCGTCGATGTAGCCGAACTGTGCAGCCTGATATGGATTTGCGAATGTTCTTGTGTACTCTTCCTCTTCCTCAGCAATGAACTGCTTGATCTCCTCAGCGCTCTTGCCTTCGTCCTTCATAGTCTTGATAGCCTTACCGCTCAAGATAGCAACGGCACCACTAGCACCCATTACAGCGATCTCGGCTGTTGGCCAAGCGAAGTTGAGGTCGGAACGCAACTGCTTACAACCCATTACGATGTGAGAACCACCGTAGCTCTTACGCAAGTTGATGGTAATCTTTGGCACTGTAGCCTCGCCGTAAGCGTAAAGCAACTGAGCACCGTGAAGGATTACCGCATTGTACTCCTGACCTGTACCTGGAAGGAAGCCTGGTACGTCAACCAAAGAAACGATTGGAATATTGAAAGCATCGCAGAAACGAACGAAACGAGCACCCTTGCGGCTTGCGTTTACGTCGAGCACACCTGCATAAGCTGATGGCTGGTTAGCAACGATACCTACACTCTGACCGTTGAAGCGGGCGAAACCTGTGATGATGTTCTTGGCGAACTTAGGCTGTACCTCGAAGAACTCGCCGTTATCAGTAACAGCTGTGATCACCTTATACATATCGTAAGCCTTGTTAGGATCATCAGGGAGAATCTCGTTCAAGAGGTCTTCCTTGCGGTCGATTGGGTCGGTGCACTCTACGCGAGGTGCGTCCTCTGTGTTGTTAGATGGCAAGTAGGAGAGGAGAGTCTTGATCATCTCCATAGCCTCCTCCTCAGTCTTAGCAGTGAAGCTTGTTACACCACTCTTTGTAGAGTGAACGCTAGCGCCACCTAAGTGCTCAGAGTCGATATCCTCACCAGTTACAGTCTTAACAACCTTAGGACCTGTAAGGAACATATATGAAGTACCCTCTGTCATGAGGATGAAGTCGGTCAAACCTGGAGAGTAAACAGCACCACCAGCGCAAGGACCCATGATCATTGAGATCTGAGGAATAACGCCAGAAGCGAGGATGTTGCGCTCGAAGATCTCACCATAGCCAGCGAGGGCAGAGATACCTTCCTGAATACGAGCACCACCAGAGTCGTTCATACCGATTACTGGAGCACCGTTCTGCATAGCCATATCCATCACCTTGCAGATCTTCTGGCTCATAGTCTCAGAAAGTGAACCACCGTTTACGGTGAAGTCCTGTGCGTATACATAAACGAGACGACCGTCGATAGTAGCTGAACCAGCAACGACACCATCGCCGAGATACTGCTTCTTTTCCATGCCGAAGTTGTGGCAACGATGGAGTTTGAACATATCATACTCCTCGAAACTGCCTTCGTCAACCAGCATTTCGATACGCTCGCGAGCGGTGTACTTGCCACGTGCGTGCTGCTTATCAATGGCTTTCTGGCCACCTCCAAGGCGAGCCTGCTCGCGCTTAGCGACCAGCTCCTTAATCTTTTCTACTTGTTTACTCATAATTTAGTATTATGTTTATTTTCTATATTCTATTATTTACCGAAATGCAAAATTAAGAAAAATATTTGAGAATCCCAAAAGAGGAAAGTTATTTATTTATAAATACCCTTCTATGACTCCTCCATAGGGAGGATGTTACCCAGGAAATATTTCTGATTTGGGTGTGATATTTTATCTATCTTCCCTCTTAGGCTTGGTTTTGAAAAATATGAATTGAAGCTAACCTCGCTAATTCATAAAGCCTTTATTTTTCCAACCTTTTGGTTGTGTCAAAGGGCTTTAGTTCAGCATTTCTGCGGGGGAGATCAAAGAGAGGGTATGCCACGAGCAAGGTTTATTTGCTGATTTCTAATTAGCTTTGCTGCTGAATCTTGTGGCATACCCTCTCTCTTATCTCTCCCACGAGTGGGCGAGAAGATATAGAAATAAACGGACCCTTACCTACGAAAAACAGCCCTCATTTGCGATTACAAATGAGGGCTGTTTCCTTGTCTAAAACATCCTCCCCTTCGGGGAGGCTTGGTGGGGTCCTAGGCTTAGTGGGGTTCCTAGAATTCAACCATTACTCTTGCGTTGAGTTGTCGGCCGGTGAGATAGTTTGGCACGGCATACTGCTGATTGGTAACATCAGTTACCCAGTAATAGCTGTTTACATTGCTGATGCCAAACAGGTTGAGGCAGTCGAGGCCCAGCCATACATTCTTCAGGAAAGTCTTCTTCTCGTGCAGGTGGTTGTCGAGCAGACGATAGCTCATACCAAGGTCCACGCGCTTGTAGGCAGGGGCACGGAAACTGTTGTTCTCCAGTTCCTGATGTGGGGTGGAGAATGGCAGACCATCGGCGAAGGCGATGTTCAAGTTCATGCGCCATTTGGTGGTGCCTGGGAAGAAATCGACGAAGTGCAGGTTGAGTGAGTAGCGCTGGTCGGTAGGCAATGGAATGCTCTTGCCGTTGAGTTTCATTGCAGTGCTCATCAGCGAGAGGCTCAGCCAACTGTCGGCTCCTGGCACGAATTCGCCATAGAGCTTGAAGTCCAAGCCGGCAGCATGTCCGCTGCATTCGTTGTTGCCATAATATACCACCTTTACGTTGTTCACCGAGTAAGGCACCAGGTTCCCAAGTGCCTTGTAGTAAGCCTCTGCCGCAAACTTGAAATTGCGCTCGTTGGCCTTGAAACGATATTCATATCCAGCGATGAAGTGGATGCTTCGTTGACTCTTTATCTTCTGGTTCAGAGTGGCATAAGTAACTCCGTTGATGGTAGAAGTGTCGCGCAGTTCCTTGAAGAAAGGTGCCTGATAATAGAGTCCGGCAGCAAAGCGCAGTGTGGTGTTCTCGCTGTAGGCTGGGCGAATGCCGAGCGAAATGCGAGGGCTCACGATGGTTTCCTTGTTGAAATTCCAGTGGCTCATGCGCACACCGTAGTTCAGGGTGAAGAAAGTATGCTCGCCAGGCGATGTGAAGCGATATACATCCTGGAAATATGCCTCTGTTCGATTAGCATTCAGGGTGTTCTTTGCCTTGAGCGAGTAAATCATGTTCAGATCCTTGCCTGTATGTGGAATGCTGTAGCCAGCCGAGTCGCGCATCTCGTATTCGAGTGAGTTCTCCTCCACGTGCTCTTTCTTCAGGGTGATTCCTGCCTCGGTCTCGTGCTTTTGTGTCTTGTGTTTCAGCACAAGTTTCGCACTCAGCACCTTGGCGGTGAGATAATTGCGGGTGTGCTCGAAATAGGTGCCCACGCCGAGGTTTTCCGAGGTCTCAGTCTGGTCGAGCCAGTACTGTCCTTGTATGTCGTAGGTTTCCTTTTCCTTGCTGTAGAAGCCGCTTCCGATGAGTGATACGCTGGTCTTCTGACTGAACTGTTTGGTCAGACTGAAGGTTCCGAAATATGTGGTGAACCGGTCTTTCTCCTGTCCGTCGAAATACACGGTGAAGTTCTTCACGTTGTCGAGTGTTCCGAAGCTGGTTTCACGGTTTTTCGGAATGAAATTATAGTGATTGTCCGAGATGTTTCCGATGAAATCCACCTTCCAGGTCTTGCCTGCCTGCCAGCTCATATAAGTCTGGTAGTCGAGGAAGTTTGGCTGATATTCGCCCGAAGTCTCGAGCGACCCCAGCAGATACTTGTTGGTCTTGTATCTCACCGAGTTGAGCCATGAGAATTTCTTGCTGGCCAGTCCGAAATAGGCGTCAGCGCCCAGCAGACTCGCCGAGAGGGTTCCCTCGGTGGCAATCTTCTTTCCTTTTGGCTTCAGTGTCTTATAAGTAATATCGAGTGCCGAACTCATTTTGTCGCCATATTTGGCAGCATATCCACCGGTTGAGAACTCGATCTTGTCCACCATATAAGGGTTGATGATGGAGAGACCTTCCTGCTGACCGCTTCTTACGAGGAACGGGCGATAGACCTCTACATTATTTATGTATACCGAGTTTTCGTCGAAGGCGCCACCACGCACATTGTACTGGCTCGAGAGTTCGCTGTGGGTGGAAACACCCGCCTGCTGCTGAATGATAGCCTCCACGCCATTGCCGTTGGCAGAAGGTGCCAGTTTGATATCATCGAGCTTGATTTCCTGATTCTGTCCCGACTGACTCTTCTGTCCCATCACGTTCACCTCGTCAAGCAGATTCTCGCTGTAGAGAACAATCTGCAGTGTCTGCTTGCCCTTCGGGTGACGGAGCACGCGCGTTTTGGTCTTGTAGCCCACCATCGAGTAACGAATCTCCACAGAGTCGGCCGATTCAAGAGTCATGGAATATTGTCCCTTTAGGGATGTAAAGGCCACCTTGCCCTGTTTGACAACCGCCACAGTGGCAAGTTCGACCGGGTTGTTGTCCTGGTCGACTACTTTTCCCTGAAGAGTGAAGGTCTGGCCGTTTGCGTTAAGCAGGAAAGCCAGCAATATCGTGAGAATCAGATATATTCTTTTCATCTTCTATATAACGTAACCCGTTTTGTTTTATTGTATTGCAGCAAGGCTCGACATATTGAAGATGTATTGAGTGGAAGGTGTAGATAATTCAACTAGTGTCTGAAATAGATATCATCCCCATGACGTTTCCCCTCTCTATAGGAATAAATCCAGAGATATTTGTGCCAGCTAAGTCTGATAATAGCTTCTTTCTTTTGGTCAAAATAGATATAAGGCCATTTCAGCTGATGTACATTCTGAAATACATCATTGGCTTTAAAAAGGATCATGACTCCCAATTTCTCGTGCTCTATACCATACATCCAAAGATAGTTTTTGATGTAGTAGGGGGTATTGAAATAGCACCCTAACAGGAGTGCCTGTAAGGGTAAAAATAAAAGCATTTTCTTGCAGAAACGAAACTGCTTGTCTCTAATTTTACTCGATAGAAAGAATATGCCCCATATCGTTGCTGAATAAACTCCTATGAATATTGCAAGGGGAATGATATTTTCTAAAACTGTATTATATCTCCACCAAATAAGGTTATCTCCTTCTAAAGTTATTAGCAAGAAGGATAATAGCACCAATGGTATGATAGCGATAATATAGAGTGTCTTTTTCATATTCAAAGTTCTTCCAGGTGTTTTGCATTTTCAATTTGATGATTGCAAAGATAAACATAATGTTCGATATTTGCAACAGTTTTAGGGATTTCCCCATAGTCGAGTAGGGAATAATGTTTGAAAGAATCGAATTTATGCGATATATTTGAAGCATGGAAAACTAAAAATTCAATGCTTATGAAAACGACTATTGCTATTCTTGCCTTGTTTGCATCGCTGAATGCGAATGCTCAATTATTCTCGGATAATTCATACCAAAAAGATTTTTGGGATACACCCGTAACTGCCGGAGTTATAGTAGGTTGCGTTGGACAGTTTGATAACTTGCATCAGGCTGCATTTGGTTTGTCGGGCGAATATGCCCACTTTCATGTTGATTTTATGGGCTGGCCTCGCTGGCATAGCAGTTCAGAATCGGAGAAGCAGTGGAAAGAAACTACCTCCTTTGCCTTTCACCTAGGCTTTGAACTGCCGATAACTGAGCGGTTCAGCCTTACTCCAATAGTTGGATATACCAACGTGGTGAGCGGTGTTACAGATGGCGAGAACTACAAGATTGATGAGGATGGCGATCGCGAGAATGCGTTCTATGTGAAGAAGCGGCAGGAATCTTTCGATTTCGGCGGTATCGCCACAGTGAGGCTGGGGAAGATCGTCAATGTTAAGGCCACTTTAACGCGGCATAGTGTATGGGCAGGAGTTTCTTTCGTGCTTGAATGAAAGAGGCAGGATAGGAGGGGTAGAAAAAATCTATTTCTCGTTTTATGTTATTTCTTATAGAAAAACTTGTTTGTATCAGATATATTTTCTAATTTTGCAGCATGAATAAGAACTAAACCTTTTAGAACAGATGAAAAACAGATTTATCTTGATAATGCTATGCCTGCTTGTTGTGTATGTGGCGTATGGTGAGAGCAAGTACTATGAGAAGTATGAAAAACTGGTGGATGCAAAAGACACTGCTGCGCTTGCAAAGCTGATTCCTGAATGGGAGAAAGCCGAGGGAAGCACAGGTGATGTGTATGCCGCATGGTTCAACTATTATGTGTTGTGTCATATGGTAGATGGTGTCTCTCTTACTAAAATCCAGCCTGAGGGCGAAGCATTGGCTTTGCAGGATTCTACAGGTAATATAGCCGCCTATCTTGGTGGGCATACCATTGTTTTTGAGACAGGCATGAAACTCGGTCTGGCAAAGATCAACGAGGGTATTGCGAAATATCCTGACCGCTTGGATCTGGCCTTCGGAAAGGTGCATCTCCTTTTGGATCAGTATCGTTACGATGAAGCCTTGAAGGAATTGCATCGGGTGCTCGACCGTTCTGTGGTGAACAAGAACCAATGGAAGTGGACGAACGATGGGATTCCCTACAAACCTGGCGATGGGCAAGTGTGGTTCCGCAGCTGTCTGCAGGATTACTTCACCCAGCTTTATAATCAGAATCTTGACTCTGTGGCGCTTGCGTTTGCCGATGATGTAATTCAGCATTATCCAAAGAGTGTTTATTTTCTGAGCAATAAGGCGGCAATCTATTCGCAGACAGGCAAGGTGAAGGAGGCGTTGGATATTTTTGTGAAGGTGCACGAACTCGATCCATCGGATGATATTGTGACTTATAACATTGCGTTTCTCAACGAGAAGATCGACAAGAAGAAATCGATAAAATACTATCGGCAGCTCTTGAAGAGCAAGGATGAAGGCATCAAGGCTGATGCTACCAGGGCATTGGAGGAACTTTCGAGATAGTGCTTGCTGTCGCAGCAAGTGGTGTGGTAGCTGCATTCTAGTGGCAGAGATATAGCTTGCAAGTGGTTGAGGCTTTGCAATAGTTGGTGTGTTGTGATGCAACAGTTGATGTTTTGCGTTGCAAAAGTTTATGTGTTGTGTGGCAATACTTGATGTGTTGTGGAGTTTTGACTTGTGCTTTGTGAAGATTTGGCTTGTTTTAAAGGGTGCGCTATATATATTATACCGAAGACATGTCGTTACTGTCCCATATTGTCCCATATCGCCTTGCTTTTAGTGTTACTATTAGCTTTGCAATATATTGAGTACTAGTGAATTGTAAAATAATTGAAATTTTTTTTGGGTTTTCAATTTTTGAGGCGAAAAGCTATGTTATTTTAGGGTGATTCAACATCTATCAGGGTTTAGCTAAAAAACTATTGGATGATAGAAAAAGAGTATAATCCATTCAACTTTTTCCAGGGAAGTACAGGAAGTACAGGGAATATCGTGTGTTCGACAATTTCAATAATTTCAATAATTTCAGCAAAAATAGACGCACCCACTAAATGCACCACAGAACTCTACTAGATAAGTATATAAATATAATTATATTTATATACTTATCTAGTAGACCTTTATGTACCTATCATCACGTCCATTTTTTGGTTGAAATTATTGAAATTATTGAAATTGCGGAGACTTTTAAAAAATATCATTTTTCATTACATGGAAAAAGTTGGTGGTGGAGTAGCATGAATGTGTAGTTGTTGCTCGAAAAGATCATTGCTGTTATTATATTTTCATATTGTAGGGGCGTTATTTGTAACGTTCCTAACAGCAGAAAGGGCGTTAGGAACGTAATAAATTACGCCCCTACGAATGCAACTCGTTTGGTAATTGTAATGAGAAGAATATCTTTGATTAATTATTACACGGTTCACCTCTTTAGAAATTGTAAATAGAGTTCGCGAACTGGGAAACAATTTCAATTTCTCGTTAAAAATGAGTCTTTTTCATATCCTCTACAAGTGCTTTATCTGCAAAATAGAGTACTCCGCCTTACTTTTTTTATGAATTATCCACGCTAAATGATTCATAAAAAGGCTTTTTCAGCTTTCTCCCCGGCCCTCGGGTGAGATTTTCGATTGTGTTTATCGGGGCACAAGTACCCAATGGGCTCTGTTTAGATTATCTGTATATTGCGTTGTCGACTTTTTGAGAAATCAAACATATGCGTTTCGCGATTCTTTATTGAATATCAATGAGTTACGGATATGTGGGGCTTGTTGGTTATATTTTTTTTCTTTTGACTGAGCCCTGTTTTAGGGATCTGAGTTGAATATCAGTTAGTTATAAAGCTGAAAATACGGTTTTAATCTTTGAAAGTATTTTCCATTTCCTCTATAGCATCCTCGTCACCCTGCTCAGCAGCAAGTTTTATCCAGTATTTTGCCTTTTCCATATCTACAGGAACACTTTCGCCATTTTCATAGCATTTTCCAAGGTTGTATTGTCCATCAGGGTCTCCTTGTTCAGCCGCCATCTGATAATATTTGAAAGTCATGGCCAAGTCTTTTTCCACCCCAAGACCCTTGCAGTAGCAATAGGCGAGCGCACATAATGCATCAGAATTATCCTTTTCGGCAGCAAGACGATAATATTCTAAGGCTTTTTGTTCATTTTTCTCAACACCAATACCTTCCGAATAACATTCTCCAAGTTCATATAGCGAATTTATATAGCCCATATCGGCAGCTTTCTTGAAGTATTCGTAGGCCTTAGCACCATCTTTCTCCACACCTTCACCATTCTTATAGGAAACACCTATATTATGAACAGCCATTTCGTCGCCTAGCTCAGCGGCAATTTTCATATAATGAAGTGATTTAGTGTAATCCTGTTCCACGCCTTCACCATTGTTGTAGCATACACCAAGGTTGCATATTGCCTCCATGTGACCCTGTTCGGCAGCCTTTTTATAGTATCTCACAGCCAGTTTCTGATTTTGCTTGCAACCTTCCCCGTTCTCATACGAGTCTGCTAGCTCAAATTGGGCGGCATCATATCCCTGGTCGGCAGATTTTTTATACTAATAGTTTGATTTCTTTTTATCAATTTCTACCCCCTCACCATAGTAATAGCACCACCCCAATTGATATTGCGCATTTTTGTT
>CAJOPE010000017.1 GCA_905236815.1 uncultured Prevotella sp. | reverse complement strand
ATAGTATAAATATGAATGTTTCTGCTGCAAAAGTACAACAGAAATATTCTTATTACAACGTGTAGTTTATTGGATGCTTACGCTTAAAAAACATATATCATTCCATGCAAGATTTGTGATGTTCTTGGCTTAAAAAACATATATCATTCCATGCAAGATTTGTGATGTTCTTGGCTTAAAAATAAACATAAAGCCCGATACTAAAAAGTATCGGGCTTTATTATATATCCCAGAAAGACATCCTCCCCTTCGGGGAGGCTTGGTGGGGTCTTACTCAGCAGGCTTCATATTGGTGTACACATTCTGTACATCATCGAACTCCTCGAGTTTATCGATCATCTTATCGATAGTCTCACGCTGCTCATCTGTAACCTCCTTCAAATCAGTAGGAATACGAGTGAACTCTGCAGTTGTGATCTCATAACCATTATCCTCAAGATACTTCTGGATATCACCGAAGCTTGTTGGAGCACCATAGATGGTTACTTCACCTTCCTCGTCGTCGATATCGAACTCATCATCTACCTCGAAGTCGATCAACTCGAGAATCAACTCGTCCATATCCAAACCTTCCTTCTGCTTGAAAGTGAATACACACTTATGGTCGAAGAGGAAGCTAAGAGAACCCTGTGTACCAAGGTTACCATTGAACTTATTGAAAACTGAACGAACGTCAGCTACAGTACGAGTTGTGTTATCTGTCAAAGTATCAACGAACACTGCGATTCCGTGAGGACCATATCCCTCGTATGGTACTTCCTTATAATCGCTTGTATCCTTACCCATAGCGTTCTTGATAGCACGCTGGATGTTGTCCTTAGGCATGTTCTCGCGCTTAGCAGTAGCGATGATAGCACGCAGACGAGGGTTGTTCTCTGGCTCTGGGCCACCTGCCTTAACAGCAATAGCGATCTCTTTACCTAACTTAGTGAATGTCTTGGCCATGTGGCCCCATCTTTTCAGCTTTGTAGCTTTACGATATTCAAATGCTCTTCCCATTGGAATTTAATATTTTAATTTTGTAACTTTCTAGTTAAATCTCTTATCGAAGTTCAGCGTGCAACTGATTAGTGAGCTGGAAGATAAGCTTCTTCATGATTGCATCGATGGCCTTATCGTTCAAGGTCTTGCTATCATCCTGAAGAATGAAGTTTACGGCATAGCTCTTCTTACCGTCAGGCAGATGCTTGCCCTCGTAAACATCGAAGAGTTCTACGCTCTTCAACAACTTTTTCTCTGTCTTCTCAGCGATCTCTACAATCTGAGCAAACTCTACATTCTTGTCAACGAGCAATGCAAGGTCGCGGCTTACAGCTGGATACTTGCTGATCTCGGTGAAGGTGAGGTTGATCTTGCGAACAGCCTTGCAGAGATTATCCCAGTTGATATCTGCATAGAACACATCATTGTCAAGGTCGAATGCCTTCTTGAGCTTCAGGTCAAGGATACCCACCTCAGCGATTACCTTACCATTCTTCAACTCATAGCTCAATGCCTTAGAGAAGATGTTGTTCTCGCTCTTCTTGATGCTGATCATACCCATTGGCAAACCAACACGGCGGAAGATATTCTCTACGTATGCCTTCAACTCATAGAAGCTGCTTTCCTCGTCGGTATGTGCCCATGAACCCTGAACACGCTTACCTGTCAACCAAAGAGCGATGTGATGCTCCTGAGTATATGCCTTAATTGGATCCTCAGCATCCCATTTCTCCTTATTATAATGATAGGTGTTACCACTCTCGAAGAACTTCAAGTTGGCATTCTTGCGGTTTACGTTGCGAACAATGCTCTCCAAACCACCGAACAACATTGTCTGACGCATTACGCCAAGATCAGCACTTAATGGGTTCATCACCTTAACGGTGTTCTCGAAGAGATAGTGATTGTAGAGGTTGTCCTCATAGTATGCGCTCTTGGTGAGAGAGTTATTCATAATCTCCTCGAAGCCCATACCTACCAACTGCTCACCTACCAGGTTCTCAACATGATACTCGTGATCAGCCTCACCCTGAACATTCAGAGAAGACTTCAGAGTTGTAGGAATTTCTACATTATTATATCCATAGATGCGGAGGATATCCTCAACAACATCGCAAGGACGCTGAACATCCACACGATATGCTGGAACCTGAAGGTCGAGACCCTCAGCATCCTCTTTCTCGATCTTCATCTCAAGACTCTCGGCGATACTCTTGATAGTATCAGCACCCAGTTTCTTACCGATGAGACGATCGCAATATTCATAGTTCAAACGAACAGGGAAATCGGCAATTGGAGCAGGATATACATCCTTAATTTCCATACTTACCTTACCACCTGCCAACTGCTTGCAGAGGATAGCAGCCTGCTTAAGCGCATAAATCTGACCATTAGGGTCGATACCACGCTCGAAACGATAGCTTGCATCTGTGCTCAATCCATGACGGCGAGCGCTCTTGCGAATCCATGTTGGATGGAAGTAAGCACTCTCGAGCACTACATTCTTAGTAGTCTCGTAGGTACCACTACCCTTTCCACCAAAGATACCAGCGATACACATAGGTTCCTCGGCATTGCAAATGCTCAAGTCGTGCTCGCCAAGCTCGTGCTCCTCACCATCGAGAGTAACAAACTTTGTTCCCTCTGGCTGAGTGCGAACCACAATCTTGTTGCCCTTAACCATATCTGCATCGAAGCAGTGCATTGGCTGGCCATAAGCCATCATTATATAATTGGTAATATCGACAATGTTGTTGATAGGACGAAGACCGATAACACTCAGCTTATCCTTCAACCACTTTGGACTTTCCTTTACCTCACAATCAGTGATGCTCAAACAAGCATAACGCTTGCAAGCCTCAGTGTTCTCGATATCCACCTCGATGTTCAAGTCGGTGTTATCCACCTTGAACTCGCTGCAATCAGGACGATGCAAACTTGTCTTATAGCCATTCTGCTTGAGCCAAGCATACAAATCGCGAGCTACACCATAGTGGCTAGTAGCATCAGCACGGTTAGCAGTGAGATCCACCTCGATAACCCAGTCACTCTCTAAATGATAATACTCAGCAGCAGGCTGACCAACAGGAGCATCCTCTGGCAATACGATGATGCCGGCATGATCGTTACCAATACCGATCTCATCCTCAGCGCAAATCATACCGAGAGATTCCACACCACGAAGCTTCGACTTCTTGATAGTGAACTCATTGTCGCCATCATAGAGCACACAGCCCAAATCGGCAACAATTACCTTCTGACCAGCAGCAACATTAGGAGCTCCGCAGACAATCTGCTGAGGCTCACCCTTGCCGAGGTCGACAGTTGTAACATGTAAGTGATCTGAATTTGGATGGATTTCACAAGTAAGCACCTTACCAACGTAAAGACCCTTGAGGCCACCCTTGATTGATTGAACTTCTTCTAGAGCATCGACTTCAAGTCCTGTAGATGTCAGCGCGTCCGCTGTTTCCTGTGGAGTCAGGTCGAAATCGACGTATTCCTTAAGCCATTTATAAGAAACTTTCATTATAATGATTTTTATTGTATACTCAAATAACGATGCAAAAATACTAAATTTTTAGAACCTACACAAAAATATGAGGCAATAATTCATAAAATAATATAGGTGAAAAGACGAACTTTCTAAAAGTTTTACTATATTTGCATCAATAATAAATAACCTCTAAGAATGAGAACTATGAAAAATTATACATCGTTGGTCTTCTCTATACTACTTTGTATCAGCATATTATACTTTGCTACTAATATCAAGGCCGGTAATCCATCTATACATCAAAATGCTTCAGTTGCCAAGCGTTTTGTTCTTCCAGCTGGTTACCACAAGGTAAAAGTAACTCCTGGAAGTTTTGCCGAGTATCTTCGCAATCTCCCCCTGAAGCCTGAGGGAGCAACTTTATACTACTACAATCATCAAATCAAGAAGCTGAAATACGACGGTGGAGTTGTGGATTGTGACTTCGGAAACAACTATGCAGAGCAATGCGCAGATGCAGTAATATACCTTCGAGCCAACTGGTTATGGAAGACCAAACAATATGACAAAATACATTTTAATTTTAACAACGGATTCAAGGCAGATTATGCAAAGTGGGCCAAGGGTTACCGAATACATGTAAACAAGAAAACATGGGCATGCAATTACTACAAAAGAGGCAAGGAAGATTATTCCTACGAAACCTTCCGAAAATATCTCGATATCGTCTTTGAATATGCCGGCACTGCTTCTTTAACCAAAGAACTTAAATCAATATCTTTTAGTGATTTACACATCGGTGATGTATTAATTAATGGAGGCTATCCTGGTCATGCAGTCATCATAGTAGATGAGGCTGTGAACGACAAGGGAAAGAAGCTATTTCTGATAGCACAAGGCTATACACCTGCTCAGGAAATCGAGATTTACAACAAGTGGTTCAGCGTGGATTCTACCCCATTCTATTTCCCTTACTGGACCTTCAAGGGAACATTTACAAAACGGTTTAAATAATTTTACTTAAAACAACTCTAAAATCAATTAAAACCACTTATATTTTGAACCCTTCAAAGGGCTCCCTTTCTTTTTATATTCCTTCTGAAGTTGAATTATAGATTTATGCTTATTCTTCTTCCACCAACGGGTATAAATAGCCTTTATCTTTTCCATATCCACAAGAGTTAACTTGGGGAGATCAACCTCATAATATTTGATGGACCTTTTTGTTATAATTCCCCTATTTACATTATTAAACCATCCTGAATCAAGAATATTTTCAATTAGAAAAGCATAATTGCACCCTTTCCACATATCATCATATTCCCCTTTTTCTCGCCAAACCCACATACCTGGCGTACAAAAGGGAATAAAACCTTTTTCATCCACATCGATTTTCTTTATAAAACTATCAATTAAAACCTTGCCATATCTATTAATTTCATTCTGAGTTAAAGCCAAATAATCTATAGGATTTTTAGCATCTATTCGGAAAGTATTAGAGCATACTCTCATCGAATACCTTTTCTCATATTGATTACCTGTTATCACTACTCTATAGAGATAATTCTTATTAAAATAATGAACCAAAGGAAACTTATTATACGAATGCATCCGTTTTTCTAGACTATAAAAACATTCTGTTCTAAAATCATGGTTAGTATCATTTGGAAAACTAGGAATCATCACCTTCCATCCCTTTCCCTCATTCACTTCCAAAACAAAATTTGGAGAAATATTATAATCTAGATAATTAGTAACTCCTATGGTAATACTATCAGCAGTAACAACAGAATCTATCGGATCTATTGCTAAAATAGCATTTTCCTGAGCAGAAGTCAATAATGGCAGGAAAGCTAATAACAAATAATTGAATATTTTCATATTATCACAAGGTATATTTTAATATGCAAAATTATAAAAAACATTTAAGAATAACAACCGAATACCATCAAAATTGGCTGAAATACTATTGAAACCTTACTATAACAGTAACTAATTCCAAGCTAAACAACTCTCCTATAAATACAGGTAAGCCAAAATTCCACATTCCATCAACAATGCGAAACGGCCGTTTCATATTATTCAAATTGTGCTAACAAGAGTAACAGATACCACTATTAATAGAAAGACAAAACATTTTGATATGTAAAAACCACGATTCCCTATATAATAAGGTATAGAAGTGCGAAAGAAAAATAAAGAATTACAAATATGTGTTATTTTTTAAAATATACGATAGATTTTACACGAAATTAATTATCTTTGCGTTGTAATAAATGAAATCAAATAAATTAATTCAAGAAATCGGCTAAGTTAGACACTAGCGGAAAATTAATTCTATAAATAAAAATTATGAAAACAACAAAGAATTTGGTAATGGGCCTCGTAGTACTGGCTGGTATTACAATGGCATCTTGTGGCGGTAAGAGCGACAAGGAACTTGCATTGGAATCAACACTTGATTCATTGTCTATGACTGATAGTCTTCACAAGGAGGACATCACAAGCATGACAGAATTCATCTCTACTCTTTCTGATGGTCTTGATTCAATCAATGGTCAGGAGTCTGATTTGAAGAACCTCGGTGTTGAGGGCAAGAAGCTTGACAAGGAGCATTTCCGCAAGCAGCTCGCTGCAATCAAGGAGACAATCAAGAATCAGAAGTCAAAGATCGCTCAGTTGCAGAAGAAGGTTGCTAACAACAACTCAGCATACGGTCAGAAGATCAAGAAGTTGATCGAGTACTATAAGGCTCAGCTCGATGAGAAGGACGCTCAGATCGCAGACCTTCAGAAGCAGATCGACGATAAGAACACAAATATCGCTGAACTTACAGAGAACGTTAACAAGCTCACAGCTACTAACACTTCTCTCAACGAGACAATCGATACACAGAAGAGCGAGATCGCTCAGCAGGACGAGACAATCCACGAGGCTTGGGTTAACATCAGCTCAGCTAAGAGCTTGAAGGCTCAGGGCTTGCTCACTGGCGGTTTCCTTGCTAAGAAGAAGATCGACGTTTCTAAGCTCAACAACAGCAGCTTCACTAAGATTGATGTTCGTAAGTACAACGATATCACTCTCGAGTCTAAGAACCCTAAGGTGATGACTCAGATGCCAGCTAACTCTTATCGCATCGACCAGAACTCTAACGGTACATGCACTCTTCACATCCTCGATGTTGAGAAGTTCTGGAGCGTAAGCAAGTATCTCGTTGTTAAGTTGTAATTTCAACAAAACAATATACAGACATTATCCCCTCGGCATTTGCCGGGGGGATTTTTTTTGCAATTTCATTTCATCAGAATAAAAAATCAAGAAAAAAAAGCCGATTAGTCCAAATAAAAATTTATCTTTGCATTATTAATTCATTAAACATATAAAATTCTATGAGATTAGACGGAAGACGCAAAAGTGATAATGTGGAGGACAGCCGTGGCATGAGTGGTGTTGCCAAGGCAGGTATTGGTGGTATTGGTGGCCTCATCCTTATTGCCATCATGACCTTTATGCAAGGTGGTGACTTAGGCGATGTGGTGAACAATGTCGCTCAAAATGCTATGCAGGGACAAGTTGAGGAACAACCACAAGGACAGAATTTCTCTGAGGAAGAACAGAAACTTGCTGACTTCTCCAAGGTTATTCTTGCCGGTACTGAGGATGTCTGGACGGAACAATTCAAGAAGAACGGCAGAAAATATGAATACCCAATCCTTAAACTCTATACTGGCGCGGTGAATACTGCCTGTGGACAGGGAAGTGCACAAATGGGACCTTTCTATTGCTCGGGTGATCAGAAACTTTATATCGACTTGAGTTTCTTCACAACTATGCGAAAGCAACTAGGTCTTCAGGCAAAGGGAGATCTCGATTTCGCCTATGCTTATGTTATCGCTCATGAGGTGGGTCATCATGTAGAATATCTGCGAGGTACGCTCCAGAAGTGTCACTCCCGTATGAGCCAGCTCAGCAAGAAGGATGCCAATGCCTTGAGTGTGAAATTGGAATTACTTGCCGACTACTACGCAGGATGCTGGGCACACTATGATAACGAGAAATACCAGAGCCTCAGCGATGGTGATATTGAGGAAGCTATCGATTGTGCTGAGAAGATTGGCGACAACTATCTGCAGGAAAAAGCAAGAGGATATAGTCAGCCTGAAACTTTCACCCACGGTACTTCCAAACAGCGTATGTATTGGTTTAAGAAAGGTCTGGACACAGGTGATTGGAATACCACAACCTTTGAGGAAGGAGACTTATAATGATATATGTTGAGTGTTGAATCATTTTTCTGACATTCACTATTAAGAAATACAAATCGGCCCTGTAAGTGAATTGCAAATCTGCAAGAACTTACAGGGCCGAAATATTTTAGTGATTATTGAGCATTAATAGCATTCAAGCTATATAACGATTACCCTAAATTATAATTTAACATTAACCTTTACAGGTTGAGTATTTCCCTCTACAGCTTTTAAGATAATCTGAGCCTTTCCCATAAAAGCAGGGATAGTCTGAACAGTTTTCGACTCACCATTCTGTGGACGCTCTTTCACCTTAAAGCCAGGATCGCCATTACCCCAACCTAAGATTTCAGCACCAGAAACTTCTATCTGAAGATTGTTGCAGGCATTCTTCACTTCCCTGCCCTTCTTGTCGAGCAAAGTGATATCTGCAACTGCCACATCCTGAGAGCCACAAAGCTGAGTCTTGCTTAAATCTACTCTTGCCTTTACAGCCTCGCCAGTAGTTTCCACATTTTCCACCAGCACCTTCTTGCCCTTCTTATATCCAACAGCACGGAGCTTTCCTGGCTTATAGATGGTTTTCCAAACAAGATGACCATCCTCTGGCATCTTCTGTCTTCCAAGACTCTTACCATCCTGGAAGAGTTCTACCTCATCCATATTTGAATAAGCCCATACTTCAGTCTCCTTGCCCTTCATATCATCAGGCAAATTCCAATGAGGGAAGATATGAAGCACCGGCTGATCGGTCCATGCTGCCTTCAGATAGTAAGCCTCATCCTTTGGAAATCCACAATAATCAAGAATACCAAACTGACTGCCGGTAGCCGGCCAGAGCATTGGATTTGGCTCACCACGATAGTCAAAACCCGTCCAATAGAACAAGCCGCCAGCCCATGGATTTTTCTTATACCACTGCCATCCACGCTCAATTACATTCTTAAAACCATTCGAGCGTTCCTCGCCTTCCATATTGATACTCTTCATGTATCCTTTTACAGAATCCGTCCAATACACATTGCGAGTGCCACACCCGCTAGTTTCCTCTGTGCCAACCACGAACCAATCAGGGAAAGCACGTCGGCGATTCTCTACATCATTCTGTACAATATAATTATAGCCGTGAATATCCACATCTTTCACAATACCGAAACCTCCAGCATTGCCATAGGTGGTCAATCGGGTTGGATCCAGTTCTTTCGACCATTTCACCATTGTCCGTGCAATCTTCTCGCCTCGCTCACCATTTTCTATTACCCATTCCTCATTACCGATACTCCAGAGAATAATAGATGGATGATGCTTATCACGATTGATCATACGAGCCAACAAATTATGATGCTCCGTATTAGTACCCATCAATCGATTCTCATCAATCACAAGCATTCCGAGAGAATCACAAGCATTAAGCATTGAAGGTGTTGCTGGATTGTGAGAGCATCGAATGGCATTACCGCCCATTGCCTGCAATCGCTTGATGATATAAGGCCAAAGAGAATCTGGAACAGCAGTTCCCACACCCGCATGATCGAGATGCAAGTTCACTCCCTTCAGTTCAAGAGCCTTACCATTGAGCAACACACCCTTATTCAAATCGAATTTCACCTCACGAATACCAGTCTTCACCCGCTCCTCATCAATCACCTTTCCATTCTCTTTATAAAGAGTAACCTGGGTATAGAGATAAGGATCTTCGAGCGACCATAGATGTGGGTTCGCAGGTTTCAAGCCTTCAAGTGTCTCAGCCTCAGCAGCAACATTTCCCTTTGCATCGAGCAGCTGATAGCTCACCTTGGTATTTGCCGAATGAGCGGGGTGCTTGATGAGCCACACATCGCGATAGATACCAGCTCCCTCATAATACCAGCCCTCTTCGGTAGAGGCATCAGCACGCACTGTGATGACATTATCCCCTCCATAGTTAAGGTATTCTGAAAGATTGTAATCTGTTGTTGCATAACCACTTACTTCATGACCAAGATAAAAGCCATTACAGAACACCTGACTGTTTCGGAAGATACCCTCAAAACGAACAGAAATATCCTTTCCCTCATCCTCCTTAGGAATGAAAATATGCTTGCGATACCAGCCTACAGAGTTCTGAGGATATTTCCAGCCCACCTGCTTATAGCCATGCGAATGAGAAGCCTCACCTGCATAAGGAAGATCAACCACCCAGTCATGAGGCAAATCCACCTTCTGCCAGTTAGCATCATCAAAATCATTCCTGGCAGGTCCCATATTCTGGTTATTCGAGCCAGCTTTAGAAAAATAAGTGAAATACTCTGTTCCGTGGGTAAAGTCTTTCTGCATCGACGACGCATCGCCCAGAGAGAAAGTCCATCCCTCGTTCATCAGCGTGGTTGTGCGCTGAGCATTGCCATTCATCGCCAATAAAGCTAGAAAAGCAACTGAAAATAGTTTTTTCATCATTAGTTAGGTTTAATAATATAGTATTATGATTTATCCATGATAAATCGGTTCTCTCTTACAAATAGTGGGTTCCCTCTCCGAAGAGAGGGATATAGTTTGATTTAAGCTTTCATATATTCAGCACAAGCCTCAGCGCATCGCTCGCCATCTACACCTGCAGAAACGATACCACCTGCATAGCCTGCACCCTCACCACAAGGGAACAAGCCCTTTACACGAACATGCTCCAAGGTCTCACGATCACGTAGAATGCGAACAGGAGCCGACGTTCTGGTTTCTGTAGCGATGCATACCGCCTCATTCGTAAGGAAGCCATGTGCATTCTTTCCAAAGGTCTTGAAGCCTTCGCGCAATCGCTTGCTGATCATCTCAGGCAACCAGAAGTGCAAAGGGGATGAAATCAGACCAGGTGCATAGCTTGATTTTGGCAGATCATAGGACAGTTTACCATTCACAAAATCCGACATACGCTGAGCAGGGGCAGTCTGTTGCATATTACCCTGCTGCCAGCAAGCCTTTTCAAGTTGTTCCTGGAAATGCATCACGCGCAAAACATCCTCTCCTTCAGGGAGGCTTGATGAGGTTACATCCTCAGGCTCTACCTGAACCACCATACCCGAATTACTCCATTTGGTATTACGGTTGGCAGGACTCATACCATTTGTCACGATCTGTTCAGGACCAGTTGCAGCAGGAATCACAAAGCCACCCGGACACATACAGAAGCTGTAAACACCTCTGCCATCCACCTGAGTTACAAAGCTATATTCCGCTGTTGGCAGATATTTGCCCTTACCATTCTTATTATGATATTGAATCTGGTCGATAAGTTCAGCAGGATGCTCCAAACGAACACCCACTGCGATGCCCTTTGCCTCGATTTCTACTTTAGCCTCTGCAAGATAGCGATAGACATCACGGGCAGAATGACCCGTTGCAAGGATAACAGGACCAGAGAATGCGACCTCTTTCTGTGAGCCATCACTCATCGAGACAGCCTCAACACCAGCTACCTTTGTATCCCCATTAGGAGTTTCCTCCAGTATCAGTCTGGTCATCTTGGTCTGGAAATGCACCTCACCACCACATTTCAGAATGGTGTTACGCATATTCTCGATAACACGAGGCAACTTATCCGTACCAATATGCGGATGTGCATCAGCAAGGATTGAAGTGGAAGCCCCATGCTGACAGAACACATTCAGAATCTTATCGACATTACCACGTTTCTTGCTTCGGGTGTAAAGCTTACCATCCGAATAGGCACCAGCACCACCCTCACCAAAGCTATAGTTTGATTCAGGATTTACCTTCTGGGTCTTGGTAATATTCGCCATATCCACCTTACGTGAACGCACATCCTTACCACGCTCCAGCACGATAGGCCGGAAGCCCTGTTCAATCAGTCGAAGAGAGGCAAACAAGCCGCCAGGACCCTCACCCACCACAATAACAGCAGGTTTACTGCTCACATCAGGATACTCAGTATGTTCATACATATCATCCTGAGGAAACTCATTGATATAGGCACGCACCTTCAGATTAAAGAAAATCTGACGCTGGCGGGCATCAATCGACTTCTTGAGTACTCGCACTTGATTCAAAGTACGAGCATCCAGTCCTTTCTCTTCAGCGAGATATTTCTTGATATTCTCCTCAGAATAAGCCACCTGAGGAAGAACGCGTAATTGGAATTCTTGAATCATAGTTGCAAAGATACTAAAAAATATAGAATCCTCAACCGATTTTATTGAATAGTTTTGAAACAAACGTAAGGGAGGAACAAAACGTTCCTCCCTTACCAAAAAATAACATATAATCCACCTAATAATGGTTATCCTGAATACTAAATATTTTCTATTCTAAGGCTAACGGTGATTTATGTGGTTTAAGTTGACGATAGCATGATGGATCCTCACTCTCATCTTTCAATGCAGTACCACTTACCCCCAAGTCGTAGGCAGCCTCAATCAGCCATGCCATCTTGAAAGCAGCTTTTTCGTAATTCAACCCCTCAGGACGGATATTGGAAATGCAGTTACGCTCACTCTCCAACCTTCCCAAATAGGGTTTGTAAGTGATATACACACCCAGACTATCAGGTGAAGAAAGTCCAGGGCGCTCTCCTATTAATATAGCCACCAGTCCGCAATGCATCATTTCAGCTATATCATCTCCCAAAGCCACGCGGCTCTGATTTGCCAAGACAACAGGAGCAACAGAAAGTCCCAGTTCCTCCATATAGGGCAAGAAATGACGGATGAGAGGTACAGCCTGCTTATGCACAGCCTTAGATGATAATCCATCGCCAATCACCAGCAATACGTCAGAACCGGGATAATTTAATTTCTTTAATCTTTCTCTACTCTCAAAACTAAGTTTTCGCCCCAGGTCAGGTCGACGGATAAAAATGCTGCGTGATATGGCAGAACTTTCCACATATATTGTATCAAGTCCCATTTGTTTCAACTCATCCGCGATCTTGTCACGCTTAAAAGGCTGATTAATTGTATCTCGGGCCCTTGCATGGGCAAGCGAGAATTTTAGATAATCATCAGTGAGTACACTACTGCCCGTACGTCCCATGGCAATCCTTGCATCGGTAAACAGTTTCAAGTTCTCCCAAGGATCCTTCACTGTAAAATCCTGAATAGACAGGTCTATAAAATCTGATTTATCCATTTTCCACCATCTCCATCTTTTCGATTTTCAATATCTGATGACTCGCTTCTACAGGTAACAAGTCACCTCGGCCATCTACCAATTGCATTTTCTGAAGCCATTCCTCAAATTCGGGAGCATGTTTTTTCCCGAGAAGTTTCCTCACATAAAGTGAGTCGTGATAAGAAGTACTCTGATAATTGAGCATAATATCATCAGCTCCTGGTATGCCCATAACATAGTTGCATCCTGCAGCCACAAGAAGTGTTAACAGGTTATCCATATCATCCTGGTCGGCCTCAGCATGATTTGTATAGCAGATATCACATCCCATGGGAACTCCCATTAGTTTTCCACAGAAGTGATCCTCTAAGCCGGCACGGGTAATCTGCTTACCATCATATAAATACTCTGGTCCGATAAAGCCCACCACTGTATTCACTAAAAGTGGATGATACCTTCTTGCCACTGCATAGCATCTGCACTCACACGTTTGCTCATCCACCCCAAAATTTGCATCGGATGAAAGAGCAGAGCCCTGTCCGGTCTCAAAATACATACAGTTGTCACCGATAGTTCCACGCTGCAGTGATTTCACTGCCTCATATCCCTCATCCAGTAATTTAAGGTTGATGCCAAAACCAGCATTTGCTTTTTCTGTACCGGCAATGCTTTGGAAGAGCAAGTCAACTGGGGCACCTCTTTCTATTAGTTTTGTACAGGTTGTGACATGCGTCAGCACACAACTCTGTGTTGGAATCTCATAACCAGTAATAATATCATCCAACATACGATTCAAATCGTAAAGCGTTGGTATTGAATCGCTCGCTGGGTTGATACCTATCACCGCGTCTCCACAGCCATACATTAATCCATCAATGATACTGGCAGCAACTCCCTTCAAGTCATCCGTTGGATGATTCGGCTGAAGTCTTGCCGATAACCGTCCTGGCAGTCCGATTGTATCCCGGAATTTCGTAACAACCCTACATTTGGCTGCCGCAAGCATCAAATCTTGATTACGCATAATCTTACTTACTGCTGCTGCCATTTCGGGAGTGATACCCGGAGCCACAGCAGCAAGCATCTCGCTTGTAGTGTGGTCGCTGAGTATCCAGTTTCGGAAATCTCCCACTGTCAGGTGGCTGATGGGAAGGAATGCCTCCTTGTCGTGAGTATCTATTATCAATCGCGTCACCTCATCTTTCTCGTACGGTATCAGAGGCTCTGCTAAAAAAGTAGACAGAGGCACTTCGGCAAGTCGCATCTTAGCAGCAATACGCCCCTCCATTGTCTGAGCGGCAATTCCTGCCAGCTCATCACCCGAGCGCTCTGGGGTTGCCTTCGCCATCAGATCCTTCAAATCTGAAAAAGAATAGACTTTATAACCTAAATTAATTTTATACATAGAAATTTCCTCCACTGCTAATTAATCGGGAATCATAAACTGCTAAACAAACATCGGTATCAGATAGATACCCAGGGAGATAATAGTAACGATTATCGTACCCCATTTCCAAATCGCATATTCGCGATCCATACGGGCCTTCTCCTCTGCAGAAGGTTCTTCGACGATACCGATTTCTTCTTCCAGCGTTGGCATTTTCAGTTCTTTGTGCTTGGTATAGAAATACCAGAAAACTACACACATCACAGAAAGGATACCTGCTGTATAAAGTGCCATCTTGTCGGCAAAGAAAAGCATGAACAGATAAATCACTATGGTGATATAGCATCCCAATACACCATAAGGTGCTTTGTATGGACGCTTCAAGTCAGGATAGCGTCTGCGCAGACCCATATAAGCCAAACATCCAATCATATAGCATACAGCTAAAGAGATGAGGGAAACAGAGGCTATATAATCAATAGATCCTGTTGCGATCAAGATGAAGTTGATGATACCTACTAGCAATACTGCAATATGTGGAGTTTTATGCTTAGGATGAACCTTTGCAAAAACAGAAGGCAAACTATGATCGAGTGCCATTGTGTAAATGTAGCGTGCAGGGGCAGCAATACCCGGATTGATGGTACTCAAGTCACCACCAAAGGCAATAGCCACACACAAAAGAATAATAGGAGCACCAATGAGTCCTGCAGCTTTTAATCCCTCTGCGTATGGGGCAGCAGCTGTGGCAAGTATTCCATAGAACTCGTGAGAAACAAGTCCAACGAGGAACCACTGGAACAAAGCATTCACTGCAAATACAAGGAATACAGAAATCTTTAGCGCACGTGGCAAAGTGTACTGAGGATATTTTGTCTCACCTCCTACAGACACACAAGTCTCAAAACCCGTATAACACCACCATACCAATCCGAAGATGTACATCATCTCATTGAAAGGAGGGAGTTTATCCATAGCAATACCGCCAAAATACTCCAGATGTATCTTTGGAATCATATAAAGGAACCAACAGATAGAACATGTCCAGAAAAAGAATATAAATATAGTTTGTGCCTTACCGCTTTGCTCTATACCGAAATAATTCAATACCAAGAAGATAGCAACAAGAATACAGGCAATGATTCGCGGGTCCATCCAGGTGATATCAATTCCAACTGCTTCCAGCAGTATTGTGAAATAATTCGAGAAAGCTAAAGTCTCACCTGCTCCAATCGCCACAACAGATACTATATAATGCCAACCTGCCATATTCGCCCACAGACGGTTAAGACCTCTTTTGGCAAAATTATAAGTACCTCCTGCTTCAGGTAGTGCTGCCGACATTTCGCCATAAATCAAACATGGCCAGATACTAATGAGCAGCGAAACAAATGTAAAACCGATTATCCATGAACCTACTAGACCTATTTGGGAAGATCCACAAGTAAATAATCCTACTCCTACAACAGTGCCGATCGTCATACTAATAGACTCCTTCAGCCCTAATACCCTTAATAATTTGTTATCTTCCATACCTATATTGTTTGTGTTGTAAAAAAAATCCATTTACCTTTACGAGCACAAAATTAATCAATATGAAAGATTATTCCGATAAATATCAGCAAAAAGAAACTAAAAATATAACACAACTTACTATATGTTATTTTTAAATGGTACTTTCGTTACATATTGTAAGCATATTCAAAGAATCTTCTAACAGTTTATTGAAATAACAAGGTTTTAAATATCATTTTCAAAAGGCACATCATTATTTACTATACACCTATATAAATAAAAAAAGGAAGGAACAAGTCCTCCCTTTTAATTGAAATCATTAAGCAGATCTCCATAATAGCAATGTGCCTGCCTATACTTTTGTATTTGGATTCAAGTACTGACCATGACCAGCACTCATACCATAATTAATAGCATTCTTTGGACAACGATGCAAACATCCCAGACAAATAGCACACTTCTCTTTTGTCCATGTAGGATATGAGGAGCGAGAACGGTCTTTAGGGGTAGCCATCGTAATAGCTTTTACAGGACATCGCAATGCACAAAGGCTACATCCTATACATTTATCCTGATCCACACGGAAACGCTTTGTCTTCTGCTCATACGAAAGCAGAACACTCATCAATGAACGCATAAAATAAGGTAATCGTATACAGGTATGATTACCCTGCTTGCGCGCTTTCACCTGACCGATAATCTTGTCGATTTTAGTTTCAGCCCTTTCGAGTGTCTTCGAGATACACCTCTTATAATTCACACTGAAAATTGGGGTGAAGTTTTCCACCATATTAATACTGTAAGAAGCATCCAGTTTTATATTCTGAGCAGCAAGAAGTCGGCGGGCATCCTCACCACTCGCTCCTGGAAGCAAACCACAAGTAGCAACATAGAACAGATAGTTGTTGTTGCCCATCTTGAACTTTGTATTTTTTAGAAACTCACGAGCCAACAGAGATGCACCCAGCCAGTTGGTTGGAGCAACAAGTCCGACGACCTCATCATCCTTGAACTCAATTTCATCTGGAATATTTTCAATAGAGCAAACATCCTCGTTGAGCGCCTTACCTAGTCGCTCTGCAACATATTTACTGTTGCCTGTAGCCGAAAAATAGTAAATCATTGTAATATAAATGTTTAATGACAACGACAAATATAGTGAATTCTTCCATTATAAACAAGCAATTCGGGAATTATTTCTACAAAGCAATGGGGACACTTAAAAGGAAACGACGCTCATTACTAATAATTTGTAGGCATTTTCCATAATTCATTGACATTTTATCAGTTTTTCTTTGGCGTTTTCTATCAAATTCATTAATTTTGCAGCCAAGTTTTGCTTCAGCCTCGTTTGTCTCGAGGGGAGCATTACATTACTAAAAATAAATGCAAATGAAAGTCTTAAAATTCGGCGGAACATCGGTAGGTTCCGTAAAAAGCATTCTTAGCTTAAAGAAAATCGTTGAAAACGAGGCAAAACACCAGCCTATCGTTGTTGTAGTTTCCGCACTTGGCGGCATCACCGATAAGCTCCTTGCCACCTCCCAGTTAGCCCTTAAAAATGATGAACGATGGAAAGAAGAGTTCGATGCAATGGTCGACCGCCATCATTCCATGATTGATCATATTATCGAGGACACAGCACTTCAGCAAGACTTATTCAATAAAGTAGACGCCCTCTTCGACCAGTTGAAGAGTATTTATTATGGTGTGTACCTTATCCACGACTTGAGCGAGAAGACACAGAACGCCATTGTTTCTTATGGCGAGCGTCTTTCCAGCAATATCGTGGCTACCCTTGTAAGAGGTGCCAAATGGTTCGACTCACGCGATTTCATTAAGACAGAACGCAAGAAGAATGGCAAGAATGTGCTCGACAGCGATCTCACCAACCAACTGGTGAAGGATACTTTCTGTGACTTGCCTCGTGTATCACTTGTTCCTGGTTTCATCAGCCGCGACCGCGACACTGATGAGGTTACCAACCTCGGTCGTGGAGGAAGTGACTATACTGCTGCCATCATTGCTGCAGCCCTCGATGCTGAAGTGCTCGAGATCTGGACAGATGTGAATGGCTTTATGACTGCCGACCCTCGTGTGATTTCATCCGCTTATACTATCAACGAACTGAGTTATGTGGAGGCTATGGAGCTTTGTAACTTCGGTGCAAAGGTGGTTTATCCTCCTACCATCTATCCAGTTTGTATCAAGAATATTCCTATCCGAGTTAAGAACACCTTCAACCCTGAGAATCCTGGCACTATCATCATGGATAAAATCGAGGATGATAAGAAGCCTATCAAGGGTATCAGTTCTATCAAGGGTACTGCGCTTATCAATGTCACTGGTCTGAGTATGGTGGGTGTGATTGGTGTTAACCGCCGCATCTTCACCAAGCTTGCCGACAATGGTATCAGCGTATTCATGGTTTCTCAGGCTTCTTCAGAGAACTCAACCTCTATTGGTGTTCGTGAGGAGGATGTTGACGAGGCTGTAAAGGTGCTCAACGAGGAATTCGCCGCCGAAATCGAGGATGGTGCTATGTTCCCAATGCATGTGGAGCATGGTCTTGCCACCATCGCTATCGTAGGTGAGAACATGAAGCACTCTCCAGGTATTGCCGGTAAGCTTTTCGGAACTCTTGGACGAAGTGGTATCAGCGTTATCGCTTGTGCTCAGGGTGCCAGTGAAACCAACATCTCTTTCGTTGTGAAGGAGGACAGTTTGAGAAAGTCGCTCAACGTGCTTCACGATAGCTTCTTCCTCTCTGAATATAAGGTGCTCAACCTCTTTATCTGTGGTGTGGGTACTGTGGGTGGTAAGCTCATCGAGCAGATCAAGAGTCAGTATGAGGAGCTAAAGCAGCGCAATCAGCTCAAGCTCAATGTGGTAGGTATCGCCTCTTCACGCAATGCGATCTTCGACCGTGATGGCTTGAATCTCGATAATTTCCGCGAGGAACTGAAGAAATCAGAGCCTAGCAGTCCTGAGAAGTTGCGCGACAGCATTCTGAACATGAACATCTTCAACAGTGTGTTTGTGGATTGTACAGCCAGCAAGGATGTGGCTGCCCTCTATCAGAGCTTGCTCGAACATAACATCTCTGTGATTGCCGCCAACAAAATTGCTGCATCCGGCGACTACGACAACTATCTCAAACTCAAGCGCACTGCTTTGTCAAGAGGCGTGAAGTTCCGTTTTGAGACCAACGTAGGTGCTGGTCTTCCTATCATCGGAACTATCAACGACCTGCGCAACTCGGGTGATAAGATCCTGAAAATCGAGGCAGTATTGAGTGGTACGCTCAACTTTATCTTTAACGAGATCGCAGCAGATGTTCCTTTCTCTGAGACTGTGAAGAGAGCCAAGGAGCAGGGATATTCTGAGCCAGATCCAAGAATCGACCTGAGCGGAACTGACGTAGTTCGCAAGCTCGTTATTCTGAGTCGTGAGGCTGGTTACAAGATCAGTCAGGAGGATGTTGAGAAGAACCTCTTTGTGCCAAGCGAGTATTTCGAGGGCAGCGTAGAGGATTTCTGGAAGAAATTGCCAGAGCTCGATGCAGATTTCGAGGAACGCCGCAAGGTGCTCGAGGCAGAAGGCAAGCGCTGGCGCTTTGTTGCCACACTCGATGGCGACAAGACAAACGTTGCGCTGAAGACAGTAGACCAGCATCATCCATTCTACGATCTTGAAGGTTCTAACAACATCGTATTGCTCACTACCGAGCGTTACAAGAAATATCCTATGTTGATTCAGGGATATGGTGCGGGAGCTGACGTAACAGCTGCCGGTGTATTCGCTAACGTAATGAGTATTGCTAATATTTAATAGGATATGAAACATATAATAATATTAGGCGACGGCATGGCCGACCATCCTGTTGAAAGACTGGGTGGAAAGACATTGCTGCAATATGCACAAACTCCATATATGGACCTTCTCGCTAAGGAAGGTAAAACAGGTAGACTGGTTACAGTTCCTGATGGTTTTATGCCAGGTTCCGAGGTGGCCAACACAGCCATCATGGGCTATGATTTAAATAAGGTATATGAAGGTCGTGGACCACTCGAGGCTGCTTCTATCGGCTATGAGATGGCTCCTGAGGATATGGCAATCCGCTGTAACGTTATCACACTGCAAGATGGCCGTATCATCACTCACAATGGTGGAAACCTCTCTACCGAGAATGGTGATATACTGATGAAGTATCTCGACGAGAAACTGGGCAACGACCGTGTGAAGTTCATCACTGGTATTCAGTATCGCCATCTGCTCGTTATCAAGTATGCCAGCAAGCACATCGTCTGTGCGCCTCCTCACGATCATCCAAACGAGGAATGGAAGCCTCTGCTGGTAAAGAGCGAGGAAGGCTGGGAAGATCAGCACGAGCCTATCATTGGCCTGGATGGAAAGCCTACAGGTGAGGTTCGCATGAGCGGTAAGGAAACTGCCGACTTAGTAAACGAATTAATTCTGAAATCACAGGAGTTGCTCAGTGAGCATCCATATAATAAGGAGAAAGTTGCCAAGGGCGAGCGCCCTGCCAACAGCATCTGGCCTTGGAGTGGCGGTTATCGCCCTAGCATGCAGACCTTGATGCAGCTCTTCCCACAGATCAAGACGGGTAGTGTGATTTCTGCCGTAGATCTCATCAGAGGTATTGGTCACTATGCCGGTCTGGACATCATCAAGGTACCAGGAGCTACTGGTTTAGCCGACACCAACTACGAAGGTAAGGCACAGGCTGCTATTGATGCGCTGAAGAAGCAGGATTTTGTTTATTTGCACCTGGAAGCATCCGATGAGGCTGGTCATGACGGCGACCTCGACTTAAAGATCAATGCTATCCAGTATCTCGACCATCGTGTTATTGAGACAATCTACAAAGAGGTTGTCAATTGGGATGAGCCTGTAGCCATTGCTATTCTTCCCGACCACCCTACTCCTGTAGAGATTCGCACACACGTGAAGGAGGATGTTCCTTTCATCTTCTGGTACAAGGGCATTCAGCCTGATTCTGTCCAGGAATATGATGAGGTGAGCTGCGTGAAAGGCGAATACGGTCAGCTGGTACTCCAGGAATTCATGGAAGAGTTTATGAAATTGTAAATACCCACCTCCTGCTCCTCCCAAAGGGAGGAGAGTCTGATATGCATAAATTGCTGGGGGATCTCCAACTCTGAAATGTATAAAGACGGAATAGGTGGGATATAATGAGATAAGCAACAAGTATTAAACAATAAAGCCATTCAAACTCTCCTCCCTTAGGGAGGAGTTGGAGGTGGGTAAATAGATTATGAAATATTACAGTACAAACAAGCAGGCCCCTCAGGCTACTCTGCACGAAGCAGTTGTAAAGGGTCTCGCCCCAGACAAGGGTTTATATATGCCTGAGACTATCAACAAGTTGCCAAAGGAATTCTTCGACCATATCGAGGATCTCTCTTTCCAGGAAATCGCCTACGAAGTTGCTAAGGCTTGGTTTGGTGAGGATGTCGAGGCTGAGGCTTTGAAGCAGATTGTTTATGACACATTGGCTTTCGATGTACCAGCTGTAAAGGTTGAGGAGGATATCTATTCTCTTGAACTCTTCCACGGTCCTACCCTCGCCTTCAAGGATGTAGGCGCTAGATTCATGGCCCGTCTGCTGCAGTATTTCGTAAAGCAGGAAGGACTTGACAAGATCAATGTGCTCGTTGCTACTTCTGGCGATACAGGTTCTGCTGTTGCCAATGGCTTCTTGGGAGTTGACGGTATTCGCGTGTACGTGCTCTATCCAAAGGGCAAGGTGAGCAAGATTCAGGAGAGTCAGTTTACTACCCTCGGCAAGAATATCACCGCTATTGAGGTGGATGGCGTATTCGATGACTGTCAGGCACTTGTAAAGAACGCCTTCATGGATGAGGAACTCAACAAGCACATGAAGCTGACATCAGCCAACAGTATCAACGTGGCTCGTTTCTTGCCACAGGCATTCTATTATTTCTATGCTTACGCACAGTTGAAGAAGTTGGGCAAGGCTGATAACATGGTAGTATGTGTACCTTCTGGTAACTTCGGAAATATCTGCGCCGGTATCTTCGGCTGGGTATCTGGTCTGCCTGTAAAGCGCTTCATTGCAGCCAACAATGCCAACGATATCTTCTACAAATATCTGCAGAGCGGAAAGTATGAACCAAAGCCTTCTAAGCAGACACTGGCAAATGCGATGGATGTAGGTGATCCTTCTAACTTCGCTCGTATCTACGATCTCTTCAAGGGTGATCATGCGAAGATTACTTCGCTCATCAGCGGTGCTACCTATACCGACGAACAGATTCAGGAGACTATGAAGCAGTGCTTCGCCGAAACAGGCTATATCCTTGATCCTCATGGTACTTGCGGCTATCGTGCACTGAAGGAAGGATTGAAGCCAGGCGAGACTGGTGTCTTCCTCGAGACTGCTCACCCTGCTAAATTTAAGGAGAAGGTAGATGCTATCATCGGTGGTGATGTTGCAATCCCAGAGCGTCTTCAGGCCTTCATGCGTGGCGAGAAGAAGAACATTGAAATGAAGAACAGCTTTGAGGATTTCAAGGCTTTCTTGATGAAAGAGTAAACCCCACCAAGCCTCCCCGAAGGGGAGGATGTTTTAGCCTGAATAATTCATAGGAAACTTTATTCCACTGCTTCTCCCCCACTCGTGGGGGAGAAGATTTTTAATTACTCCCAAGTAGAATATCTATGAATTATCTAGGTTAGACTACAAGATAACTCGACCCTGTAAGCGGTCGCACAACATCCGCGAATGAGATCTGTGCGACACCTTACAGGGTCGAATATTTTGGGAAATGTCTAATTACCTTTTTGCAGATGTAAACGATTTAGCAAAATAGTAATAGCAGATCAAGGAAGCTATCATTAGTGTCAATGAAATCGACTTACTGATGATTACGATGTTTTCTTGAGAAGCATTCTGAAAGATGTAAACTCCCATTCCCATGAATACACCGATAAAGGCAGATGCAAGATAAGCAATTGCGTAATACTTGATATTCTTCTCAAAGTTGAAAAGCAGAAGGAAGATCACAACAATCTCTGCTATATATCCAATGGCTATCAGGACTCTTCCCATCGGCGAATTCACTGTAAGTATCTTTCCCAAAAGACTTCCTGCAATGGAAACTACAAGCAGCCATCCCCAACTCTTTCCCTGTTTGATGAGCGAGTTGCCCAAGATACCAAAAGCAATCGAAAAAGAAGCCACTCCGATATAATCCAAAAACACCTGAGGTGTGCCTGTAACCATCAAGAACTCATTGGCGAACTTTAAGATGGACACCAAAGTAGAAATGCCCATGCACACCTTTACGGTAGAATCCAGGAACTTTGAAACCTTAAAGATGCCTTCCTCCCGAGTCATTTACTTGAACAATTTATTGAAAATCCAAAGGATAGCAACAGCACCTACCACTGCCACAGCGATGTTGGCAATAAAGCCACCATTGCCGGAAATTCCAACTAGGCTCATCAGCCAGCCACCAAAACTACCACCGACAATACCTAGGATAAGATCAACAAGGCAACCCTTACCTGATCCATCCATCAACTTGCTGGCGATAAATCCAGCCACAATACCCGCGATTATCCAACTTATTGGTCCCATAATATTATTCTGTCTTAATTAATTTATTGATTATCTGCAAATATACAAAAACTTTCGTATATTTGCACTATGAAAAAGATATTTATCACATTATTTACAATAGCAGCCACTATTCCTGCTTTTGCCCAAAGCTATATAGTGAAACCTCAGTTTCACGTGGGCGACTCTGTTGCCTATAGCCAGAATATTATTACCCATGTCTTTGCAGAGGATAACTCTTATAGCATGGATATGAATATCAACTATAAATATGGTATGAAAATCCGTGAGAAAAACGACTCAGGATTCGTTCAGTCATTCTGCTACAAGGACATCAAGGTTACCAACGGTGAGGGTAAGAGCGACGAGATTACTTCTGCAGTAGAGGAAAGCATGAAACAGTCGGCACACCTCATACTCTTTCAGCTCGACAAGAACGGAACACCGATTGACGTGCTGAATTATAAGGAGATTCTTCTTGCCTATGCCAATATGGCCGACAAGACTTTCAATGAAAAGCCTGCCCTGCAGCTCACTATGACTCGTGAGCAGTTCCTTAAAGCTGTAGTGCAACAATACACCAAGGAGCATTTGCTGGCTATTCTCAACAACTCGATCTACGGAAAGCCTATCGAGAAAGGACAGACCATCGAAATGAGTATGCCTAAGCAGGCTGGCGAAGGTATCATCGAATCTACTTGCACCAGCATTATCCTTCCTACTAAGACGAGTGGTGCTGTAATAAATTTTGCTAGTACTTCCAATTCAAGCAACTTGTTGAATATGAAGCTCGACAACACTTATACTTTCTTCATGAACGACTATCAGCGCAGTGTAACTACTCACATGTCTGCTCAGAGGGAAGTTAAGGGTAAGAAGCTCAACGTTACTATGACTTCACAGACCAATTGCATCTATAGTGACTGGAAGAAATGAAAAAAATTTTAGCTATTGATAGTTTCAAGGGATGTCTCACCAGCAGCGAGGCGAATGCAGCTGCTGCCAAGGCGTTCCCTGCCGATGAACTCGTGCAGATACCAGTCAGCGATGGCGGAGATGGTATGCTGGAGGCGTTTGCAAATGCGCTGGGTGCTGAAAAAGTGAAGGTTCGCGTGAAGGACCCGCTGATGCGCTCGGTGGATGCAGAATATGCTGTTAAAGGCGACCTGGCTATCATCGAGGTGGCACAGGCCATTGGTCTGTCGCTGGTTCCTGTAGAGGAAAGAGATACGCTTCGCGAGACCAGCTACGGTGCAGGACAGTTGATTGCTGATGCTATCCGTCGTGGATGCACGCAGCTCATTGTCGGACTGGGTGGTACTGCGACAAGCGATTGTGGAATTGGTATGCTTCGCGCACTTATCGACAAGTTCTCCTTCGGAAAGCCACACCAGCTTTTCGAGCAGATAGCCCCTATCTTTGAGCAGCACAACATCCGTATTATGATTGCCAGCGATGTCAACAATCCGCTGCTGGGTGAGAATGGTGCAGCAAGGGTGTTTGCTCCGCAGAAAGGAGCTTCGCCGGATGTGGTGGAGCAACTGGAGCGAAGAGCTGCTAAATTTGCCGAGATGAGCAAGAAACACTACGATTTCGATTGCAGCAACAAACCGGGAGCTGGTGCTGCCGGAGGATTGGGATATGCCTTGATGCAATATATGAATGCCGACATTCAGAGTGGTGCTGAACTGTTGCTGGAGTTGCTGCATTTCGATGAGTTGCTTCACACTGCCGACGAGGTGATCACTGGCGAGGGAAGTGCCGACAAGCAAACGTTGATGGGTAAGCTTCCAAGTGTGATTCTGGAACATTGTCTGGAGGCAAAGGTGCCATGCCGACTAATTGCTGGTAAGGTGGATAACTGCGAAGAGTTACTTGAAGCAGGTTTTGCTAAAGTGCAGAATATCAACGACAACAACAAAGTAGGCGAAAATCCACTTGACAAGGAAATCGCCAAAAGAAATATTACAAATACATTGTTACAATGAGATCAGATGAGGAAATGAAATGGAAGACGCTGTCTTCTGAATACATCATAAAGCGTCCTTGGCTCACCGCCCGCAGAGACAAGGTTCAACTGCCAAATGGCAACATCAACGATGAATATTGGGTGTTGGAATATCCTGAATGGATCAACATCATTGCTATCACCAAGGAGGGCAAAATCATCCTCGAGCGTCAGTGGCGCCAGGCGGTGGGTGAAGTATCCACCGAGATACCTGCAGGTGTAGTGGAGAAAGGTGAAGAGCCTCTGCATGCTGCACAGCGAGAGCTGCAGGAGGAAACTGGTTTTGGCGGTGGCAAGTGGACTCAGCTGATGCGCATTGCTCCAAATTCGAGCAGCAACAACAACTTCACGCATTGCTTCCTCGCCGAGGGTGTCGAGCGAATTGGTGACACTCAGTTTGATGAAACCGAGGATCTCGAGGTTTATTTCGAGTCTCGCGAGAAGGTATTCGAAATGCTCGAGCAGGGTATCTTCCACCAGGCGCAAATGGTGGCACCACTCTGGAAGTATTTCGCAACCTCAGGTGAGGATTACGGATTACGGATTAGAGATTAAAGATTAAAGATTAGGGATTAAAGATTAAAGATTAAGGATTAAGGATCTAGGATTTAGGATTTAGAATTTAGCCTGAAAATTCATAGGAAACTTTATTCCACAGCTTCTCCCCCACTCGTGGGGGAGATGAGGCTGCTGAAAAAGTCTACAGGTACGCATAATCTTTCATTTTTGAGAGTATTTATGCTCTTAAAAATTTGCGTATCTCAGTAT
>CAJOPE010000016.1 GCA_905236815.1 uncultured Prevotella sp. | reverse complement strand
TTCTTGCTGACATGGGGGCTTCTCGCCCCCAAACCCCTCGGTGTTTTCAAGTATTAGATTTTCATACCTCTACACCTTGGAAAATTGTACTTCTATTGTGAATTTGCGAACATAGTTACGGAAATATTTTGTTTAGCAGACGATTTCTGCAAGTTTTTTTATTCATCGAACTCACGTTAATTTAGTGTTTAAAAAGTTCCTCCATATTTTGAGCTAAATAATTAAAATACATCATCTTAACTATGGAGGAACTTTTTGTTTTACATGAGTGTAGGCTCATGAAAATATTAGATAGCTATAACGTCAGCTGATTTATGCTATTCCTGAAATGGACTTTATTAAGTGCTAAGAAGGTATATATGAGGTATCGAAAACATAGTTATAGGAAACCTTCTTCCCTCCTTCGCCAGGCTAAAGAACTGAAATGAAGATTAAATCCCAATAATATTATCTGTCGATGATAAGAGGGGGTGGATTTCCACTTCATGTGGCATCTACAAGTAGAGATGAAACCAAATAAAAGCGTTTTAGAAAGTTCCTCCATAGTTAATCTTATGATATCCAATGAATTATCTCAAAATATGGAGGAACTTTTTAAAATTGAACGAAAAATATAGCGTGATGTATACAACTATAACTCACGATGCTGATAAGTTATTAAATATCATTGAGATACATGTATTTTTCTCATATATTATTTGGTTATTTTCAATATTTAATTCCGCCAAAGGTATCCTTAACCTAACAAGACAGTATGCCCGAAAGTTTTAGCCACGAAATTAAAATAGGATTTATGCCATACCCAAAGTTAGATTTATCACAAAGTACTTACCAGAATTCTATTTTCAACAACCACATATAAAAAAAAGCAAACAACTTTTTGTTTTTTCATTTTTCAACTCATAACTTATTGATTGATAGTGAATTTGGCTGAAAGCAATTTTTTCAATCTGTTTTTGAACGAAAGATTCCGACCCTCTTATGAATCACGGATAAGAATCAATCACAACCCATGCCCCATCATTCTCCGTCCAATAGATAATGATTGAAAAACTATATTCTACCCATTCTTTCTAACCAAGCGAGATAGCCTACCTAAATGGGCCATTTAGCACCCCTAAACCGCCTGTTTAGGTAGGCTATCTCGACCTTATAACATTTCAATAGTTGACAAATTATAAAATAAAACATAAGTTCTTTCCCAACAAGAGTTCAACTCTTATAAAACAAAACATTATGTTTTGCAGAAGAATACCCATCTTTAACAACTAAGACAAAGCCTATACTCTGCTACAACCAAGACTAAAATCAAAAACAGAAATAATTGCTTTCAGCCAAATCCACTATCAATCAATAACTTACAACTTAAAAACTATAAAAACAAAAAGTTATTTTCATTTTTGTATACCAAACACATTTCAACGAAAACATATCCGAAAACAAGTTAAAGCCATCCGACATCAAAGTCATCCACCCAAGTTTCAAGAACAGTACACATGACCACAAAAAAAATATTCCAACAGATACAAGAACCAGAAAGAATTAACCTGGATAATTCTACTTGAGAATGCTTAAGAATCTTCTCGCCCACTCGTGGGAGAGAAGCTGGCGAGTATTCTAATATGAAATATGCAGATGAGCGATACCCAAAAGTGTACGCCCCACAAAACAGAAGTGAATAAAAAAAAATGTAGGAAGTAGAAAACAAATTTCTACATCCTACATTTCAAACTATACATTCCAAATAACAAGCGTGATGAAATCACACAGGGTCTTCGGTTGGATTTTCCTTGAACAAGTCATCAGCCGCCTTCATTTCCTCAGGATCGAACCATTCGGAAAGTTTCTTGCGGGCCTTTTCCTTAACATCATCCCCCACTTCCTTCCATAATTTGTTGATAACAAAAAGAAGTACACCAAGATCATCAGTCAATCCAGCAATAGGAATTGCATCAGGAATCACATCCAGCGGACTGATGAGGTAGCCGAGGGCACCGATGATAATAGCCTTATCCTTTACAGAAACCTTATCGCTCTGCAAGGTGTAATACAAGATGAGAGCTGCATAAACCAGCTTCGCACCAGAGCGCTTGGCGATGCGCGAAATCTTCTCGACAAATCCATTTTCTGTGAATTTGTCCTTATACGCCATAAAATCAGGTAAATCAGGTATATTCATTATTATTTAGGCTGATAAAACAAAACTGCGTTGATATATTTTTCGAATTTGATATCCTTTTGATTCTTCAGCTTCACACTGATGATCATCTTCTGCAAAGCCTTAAGGAAAGCCGCAATGAGAAGCCCCACTCCAACGGCTGCAAACACCGTATAGATTCCATAAGGACGGGCATCCTCTGGCACCATATCCAATATCAAAACTGGAAGGATTACCAAAAATCCCAAAACGGTATACTGCATACGCTTTGATCCACCAAAATCGAGGATAGCTTGCTTATCTATAAGGTAATCATCAAGTTCCATACGAGTGATACCATAATTTTCCAACTTTGGGAAATCAGGCTCATCAGCATATTTCGCCATACGATTAGTTACCTTATGCTCAAAATCGTTTAGAATCTGTTTTTCTGGTTCGTTTAACTGCATCTTTTGTAGAGATTACGTTTCTATCACATAAAAAAAAATGAAAGCAGTGCCCCTATAAGCCGGGTTCCGTTGCACCTTGCGATGCCGTCTGCCATTTATCTAGTCTCAGAGTCACCCCTGAGCTCAAGCGTTCTACCCTCCGCAGAATCCCGAAGGATATCGGGCGGGCTACCCTCAAACTGCGGTATACATGAACTTGCGACCTCCAGATGACACAGCCAGACAATCACCTGCCTGCTGGTGGTCTCTTACACCACCTTCTCACCCTTACCTCTGATTTAACCGACGCATCAAAGGCGGTTATTTTCTTCTGTCGACACCTACTGTCACCAATAGCTTCTATTTTCGGAAGTGAAGCGCCCTATGTCGCCCGGACTTTCCTCTCGCATCTCAAAAGATGCCAGCGGCAGACCGGAGCACTGCTTTCAACGTGCAAAGATACAACTTTTCGATGAACCCACCTAACAATTATGCAAGTAAACGCAATAGTTATTTGTTAACAGCATTTTATAGTATAGTATATTTAGTTTCAAATATAAAACTAAAAACTCAGCAAATAAAAGATATGTGAATTTAATAGCCATTTCGATTAAGGACTTTAAATTTTCGAAACCGAATTGTTAAAATGGAATAAAGATAGATGACAATTTGACATAATCACAATTTTTGCAATTATATTTGCATCCGAAATCAGAGTTGGCAAGATATTTGCTCTGATAAAGAAAAAAGAAAGTAAAATTAAAAACATAGTAACATGAAAAATGTATCTAAGTATTTAGTAGCAGGTGCCTGCGTTGTTTCGCTCGCATTTTCTGCTGGTGCCTTTGTTAAGGCAAATGCAGCCGAAGCTCCAGCCGCTGCAGTTCCTGGTCAGCCTGTAGATTTGACATATGCTGCCGAGAAGGCACTCCCTGCAGTTGTACATATTAAATATGTTCAGAACTCAAAGACCAAGACGGTTGAGGTACAGGACAATCCTTTCGGCGATTTCTTCGACCCATTCGGTTTCTTCGGAAATCCTAATCAGGGTAACGGTGGAAAGCAGAAGCGTCAGGTTCAAACTCCAAAGAAGGAAGCAACTGGTTCTGGTGTGATCATCAGCTCAGACGGATATATCGTAACAAACAACCATGTTGTGGAAGGTGCCGACGAACTTACTGTTACACTTAACGACAACCGTGAATTCTCTGCAAGAATTGTTGGTCTTGACAAATCTACCGACCTCGCCCTTATTAAAATAGACGGCAAGAATCTTCCTAGTCTGCCTATCGGCAACAGCGATGACTTGAAGGTAGGTGAATGGGTAATCGCAGTGGGTAATCCATACAACCTCTCAAGCACAGTAACAGCAGGTATCGTGAGTGCTAAGAGCCGCGGTATTGGCGCTAACGGTGTAGAGAGTTTCATCCAGACAGACGCTGCCATCAACCCAGGTAACTCTGGTGGTGCCCTGGTGAACACCCGCGGAGAATTGGTTGGTATCAATGCAATGCTCTATTCTCAGACAGGTTCATACAGCGGTTACGGCTTCGCCATCCCTACTACTATTATGAATAAGGTGGTAGAGGACATCAAGAAATATGGTAGCGTTCAGCGTGCATGGCTTGGCATTCAGGGCGGCGATGTGCTCAACTACATCAACTCTCAGAAGGATAGCGGCAAGGACGTAGACCTCGGTACAAACGAGGGTGTATATGTTGGCAAAGTCGAGGAAGGCGGTGCAGGTGATGCTGCAGGTTTGAAAGAAGGCGATGTAATCACCGCTGTCGACGGCAAGAAGGTTAGCAAGATGTCTGAACTTCAGGAATTGTTGAGCAGCAAGCGCCCTGGCGACAAGGCTTCTATCACTTACATGCGCAACAAGAAGAAGATTACCAAGACTGTTACTTTGAAGAATTCTCAGGGTACAACCTCTGTTATCAAGGCAGCCGACCTCGATGTATTGGGTGGAAACTTCCGCGAAATTACTGATAAGCAGAAACAGGAATTGAACATTAAATCGGGTATTGAAGTAACCAAGGTGAACAGCGGTGCCTTGAAGGAAGCTGGCATCGGCCGCGGATTCATTATCCAGAAGATTAATGACGAGCCTGTAAATACACTCGACGAACTTCAGAAACTTGTCAAGTCTGCTTCTACTAGCAAAGATCCTGTACTCTATATCCAGGGTATCTGGCCAACTGGCAAGAAAGCATACTTCGCAGTACCTCTTTCTGACTAAGAAAGATAAGAATATAAAAAATAAGCAAATAGTAGGTATTTTAGTTAAATACCTACTATTTTTTTTGTGTATGTGATAGAAAAACCGTATTTTTGCCAAGACTTTAAATTTCTAAACATACCATGAGACAACTGAAGATCACGAAATCTATCACTAACCGAGAGAGTGCCTCTCTTGACAAGTATTTACAAGAAATCGGTCACAAAGAGCTCATCTCAGTGGATGAAGAAGTTGAACTTGCACAAAGAATCAGAAAAGGAGACAGGAGAGCGCTTGAAAGGCTCACCAAGGCGAATCTGAGATTCGTTGTTTCCGTAGCAAAACAATATCAGAATCAGGGACTTTCGCTTCCTGACCTGATCAACGAGGGCAACCTCGGACTCATTAAGGCGGCCGAGAAGTTCGACGAGACCAGAGGCTTTAAGTTTATTTCTTACGCCGTTTGGTGGATTCGTCAGAGTATTCTTCAGGCACTTGCCGAACAAAGTAGAATTGTAAGACTCCCATTAAACCAGGTGGGAAGTGTGAACAAGATAAACCGGATGCTCAACAAGTTTGAGCAGGAAAATGAACGCCGGCCAAGCATCATGGAAATTGCCGAGGATATCAAAATCCCTGAGGATAAGATTGAAGAGGCATTGAAGGTGAATACACACCATGTGAGCATGGATGCTCCTTTCGCTGATGGAGAGGACAACAATCTGCTCGACGTTCTGCCAAATCTGGAGGCCCCACTGGCCGACTCTGAACTAGTAAAAGAAAGTTTGAGAGACGAGGTGGGCAGAGTGCTCGAGAAGTTGAACGACCGAGAGCGCTGCATCATCAAGGCATTCTTTGGAATTGAAGGTCCAGAGATGACTCTTGAAGAAATTGGCGACAAATACGGACTCACCCGTGAGCGAGTGCGCCAAATTAAAGAAAAAGCAATTAGAAGACTGAGACACAAGGAAACCCAAAGGAACCTGAAAGCGTATCTCGGTTAAAAATAAAATAATAAACAAAAGGTAAATGAGATTTCTTAGGTATACTTTATTGTTGCTTTCTGCCCTTTGCCTGCTTCCTGCAGCTGCAAAGAAGGAAATGAAGACAACATATATGTTTGGATTTGCGGCTTCGTTTAACGATTCTACCGTGTATGTCACAGACATTCAGAAAGTTGACTCCGCTTTTTTTGATTCAAAGACCAACTTCTTGGTAAGCCGGGACAACTATTCATATCAGCTGAGAGACTATCTTGCAGAACAGGGATACAAGAACAGAACTTGCTTTGTAACCTATGCAAACTCGAAAGAAAAAGCTGAGAAGAAGTTCAATAAACTTGTAAACAAGTACTCCCGTGCAGGAAAGAAAAAGACTTCTGTTCATTTTTTCCAGTCAAAAAAGAAAAAGAACGCAGAGCTCAATACGATGAATGATGAATTGCGCAGATTCGATATCAAGTATCTCAATGAGACTGAATTTGCATTTAAGCCTATCATTCCATTCGAGGACGATGCGCAATAGAAATAATGGCATCAATTAACTATTTCAGAATAGCAGAATTAAATGTGAGAATCGTCTTTGAGGATTCTCACATTAATAGTATGCGCCTTTTGCCTTCGCTTGAGCCTTTCCGCGTGGAGAAGATTGACGAAAACGAGCCTCTTTTTTTTGAATTAACCGTCGATGACACTATCCGACCTGTAAAAAAGGAGCTGCGAAAAAGAATACGCGCTTTCGACACAGGCAATGGCGACACGGTTGTTGACAAGCTTTCTGATGGAGGATATCAGTTCATCATCAAGAACATTCGTCAGGATGAATGTAGTCTGCTGATAGGAAACAAGGAATTCAATAAATGCAGATGTGCCTTAAAAGGTGATTACAATATGCGCACTTTCGGCCTCAACAATGCATTAATGCTGGTCTTTGCTTTCGCAGGAAGCTTCAAGGATACTCTGCTCATTCATGCCTCATTGGTAAGACAGAATGGCTATGGCTATGCTTTCATCGCAAAGAGTGGTACTGGAAAGAGCACGCAAGTGAGTATGTGGCTTAGACATTTGCCTGGCTGCGACCTTATGAACGATGACAATCCTATCATAAGAGTTATCGAGGGGAAACCTTTCATTTATGGTAGTCCATGGAGTGGAAAGACCCCTTGCTATCGCAACGTGAAAGCCAACCTAGGTGCTATTACCCGCATCGACCGTGCTCCAGAGAACTCTATTGACAAGCTAAGACCTATCGAGGCTTTTGCTTCGGTTCTCCCTTCTTGCTCTAGCATGAAATGGGATACAGATATCTTCAACCGTATCTGCGACACAGTTACCAAGATTGTTGAGACCACAGGTGTCTATACACTCCATTGTCTCCCCAACAAAGAAGCTGCCGTATTATGCAACAAAACAATATCAAAATAGTGGAGAAGCAATTTCCTAATGAGATTTTCATTCCGGAAATTGTAAAAATGATGAACGAGGGACATACTATTACATTGCGACTTCGCGGTGTTTCTATGCGCCCTTTCCTGGAAGACAATCGCGACAAGGCGCTTATGGAAAAAGCCCACGACATAAAGGTTGGCGACCCTGTTCTTGCAGAAATTGCTCCACGACATTTTGTACTTCACCGCATTGTCAAAATTGACGGGGAGAATGTCACGCTTCGCGGAGATGGAAATCTGGGCTATGAATATTGTAAAATAGAAGATGTAAAAGGCTCTGTGATAGGTTTCTACAGAAAAGGAAGAAACAAAATGGACCTCACAGCTGGCCGCAAATGGAAAACTTATTCCTGGTGCTGGATGCACCTTTCCCCTATCCGCCGATACCTCCTGGGGATTTACCGACGGATATGGATTCCTCTTTTTGGTGCAATTTAATTGCTAGTATTATAATTCTACAATACCAGCCTCTATCCACTGATTACTAACTGTTTTGGCATCTGCCAAAGCAGTTTCATCATCAACTTCATATTCTTGGGTAAGCAAATCAGCCAGATCTTCTGGGGTGAAATCCTTATCCTTTACTGAATTCCAGAGATAAGCAGAACTCTCGTTCATGCTGATAATATTACTGAAATCAATATTCTCTTCTCCCTCTGCAACGATGATGTTCTCGCCGCATACTTCACGGATGTTGAATCCTGGTTTTGCTCTCATAAAGTTACTGTTATTTTAAGTTTTTATCAAACCAGTCGGCAATCTGACGAAGCAAGTGATTACGACTATTTCCGCCGCGAATGCTATGGTTTCTATTAGTATAATAATTTTCTTTGAAATCTTTATCTTTTTGCACTAAAGCCTCAGCATACTCGAAGGTATTCTGTGGGTGAACATTGTCATCGGCCATTCCATGACAGAGCAACAAAGCTCCATTCAGATTATCCGCACGCTCAATTGGGTTAGTTGCGTAACCTGCAGGATTCTCCTTTGGAGTTCGCATATAGCGCTCGGTATAGATGGTATCATAATACTTCCAATTGGTTGGAGGAGCTACCGATACTCCTGCCTTGAACACATTTCTGCCCTCGCTCATACTCATAAGGGTATTGAAACCTCCAAAGCTCCAACCCCAGATACCAATACGATCTGCATCTACATAAGGAAGGGAAGCGGCATACAAAGCTGTTTCCACCTGATCTTTTGACTCCAAGTCTCCAATCTTCAAATAAGTGCATTTTTCAAACTCAGCACCTCTTCCGCCTGTTCCTCGGCCATCTACACATATTATAATATAGCCTTTCTGAGCCAGATAATAATCGTAAGCACCACCTGTGCCCATACTTCCTGTGCTCCAACTGTTTAGAACCTGCTGACTACCCGGACCAGAATACTGGAACAAGATTACAGGGTATTTCTTATTTGCATCAAAATCCAATGGCTTCACCATCCATCCATCAAGCTTCACGCCCTCTGAAGTGGTAAAGGTAAAAGTTTCACGCTTTCCCCATGTATATTTCTGAGTCTTTGCAAGCAAATCCTTATTATCCTCCAAGACCTCGATTATCTTACCATTATTTCTTCTAGACGAGAAAACATAAGGATGATCATAGCTGCTCCACGTATTTACGAAATATTTGAAGTCACCCGAGAAGACAGCAGAGTTAGAGCCTTCTGCTTCTGTTAGGCGATCTACCTTGCCATTTTTATGAGCTACATACACCTGTCGGTCGTGTGGGTTGATAGCGGCAGCCTGATAATAAACATCACCGTTTTTCTCATCATAGCCATAGACATCAGTAACATCATAGTTGCCTTTCTCAACCTGGCGAAGCAGTTTTCCCTCCTTATCATAGAGATAAAGGTGCATGTAACCATCACGATCGCTCAACAAGAGGATATGCTCCTGGCCGATAACCGTACCTTCCATTGCCTCTTCCTTCACATATTTGGCAACACTCTCCTTAATCAGAAGTTTCACCTCGCCGCTAGAAGGGTTCACTGCATAAATATTGAACACATCCTGATGGCGATTCATCGTATAGGCAATCACACGATTCTTATCAGAGGTTGGAAGCACACGAGGTATATAGCCTTCAGCATCCAAAGGAAGACTCACCTGCTTTGCACTGCTGCTCTGCAAATCATAGGTCCAAAGGGAAATGATGGAATTATCTTCACCAGCCTTAGGATACTTGAAAGAATAAAGTCCTGGATATTCTGAATTCTCTGTAAATTCAGGACTCATTCCCTTAAAGAACTGGAGTGAATAGGTCTTCACCCTACTCTCATCATATTTTATCCAAGTGATATATCTGCTATCTGCACTCCACGCATAGGCCTTGTTGAATCCAAACTCCTCTTCGTTCACCCAATCAGGCTTACCATTAATGATTGAATTAAACTTACCATCAGTGGTTATCTGCGTTTCATTATCTCCATCTGTAACAAAAATATTGTTATCACGAACGAAAGCCACCTTCTTGGAGTCTGGCGACCAGGTTGGAATTTCTTGATTCTCACCTGCAGAAAGTTTCTTTAAGGTAGCATTAGCAATATCATAGATGAAGAATTCAGCATAATAAGAACGGCGATAAATTGAGTTGGTCTTAGTACGAATCAACAATTTCTTACCATCAGGACTGATTATATAACCATCCAACTCCTCTATTTTCTCACCTTTAGCCTTATCAAGGTCAAAGAGAACAGCTGTCTGTTTACCTGTCTTGAAAGAATATCTAACTACACGCTTACCGTCAATACTTACAGAAGCATATTGATCGGTGCCCTTAATTGGATTAATACCAGAAATAAAATTTGCAGAAAATTCGCCAGAAGTAATCGACTTGAGATCCAGTTTCTCCACTGCATTTAAAGTTGATGCCATAATTACTGCTGCACAAAATATTAAGAATTTCTTCATAAATTTACTTATTTGAATGCAAATTTACGAAATATTACCGAGAAAGAAGAATTAGAGTCTTACTTTTTAAAGTCTGGATAGTTCTCTGCCTCAAGGAGCTGCTTTACTGTCACATTCTTATGTACCTTCATATATCTCTCAATAGGAGCTACATAAGTCATGGTAAAGGCATTTCTTCCAAGAACCTGATTTGTTACCCACATAATTTTTCCAATATGCAAGTCCTTCTCAATCTGTGGTCGCTCATCGAAATCCTCCAGTTGATACATGCTCAGCAAATAGAAGCAGATGCAATCAGGAACAATGTAGCTTCGTTTCATTGACCTTACCTGCTGCTTGCTATAGTATCTTTTGTATATAGGATAATCCTCACCCATATATTTATCAAGAGAAATACCAACAGTGTTATCTCCTACAACAATACTTTGATCGAAAGCACCAATCTGAGAATAAAATGTTGGAACCTTGATATTCGGAATCCACTCCGAGAGTTTCTCAAAAGCCCTTGTGAGTTCATCATTGATATCATCCATTTTGGCATACTTTGCCTCAGCATCTGATACCACCATCTGAAGTGTGCTGTCCTGATAGAACATCAAGAATCTATTGCTAATGTTCATATCTCGAACATCACCCAATTTCAGCATCTTCTCAATAAGGGTCTTTGTTTCCATTGGATAATCTGTATTCATTTGCATGAGTGCAGAATAATCGGCGGTAGTGAGATAGCGAGCCTCCAAACGATCATACCGCTGCACTTCAACACGAATTGCAGCATCATCATCCTCGCCTGGTGTGAGCTTAAACTGGCACGCCACGCAAAGGGTCATTATAAGAAATAGTATGAAATAAGTTCTTCTCACTAATCGAATATTCTATTATCCAATGGCAAAAGTACTAAAAAACATTGAAAGAACCAAATTTTAAGCTAAAAAAATTAAATTATTCAGCCAAAAATATGATTTTAACTTAAATTTATAATTGATTTATTTGTATTTACATCTCTGTTTTATCCCAAATTGCTTTCTTTTTAGTAACTTTGCATATTATGACTAAAGTTGCTATCGTAATTCTGAACTGGAATGGACAGAAGATGCTCGCCAAGTATCTTCCAAACGTCATTGAATTTTCCGAAGAGTATGCTGAAATCTGGGTGGCCGACAATGCGTCGACTGATGGTTCCATGCATATGCTTCAAACTGAGTTTCCAAAGGTAAAAACATTGGTTTTGGAACAGAATTATGGTTTCGCTGAGGGCTATAACAAGGCCCTTCAGAAGATTGAGGCTGAATATTATATCCTGTTGAATTCGGACGTTGAGGTTTCGAGCAACTGGCTTTCTCCGCTCATCGCATTTATGGATAGTCACGAGGAGGTAGCTGCCTGTCAACCTAAACTACTGGCCGAATATGCAAGGGATTCATTTGAATATGCTGGCGCTTGCGGTGGGTATATTGATAAATATGGGTATCCTTTCTGCCGAGGAAGAATTTTTGACTCTGTGGAAAAAGACCATGGACAATACGATGACCCACAGGAAATTCTCTGGGCTACAGGGGCCTGTCTGATGATTCGCTCAAAAGACTATTGGATGGCAAATGGTTTAGACGGCCGCTTTTTTGCACACAATGAGGAAATAGACCTCTGCTGGCGTCTTCGTGCGATGGGAAGGTCTATCTATTGCTTGCCAGAAAGCAAGGTATTTCATGTGGGAGGAGGTACACTTCCAAAAAGTAATCCAATGAAGACTTTCCTGAATTTCCGCAATAACCTGACAATGCTCTATAAAAATTTGCCCGACAATGAGTTGAAGCAGGTGATGAGAATGCGTTTCTTCCTCGACTATTTAGCTGCCTTCCAGACTTTGATTCTAAACCGGAACTGGGGAGACTTCAAGGCTATTCTCAAGGCAAGAAAAGCCTTCAAAAAATGGAAGAAGGATTTCGTAAACGACAGAAGAGCTATTCAAGACAACCGAAAGGTGGCACGAGTTCCACAACGAACCAACTATTCCATCCTTTGGAAATATTATGCAAAGGGTATTAAAACATTCGACAAACTATAACAACTAAATACAAATGAAAAGAAACCTACTATTAGCAATGGCCTCATGTCTTTGTCTATCGGCTGCTGCACAACAAACAATCCAGGTAACTGTTACCAACCCAACAAAGGAGGTAAGAAATGACCAACCTGTTACTATCTCGCTGAAAAAATATGGCGAGGATATCAAACGAGTGGTTGTTACTTCTGACGGAAAGGAAATTCCTTCGCAAATTGACGACCTCGACGAGGATGCATACAATGATGAGGTGTTCTTCCTCGCCGACCTTGACAAGAAGGAGAAAAAAACTTATCAGATTACCTTATATAAAGATGGAGAACAAAAAGAATATGCCTCCAGAACTTTTGCAGAACTTGTAGTTCCAAGCAAGAACAAAAAACTTGCCAAGAACCAACAGGATATCTATCTCCGTGGCCTTTCCTTTGATAAGAAAACCAAAGACCGCTATCACTACGTTCACTCACATGGCGTTTGCTTTGAGAGCGACTTGATCGCTATGAGAGTTTATTTCGATAACCGTCAGACGATTGACCTCTACGGAAAAACTCACAAGGGACTGGTTATCTACGACACTCAGTTCTACCCAGACGACAAGCAGCTGGCAAATGGATCAGGCGACGACGTGCTTTGGGTGGGAAACACCTATGGCCTTGGCGCACTTCGCGGATGGGATGGCAGCAAGATGCAGCTGTTCGATAATATGAAGCGTCAGGAGCAGCGTGTTATCACAGAAGGTCCTCTTCGCGCTATTGTCGAGGTTGAGGATCGCGGATGGGTACCTGCCCCAGGGCTCAAGCCAGTAAATGCTACTATCCGTTATACCATCTATGGTGGTCATCGCGATTTTGACGTAGATGTTACATTCAATCGTGACATTAAGGATTATCGCTTTGCAACAGGTCTTATCAACGTGAAGAATTCCAAGGAATTCTCCGACAACAAGGGTTTGAGAGGTTGCTATGGAACAGACTGGCCTACAGGAAAGGATGATGGCAAGCACAAGCTCGAGACTGTTGGCTTGGGCATCTATGTTCCATCTACTTTCTTCGATAGCGAAAAAGAAGCCAATAAAGATGACTACACTCTTGTAGTAAAGTCAAACTGCCACAAGTTGCACTACAAGCTAGCCTATACAAGTGCCGACGAGGACTTTGGCTTCAAGGGTGAAAAAGAATGGTTCAACTGGTTGAAGGACTGGAAGGAGCAAGCAGAAACACCTGTCAGCATCTCAATTAAGGATTAATAGAATTAAGGATTCTAATCCTGATTAGTGATTAAAGATTAATGAAAAAAATGATTAATCGCTTGTTACTAATAGAAATTATATAGATTAATGATTGACTATTGGGATAGATTCATCATAAGATGATACTATTTCATTCAATATTATAAAAAAGATGAGCTACTATCGCGACTTCGGAAGTTGGATAAGGGAGCAGTTCCCTTTCAGAGTACAGAAAATCTCCATTGATGCAGGATTTTCCTGTCCGAATCGCGATGGTAGGATTTCATCAGGCGGTTGTACCTATTGCGACAACCGAACATTCAATCCCTCTTATTGCGACCGACACAAGTCAATTTCCAAACAGCTGGAAGAGGGCAAGGAATTCTTTTCACGAAAATATCCGGACATGAAGTACCTTGCCTATTTCCAGGCATTCACTAATACCTACGATTCCCTCGACCATCTCAAGGCGATGTACGAGGAAGCCTTGCAAGTGAAAGATGTTGTGGGTATCGTCATCGGCACTCGTCCCGACTGCATCTCCGAGGATCTTCTAGACTATCTTGAGGAGCTAAACCAACGAACCTTTGTATTGGTAGAATATGGTATAGAATCGGCAAATGATGAAACGCTTAAGCGTATCAATAGAGGGCATGACTTTGAATGTTGTCGAAAAGCAGTGGAGGAAACCCACAAAAGAGGCGTCCTAACAGGAGGACATATAATACTCGGACTACCAGGAGAAGACGCTCAAGAAAGCCTTCGACAGGCTCCAGTCATATCCTCCCTCCCACTCGACATTCTAAAAATTCATCAGATGCAAATCATCCGAGGCACAAAACTGGCCGAGGAATACGCAGAGCATCCTTTCCATGTTTACTCTGTGGAAGAATATATTGAACTAATCGTGAAATACATCGGACTTCTTAGGAAGGATTTAGTGTTGGAAAGATTCGTGAGTCAATCGCCAGCCAATCTGCTGATTGCACCTAAATGGGGACTGAAGAACTATGAGTTCACCAATCTTCTAAATAACAGACTAAAGGAATACTACGGAAAATAATACGATTTATTCCCTTCAATAATGGGGAATAAGCCAATGATTCATATCACTTGAACAATGTGAAACGAGTGTTTAACATAATGTGAAACGGCCGTTTCACATAATATGAAACGATCGTTTGACATAATGTGAAACGACCGTTTCACGTTATATAAATACCTTTGATTAAAGGATGATCTCAGCCTGAAGAGCTGATTTATCGCGGTTAAACTCTCCGAGTTTTACCTTTACCAACTTGTTATCCAACTCAGGATCAGACTTTGCTGCAGGCAATTCTACACGAATATAGTTACGAGTAAAACCATGCATCGCCTTGCCATGAGGAGCCTTCTCAAATAAGGCCTCAGCCTCTTGACCAATATGCTCGGCATAGAAAGCCTGAGTTTTCTCATCACTCAACTTCAACAATCGCTGAACTCTGGCACGTTTATCCTGGTCGCTAACTACATAAGGAATAGATAAAGCTGTAGTGCCAGGACGCTCAGAATAAGGGAATACATGCAATTGGGTTACAGGAAGACTCTCCAAGAAGTTATAGCAGTCCTCAAAATATTCAGGCTTCTCACCGCGACAACCCACCATCACATCTACACCAATAAAGGCATCAGGCATCTTCTCCTTGATAAGGTTGATTTTATGGGCGAACAATGCTGTGTCATAACGTCGATGCATCAATTTCAGCACCTCATCACTTCCACTCTGCAATGGAATGTGGAAATGTGGCATAAAGGCACGGCTATGCGCACAATACTCTATCAACTCATCACTGCAAAGGTCTGGTTCCAGACTTGAAATACGGAATCGCTTAATTCCCTCAACCTGATCAAGAGCCTTTACCAAATCAAGGAAAGACTCATGAGTAGTTTCGCCAAAGTCACCAATATTCACACCCGTGAGCACAATCTCTTTTCCTCCCTCTGCAGCAGCCTCCTCGGCCTGCTTCACCAAAGACTCAATAGAAGGATTTCTTGAGAATCCTCGGGCATAAGGAATTGTGCAATAGGTACAGAAATAGTTACATCCATCCTGCACTTTCAGGAAATAGCGGGTACGGTTACCTCTACTGCAAGATGGTTGAAAGGTAGTAATCTCCTTCGTTTTTGATACAGCATGATATTCATGCAAATGATTCTCCGTACGAATACCAGTAAACTGATCGTTGAGATACTGTATCAGATTAGCCTTCTCATTAGAACCAAGCACAAGATCTACACCTTCAATCTCAGCTACCGTCTCAGGCTTCAACTGAGCATAGCATCCAGTTACAACAATGAAAGAACCTGGATTCTGACGAGCCATATGACGGATAGCATGACGGCATTTCTGGTCAGCAACATCCGTTACACTACAAGTATTAATGAGACAGATATCGGCTACCTCATCCTCCTTGGCTGTAACAACGCCCATATCTGAAAGCATCTTGCCAAAAGTTGATGTCTCCGAGAAGTTGAGTTTACAACCTAATGTATAATACTTCGCTTTTTTACCTTGAAATGCACTTGAATCTATCATATCTATCAAATTCCCCAAACTCCCCTTTCGGGAAAGGATTTCATTATTGTCTGAATATTAATGTAAATAAACAAAAAGACCGCTGAAGACAAAGTCCTCAGCGGTGTTTCTCAAATTTTCTCTGTTCGTAAGTAATCTAATTACTTAGCTGTGTCAGCAGCAGCTGTATCAGCAACAGCAGTGTCAGCAGCAGCTGTATCAACAGCAGTTGTATCAGCTGTGTTAGCCTGATCAGCTTTGTTACCACAAGATGCGAAAGAGATAGCTGCGATAGCTACGAACATTAAAACTAATTTCTTCATTTTCTTTGCTTTTTAAATCTG